>NC_020504.1:1829213-2136375 GCF_000349325.1 Streptomyces davaonensis JCM 4913
CGCCCCGCCGACAAGTGGCTGACGGACACCGTCCGTTGGGCCTGGCGGACCCGGATCCTGGTACATCTCGGCATCGACCTGCGGCTGCGGCTGCGTACGGCCGCCGAGGACGAGGCGGTGAACGTCTTCGCGGCGAACCTGCGGGACCTGCTGCTCGCCGCCCCGGCGGGCACGCGCGCGACGCTGGGCCTGGACCCGGGCTTCCGTACGGGTGTGAAGGTCGCCGTCATCGACGCCACCGGCAAGGTCGTAGCCACCGACGTCATCTACCCGCATGTCCCGGCCAACAAGTGGGACGAGGCCATCGCCAAGCTGGCGCGGCTCGCCAAGGAGCACGCGGTCGAGCTGGTCGCGATCGGCAACGGCACCGCGTCCCGGGAGACCGACAAGCTCGCCGGTGAACTCATCACCAAGCACCCCGAGCTGAAGCTCACCAAGGTGATGGTGTCCGAGGCCGGCGCCTCGGTGTACTCGGCCTCCGCGTTCGCCTCGCAGGAGCTGCCCGACATGGACGTGTCGCTGCGCGGCGCCGTCTCCATCGCGCGACGGCTCCAGGACCCCCTCGCGGAGCTGGTGAAGATCGACCCGAAGTCGATCGGCGTCGGCCAGTACCAGCACGACCTGTCCGAGGTGAAGCTGTCGCGGTCGCTGGACGCGGTGGTGGAGGACTGTGTGAACGGCGTCGGCGTGGACGTCAACACGGCCTCCGCACCGCTGCTCGCCCGGGTCTCCGGCATCACTTCCGGGCTCGCCGAGAACATCGTGGCGCACCGCGACGCGAACGGCCCGTTCACCTCCCGCTCCGAGCTGAAGAAGGTCGCCCGGCTCGGCCCGAAGGCGTACGAGCAGTGCGCGGGCTTCCTGCGGATCCGGGGCGGCAGCGACCCGCTGGACGCCTCCAGCGTGCACCCGGAGGCGTATCCGGTGGTCCGGCGGATGGTGAAGACCTCCGGCCAGGAGGTGGCCGCGCTGATCGGCAACACGGGCGTGCTGCGGTCGCTCAGGCCGCAGGAGTTCGTGGACGAGACCTTCGGTCTGCCGACCGTGACGGACATCCTCAAGGAGCTGGAGAAGCCGGGGCGCGACCCGCGGCCCGCCTTCAAGACGGCCACCTTCAAGGAGGGCGTCGAGAAGATCTCCGACCTGTCGTCCGGGATGGTCCTGGAGGGCGTCGTCACCAATGTCGCGGCGTTCGGGGCCTTCGTCGACATCGGTGTCCACCAGGACGGTCTGGTGCATGTCTCCGCGATGTCCAAGACGTTCGTCAAGGACCCGCGGGACGTCGTCAAGCCGGGTGACATCGTCAAGGTGAAGGTCCTCGACGTCGACATCCCGCGCAAGCGGATCTCGCTGACGCTGCGGCTGGACGACGAGGCGGCCCCGCAGGGGCAGCAGTCCGGTGGCGGCGAGCGCCGTCAGCAGCGGGCCGGCGGGCGCCCGCCGCAGCAGCGGCAGGGGCGCGGCGGTGGTGGCGGCGGGGCCGGTGGTGGCTCGCGCCAGGCGCCGCCTCCGGCGAACAGCGCGATGGCCGACGCACTGCGCCGCGCGGGTCTGCTGGACCCGAAGAAGGGCAAGCGCTGACGAAAGGCGCGGCATCTCCCGCGCTCTGACGCCCGGTCCGGCCTCTCCCGCGTGGAGAGGCCGGGCCATTGCGCCGTGTGCAGCAACACGAGCGGCCCGCGGACCCGTGGGGCGCGAGGCTGGACCGCGACCAGCCAGCACCTCCCGGGAGTGCCCATGCCGATCCGCCGCCGTACCCCTCTCCGACCCCGTCTCGGGGCGGTCTCCCTCATCTCGGTCTGTCTGACCACGCTGTCCCCCGCCGTCGCGGGCGCCGCCACGCACCCCCGCCCGGAGTCCGACCCCGCCCTCCAGCGCCAGTTGGAGGACCTGGTCCGCAGACCCGGCGGTCCGCCCGGGATCATCGCCGTGCTCAAGGACGGCCACAAGACCCAGGTCGTGAAGGCCGGAGTCGCCGAGCTCGAGACCAAGCGCAAGCCGAGGCCGCACGACCACATGCGCATCGCCAGCGCGGCCAAGGCGTTCAGCGGCGCCGTGGCACTGTCCCTCGTCAACCTCGGCGACCTCAGCCTCGACGACACCCTGGGCGAGCGCCTGCCGAGCCTGCCGGACGCATGGGCCGCCGTGACGCTGCGCCAGCTGCTGAACCACACCAGCGGTCTGCCCGACTACTCCAAGTCGGACGGGTTCATCAAGACCCTTCTCGCGGACCCCCGCCACCACTTCGACTCCCGCAAGCTGCTCGACTACGTCGCCGACCGCGACCTGGAGTTCCCGCCGGGCAGCCGGTACCACTACTCCAACTCCGACAACATCGCCGTGGCCCTGGTGGCCGAGGCGGCCACCGGCGAACGGTACGAGCGGCTGTTGAAGGAGCTGGTGTACCGGCCGCTCGGCATGCACCGCACGAGCCTGCCGCAGGGCTATCGCATGCCGACGCCGTTCCTGCACGGCTACGACGTGTCCCCGCCCGAGCCGACCGAGGACGTCAGCGAACTCATCAGCATGTCCGGGGTGTGGGCCTCGGGCGGCATCGTCTCCACGCCCGCCGACATGACCCGCTTCATCCGCGGCTACGCCGGGGGGAAGCTCTACGGCCCCGACGTCGTCAAGGAGCAGCGCGCCTGGATCGCCGGCGCGTCCGAGCCCGCCGGGCCCGGCAAGAACAAGGCGGGGCTGGCCCTCTTCCGGTACACGACCCGCTGCGGCGTGGTCCTCGGCCACACCGGCAACACGCCCGGCTACACCCAGCTGATCGCGGCGACCCCGGACGGGCGCAAGTCCCTGACCTTCTCCACCACGACCCAGATCAACCAGACCCTCAAGCCGGACCTCCTGCGGAAGCTGCGCGCCGTGCAGGAGAACTTCGTCTGCGCGCTGCTCAAGGGCAAGAGCTAGGCGCTAGCGCTCGGTCACCTTGCCGTCGGCCACCTCCAGGCGCCGGGTGACATGGACCGCGTCCAGCATGCGCCGGTCGTGGGTCACCAGCAGGAGGGTGCCCTCGTAGGAGTCGAGGGCCGACTCCAGTTGCTCGATGGCGGGCAGGTCGAGGTGGTTGGTCGGCTCGTCGAGGACGAGGAGGTTGACGCCCCGGCCCTGGAGCAGGGCCAGGGCGGCCCTCGTCCGCTCGCCGGGTGAGAGGGTGGCCGCCGGGCGCAGCACATGGTCCGACTTCAGGCCGAACTTGGCCAGGAGAGTACGGACTTCGACCGGTTCGGTGTCGGGTACGGCCGCGCAGAAGGCGTCCAGCAGCGACTCCTCGCCGTGGAACAGCTTGCGGGCCTGGTCGACCTCGCCGACCAGCACGCCCGAGCCGAGCGTCGACTCCCCCGCGGTCAGGGGGATACGGCCGAGCAGGGCGCCCAGGAGCGTCGACTTGCCCGCGCCGTTGGCGCCGGTGACGGCGACCCGGTCCGCCCAGTCGATCTGGAGGGAGACCGGACCGAGGGTGAAGTCCCCCCGGCGCACCTCCGCGTCGCGCAGGGTGGTCACCACCGCGCCGGAGCGGGGCGCGGAGGCGATCTCCATGCGCAGTTCCCACTCCTTGCGCGGCTCCTCGACCACGTCGAGGCGCTCGATCATGCGCTGGGTCTGGCGGGCCTTGGCGGCCTGCTTCTCGCTGGCCTCGCTGCGGAACTTGCGGCCGATCTTGTCGTTGTCGTTGCCCGACTTGCGGCGCGCGTTCTTCACGCCCTTGTCCATCCAGGCGCGCTGCATCTGCGCCCGGTCCTGGAGGGCGGCCTTCTTGTCGGCGTACTCCTCGTAGTCCTCGCGCGCGTGCCTGCGGGCGACGTCGCGCTCCTCCAGGTAGGCCGCGTAGCCACCGCCGTAGAGGTTGATCTGCTGCTGGGCGAGGTCGAGTTCGAGGACCTTGGTGACGGTGCGGGTGAGGAACTCGCGGTCGTGGCTGACGACGACGGTGCCGGCCCGCAGGCCGCCGACGAAGCGTTCCAGGCGTTCCAGGCCGTCCAGGTCGAGGTCGTTGGTGGGCTCGTCGAGGAGGAAGACGTCGTAGCGGGAGAGCAGCAGGGAGGCGAGTCCGGCGCGGGCCGCCTGACCACCGGAGAGCGCGGTCATCGGCTGGTCCAGGTCCACGGCCAGGCCCAGCGAGTCGGCGATCTCCTCCGCGCGCTCGTCGAGGTCGGCGCCGCCGAGGTCCAGCCAGCGTTCCAGGCTGGTGGCGTAGGCGTCGTCCGCGCCCGGGGCGCCGTCGACCAGGGCCTGGGTGGCCTCGTCCATGGTGCGCTGGGCCTCGGCGACGCCGGTGCGCCGGGCCAGGAACTGGCGGACGGTCTCACCGGGCCGCCGCTCCGGCTCCTGCGGCAGGTGGCCGACGGTCGCGGTCGGCGGGGAGAGCCGCAGCTCCCCCTCCTCCGGCGCGGCGAGCCCGGCGAGCAGCTTGAGCAGCGTGGACTTCCCGGCGCCGTTGGCCCCGACCAGGCCGATCACATCTCCGGGCGCGACAACGAGGTCGAGCCCACTGAACAGGGCACGGTCACCGTGTCCGGCGGCGAGGTTCTTGACGACGAGGGTGGCGGTCACAGGGAGCGATCCTAATCGCCGGGCAGCACGACACGCGTCCCGGTTTACCCGCGCGCAAGATCACCGGCCCGGCAGCGCCCCGACAGGGGCGCGGGGAACTGCGCGACAAGCCACGACGGAGCAGCAGCCGCCACACGACCTACCGCGGCACCGACCCTCAGCGAGCCATCGCCTCCACCAGCACGCTCCCCGATGTCCGCGCCACCACGAACGACTCCCCCTTCACCGCCTTCGCATCCAACGCGATCCGATGCCGCCCCGCCTCCAGGACACCATCGAAGACCTCGTGCGCATGCGTGCGGTACAGCCGATCCAGCCGGTACGCCGTCAGCCGCACCCGGCACGGAGACGTCACCTCCACACCCGCCTCCCCGTCCGCCGCGACAAGCCGGGTCAGCCGACGCTGCTGCACCGGGCTGCGATCCAGGGCGTGCTCTATCTGGGCGACCAGCAGCGGGACGATCGGAGCAAGACCGTCGACGTAAGCCACCTCCACCCCGGCCCGGTCGAACGCGGAGCGCACCGCGGCACGTTCCTCCTCCGTGACTGCCCGCCCGAAGGCGACGGCGCCGTAAGCCTTCAGTTCATCGGCGGGAACCCCGTCCGCGTCACGGGTGATGTCGGCACCGATCCCGATCGTGCGCAGGGCCGCGGCGAGCTTGGCCAGCAGCGCCACCCGGGCGCCGATGAGCAGAACCCGTCGGCGGCCGACGGCGGGCGCCTCGTCGAGGAGGGAGGCCAGCGCCGCCCGGTACTCGGCGCCCTGGAAGCGGAAGGGCCCTATGCCGTGATAGCCGTTGAGCTCCAGATCGACGTGTTCATCGGTCTGCCAGGCGAAGTCCCGCCAGATGAAGTCGGGCCCGTCCGATGAGATCGCGGCGGTGACCGCGCCACAGGCCAGGCTCTCGCACTCGGGACAGCCGTAGATGACATAGCGGCCGTCCGGAAGCGGGGCGTCCGCCTCCAGCAGCAGGCTCTGGACGTGCGCGGTGAAGATCGCCGGTGGGACGTCGGAGGCCAGTGGGGAGACGGCGTCGAGGTCGGAGAGCTGGAACAGCAGCGGGCGGCCGTCGACGATGAAGTCGACGAAGTCCCGGTGCACTTGGTAGTCACCGTTGGCGAGGACGCCACCGGCGCGTATGGCCGGTGCCAGGCCGAAGGTCGCGTACTCGGCAGACATGCTGTGAGTATCCCCAGCGCGGGGGTGATGTGAGCACGGCATGGCACATTCCGCTACGGTCCACGCGTGGAGATCGGGCGGAACGACGAAGTCATCGTGGTCGGCGGCGGGGTCATCGGCCTGACCACGGCACTGGTGCTGGCCGAGCGGGGCCGCCGGGTCCGGGTGTGGACCCGGGACCCCGTCGAGCGGACCACCTCGGCCGTCGCGGGCGCGCTCTGGTGGCCGTACAAGATCGAACCGCTCGCCCTGGCCCGGGAGTGGGCCCTGCGGTCGCTGGAGGTGTACGCGGAGCTGGCGGGCGACCCCGACGCCACCGGCGTACGCATGATCGAGGGGGTATTGGGCGAAGGGGAGCTGGACGGGGCGGACGCCTGGGCGGCCGGGCGGGTGCCGGGGCTGCGGGGGACGACAGAGGCGGAGTACGGCGGGGCGGGGCTGTGGGCGCGGCTGCCGCTCATCGACATGTCGACTCATCTGCCGTGGCTGAGGGAACGGTTCCGCAGTGCGGGCGGGACGATCGAGACCCGTACCGTCTCCTCGCTCACCGAGGCCGAGGCGCCCGTCGTGGTCAACTGCACCGGCCTCGGCGCCCGCGAGCTGGTTCCCGACCCTTCGCTGCGGCCCGTGCGCGGGCAGCTGGTGGTCGTGGAGAACCCGGGCATCGACACCTGGCTCACCTCCAGTGACGCCGCCGGGGAGATGGCGTACTTCTTTCCGCAGCCGGGGCGGCTGCTGCTCGGCGGCACCGCGGACGAGGGCGCCTGGTCGCTGGAGCCGGATCCCAAGGTGGCCGAGGCGATCGTGCGGCGCTGTGCCGAGCTGCGGCCGGAGATCGCCGAAGCTCGGGTCCTGGCGCACCGGGTGGGGCTGCGGCCGGTGCGGGACGCGGTCCGGCTGGAGCGCGAACTCCTGCCGGACGGACGGGTGCTGGTGCACAACTACGGCCATGGCGGCGCCGGGGTGACGGTGGCCTGGGGCTGCGCGGAGGAGGCGTCCGCCCTCGCCTCCGGCTGAGCGCTCATGCGTGGTCGTGGCCCAGCGGGTCGCCCTCGATCTCGGTGCCGGGCCCCGGGCCGACCTTGAGTTCGAAGTCGCCGTCGTACTCGCGGTGGCCCGTGATCACGGCCAGCTTCACGGCCTCGCTGCCCATCTCGGTGCGCACGATGACGGGGTCCCGGCGCAGGTCGCGCATGAGGGCGACACACATGCCGATCATGACGAGGACGAAGGGCGCGGCGGCCAGGATCGTGAGGTTCTGGAGGCCGGTGAGCGCGTCGCCCTGCCCGCTGCCGACGAGCAGCATGATGGCGGCGACGGCGCCGGTCACGACGCCCCAGAACACCACGACGAAGCGGGCCGGTTCGAGGGCACCCTTCTGGGAGAGGGTGCCCATCACGATGGAGGCTGCGTCGGCGCCGGAGACGAAGAAGATGCCGACCAGGACCATCACGAGCAGACTGGTGGCCGTAGCGATGGGGAACTCCTGGAGCAGGCCGAAGAGTTGACCCTCGGGAGTGTCCTCGCCGCTGAGCCCGCCGCCCTCCTTCACCTTCATCGCCGTACCGCCGAAGATGGCGAACCAGACCAGGCTGACGCTGCTCGGCACCAGGATGACCCCGCCGACGAACTGCCGGATGGTGCGGCCCCGGCTGATCCGGGCGATGAACATGCCGACGAAGGGCGTCCAGGAGATCCACCAGGCCCAGTAGAAGACGGTCCAGCTGCCGAGCCAGTCCGCGACCCCCTCACCGGCGCTGGCCTCGGTGCGGCCGACGAGCTGGGGCAGATCGCCGAGGTAGGCGAAGATCGAGGTGGGCAGCAGATCGAGCACGATGATCGTGGGGCCCGCGATGAACACGAAGACCGCGAGGATCAGGGCGAGCACCATGTTGGTGTTGGACAGCCACTGGATGCCCCGTTCGACGCCGGAGACGGCCGAGGCGACGAAGGCCAGGGTCAGTACGGCGATGATGGCGACGAGCAGGCCCTCGCTGACGTCGTCCATCCAGTCCAGCTCCTGGAACCCGGAGCCGATCTGGAGCGCGCCGAGGCCGAGGGAGGCGGCGGAGCCGAAGACGGTGGCGATGATCGCGAGGATGTCGATCACCCGGCCCCCGGCGCCGCTCGCGTGCCTCTCGCCGATGAGCGGGGTGAAGACGGCGCTGATGGTCTGGCGGCGGCGCCTGCGGAAGGTGCTGTAGGCGATGGCGAGGCCGACCACGGCGTAGATCGCCCAGGGGTGCAGCGTCCAGTGGAAGAGGGTGGTCGCCATCGCCGTCTCCATGCGCTCGGCGGAGTCGGCGGGGGTGGTGCCGGGCGGTGGGGTCGTGTAGTGCGCGAGCGGCTCGCTGACCCCGTAGAACATCAGGCCGATGCCCATGCCCGCGCTGAACATCATGGCGACCCAGGACACGGTGCGGAACTCGGGCTGCTCGCCCTCGGCACCGAGGTGGATCCGGCCGTAGCGGCTGATCGCGAGCCAGAGGGCGAAGACGACGAAGCAGGAGGCGGCGAGCATGAAGGCCCAGCCGCCGTTGTGGATCAGGCCGTTGAGCATCCTGCTGGAGACGCTCTCCAGCGAATCCGTTGCCGTCCAGCCCCAGATCACGAAGGCCACGGTGATGACGGCGGTGACACCGAACACCACCCGGTCGGTGTCACCGCTCTTCCTCAGGTCTTCCGTCAACTGCGGCACCTTCCATGGAAAGCCGTGAATTATGTCCTGTTTTCAGGACTTCTACGGCCTACCACAGGCGCCGTCCCTCCCGGCTGTTTCAACAGTCGGTGTCGGGCTCCGCGATCGCGAGGTGGTACGGGGCGCGTTCGTCGAGCAGCAGCGGGACGAGGGCGCGCAGGGGCTGGCGGAGCGGGACATACGTGCCGTGCGTCCGCACGCCGTGCAGGGCCAGTTCGTCCTTGATCCCGGCGTACTGATCGTCCGTCAGCCGGTAGCCGCAGGGCGGGTCCTGGAGCACTTCGGCGGGCTCGGCCGGGTCGTTGTCGGCGCCGCCGAGGTAGACCGGTCCGGTGTCCCGCCAGCCCGCGAGGCGGGCCGCCGAGGTGGCCGAGTCGACCTGCCGTCCCCGCTCCCCCGCGAAGGCGAACAGACCGTCCAGTGCGGCGAGTTGGGAGTCGACGCGGCGCCGGTTGTTGACCGGCTCCGGCACCTCGGTCAGAGGTTCCACCCGGCTCTCGATGAGCAGGCCGACGGTGTGCTTGACGCCGGACATGTTCCGCAGGATGCGTTCCTGACCGTCCCCGGCGACCTGCCGAATGGGCTCGCCGGTGACCGGGTCGGTCCAGATGCCGTAGGTGCCGGTGGTGTAGCCCTCGGCGCCGGCGGCGGGGCGTACGTACTCCAGCGACAGGCTCCGCGCCTCGTCGTGCAGGGCCGGGGCGGTGTTGAGGTTGCGCGGCCAGAGGTCGAAGAGGTCCTTGTCGTAGTACGGGGGTGTGCCGCCGTACTCGTGCAGGTCGTAGACCACGTCCGGCTTGCGGTCGCGGATCACCGCGGCCAGCGCGCGGCCCTCGGCGGTCCGCAGCGCGAGGTGGTCGCGGTTGATGTCGACGCCGTCGCTGTTGCCGCGGGTGTTCGCCGCCCGGCCGTCGGGATTGGCGGTGGGCACAACAAGCACGGTGGTGGAGTTCAGCAGCCGCCTGGTCCGCGCGTCGTCGCCGTAGGCCAGATCGCGGATCGTGGTCAGACAGGCCTCGCGGCCGGACGGCTCGTCGCCGTGCTGGCTGCACACCAGCAGGACGGTACGGCTGGTGGGGCGGGTGCCGATCCGGACCAGCTGGAGCGGGCGGTCCTGTGCGGTGGTGCCGATGCGGCTGATCGACACCCGGTCGCTCGCCCAGTCTACGGCGGCGAGGAACTGCTGTTCCTCCGGCTGACCGGTCCACCGGGCGCCGCCCGACTGCTCGAAGCCGGTGCGGGGCGGGGTGTCCGCCGCGTGCGCCGGGATCGACAGCAGGGGTGCGGCGAGGGCGGCCGCGATCACCGCGGCGATACGGGACTTCACGATGCCTCCGGGACTCGCTCGGCGGTGCGCGGTTCACGTACGCCCTCCAGGAAGGCGTCGCCGGGGTCCGCCGCCGCGCCGGAGCCGGCCTTGCGGAAGGCGTCGGCGCCGCCGACCAGCGGCACCTTGGCCGAGGTGCGGGACAGGTCGAGCGTCAGGGTCGGCTTGGTGGAGGGCGGGTCGATGAGGTCCTTGTCGGTGCCCGCGACGATGAGTGCGAGGCGGTGACCGGCCGGGACGACATGGTCGGTGGCGGCCAGGTCGAGAGTGACGGTGTACGGCCTGCCGGGCGTGAGGGGCGCTCCTGCGAACGAGGCGAGGTCGGTCCAACCCCGGCTCAGGATCGTGTAGTCGACGTCCGCCGTCTTCGCTGCCGTCTCCTTGAAGCAGGCGCTGTCGCCGGTGGTGCTCGCGCCCCAGCAGGTGCGCTCGGTGAGGGTGGTGATGCCCTCGCCCGCTGCGGCGTAGTCGCGGATGGTGTCGGGGCCGAGGTCCACGAGGACGGCCGAGAGATGGGCCGTGGCCGTGGTCGGGGTGGCGGTGACGGTGACCTTCGAGGAGCCGGACAGGCGCAGGTCGCGGGTGAGCGGTGCGGTGGTGAAGCCCGCCTTGTCCGGCGTGGATCGATCGATGGACGCGGCCCAGTCGGTCTCGTCGTGCGCGGGGTCGTCGGTGAACGACTCGGTGCCTGTGCCCGGATTCAGACCGAGCGCGCCGACGCCCTCCTGGGCTCCCTCGGCGGGGCGCAGGGTCGTCCTGTCGGTGCCGCGCGGCGGCCATGCCTGGGAGGTGACCCACTGGTCGGGCCGGCGTTCGATGTCGGCGATCGGTTCGTCGTCGATGCCGTTGTCGTAGCCGAGGAGTTCATGGTCGAACCAGCGGTGCAGGGTGTTCACCCATTCGGCGCGCCGGAAGTCGAAGGGGTCGACATGGCCGGTCTGGGAGAGCCAGATCTTGCGCTCCACGCCGTTCCTGGCGAGGGCGTCCCACCACTGGCCGAAGTGCTTGGTACGGACGTTGAGGTCCTGCATGCCGTGGATGACGAAGACACTGGCCTCGACCTGGTCGGCGTCCGGCACGTAGTTCCGCTCGCTCCACAGCGGCGTCCAGTCGCCGGTGCGCGGGGCGCCGTCGACGATCTTCTGCTGTACGGCGGTGCAGCGGGCGCGGGCGTCGGGGCTCTCGACGTAGTTCGACAGCCAGTCGGGGCCTGAGTCGAAGAGCGGGGCGCCCTGGGCGAAGTAGTAGTCGTACCAGGAGGAGATGGCGCCGATGGGGACGATGGTCTCCAGTCCCTCGACCCCGGTCGCGGCGACGCCGTTGGCGATGGTGCCGTCGTAGCTCTTGCCGATCATGCCGGTCTTGCCGTTGGTCCAGCTCGTGGCCGTGGCGCGGGTGGTGCCGGTACGGGTCGTGTACGCCTTCCCGCGGCCGTTGAGCCAGTCGACGACGGCCTTGGCGGACTGGATGTCGGAGCGGCCGCCGACGTCGACGCAGCCGTCGGAGCGGTTGGTGCCGGCGAGGTCGACGCCGACGAAGGCGTAGCCGCGCGGCACGAAGTAGTTGTCGTAGTACAGCGGCATCTGGACGACGTCGCCGTCGGCGTCGTACGTCTTCTTCTGGCTCTCGTTGCCCCGTCCGCAGCAGGAGTAGTAGGGGCTGGCGTCCATGATGACGGGGATCTTGCGGCCCCGCTGGGCGGGTTCGCTGGGGCGGACGATGTCGACGGCGACGCGGTCGGTGCGTCCGTCGGCGTCGCCGTCGAGCCCGGTGTCCACCCAGACGGCCTCGCGGATGGCGGCGTCGTAGGAGTAGACGGGTTCACTCGTGCGCGGGCCCGCTTGGGCCGTCGCCGGGGTGAGGAAGGTGGCCATCAGGGCGGCCGTGGCCGCCGTCGCGAGCGGTCTCCAGATCGTGAAGCGCATGCGTATTGGCATGCGCGGACGGTACATCGGTCAACTGCCGTGCAGAAGAGGGCAATCGGACGCACTGAGTGGTCAGAGGTGAGCTGTCGGCTCGTGTCGGCCGAATGGCGATCGTGTGACAGCCGGGCCTGTGGACACCTGCGGGGGCACAGGGACTGAATAGAGTCCGAACAGACTTCGGTCCCCGACGACTTGGAGCTTTCGTGCACCGCAGATTCTTCGCGCCCGGCGTGCTCGCGGCGGCCTCCGTACTGCTGGCGATCCCGGCATCGGCCGCGAGTTCCGCCCCCGGCGCATCGGGCATCGGCGATCCCTACTACCCGGCTTACGGCAACGGCGGCTACGACGTCAGCCACTACGACCTGCGGCTGAAGTACCAGCCCGCGACCGACCGTCTCGAGGGCACGGCGACCCTGCTGGCCCGCACCACCGAGGACCTGTCGCGGTTCAACCTGGACTTCCTGCTGGACGTCGGCGAGGTGCAGGTCAACGGCGCGAAGGCGTCGTTCGCCACCTCCGGCGAGCACGAACTGGAGATCACCCCGAAGAAGGCGCTGGCCAAGGGCTCGCACGTGACGATCGTGATCCGCTACAGCGGGGTGCCGTCCGGCGAGAAGGCGTACGGCTTCACCAGTTGGCACCGCACCGCGGACGGCGGGGTCGCCGCGAACGAGCCCGAGGCGGCCTGGTGGTGGTTCCCGAGCAACGACCACCCGCTGGACAAGGCCACCTACGACGTGTCGGTCCAGGTGCCCGACGGCACCCAGGCCATCTCCAACGGCACGCTCCAGTCGACGACTTCACGCCTTGGCTGGACCCGCTACAACTGGCGCTCCAACAAGCCGCAGGCGACGTATCTCGCCACGCTCGCCGTGGGGAAGTTCGACATCACCACCGGCCGCTCCGAGAGCGGCATCCCGGTCGTCAACGCCTACAGCAAGGACCTCGGCGACAACGACGGCGCCGCGCGCGCCAGCATCGAGCGGACCGGGGAGATCGCCGACTGGCTGGCCGAGTACTTCGGGCCGTATCCCTTCAACGCGCTCGGCGGCTATGTGCCGAACACCAACACCGGGTACGCGCTGGAGACCCAGACCCGGCCGTTCTACAGCCCGCGCCAGTTCGCTGCCGGGTCCAACACCCAGGTGGTCGTGCACGAGTTGGCCCATCAGTGGTACGGCGACCTGGTGTCGGTGTCGGGGTGGAAGGACATCTGGATCAACGAGGGGTTCGCCCGGTACGCGCAGTGGCTGTGGTCCGAGCACGAGGGCGAGGGCACGGCGCAGGAGATCGCCGACTACGTGTACGCGACGCGTGCGGCCGACGATCCGTTCTGGACGGTGCGGCCCGGTGATCCGGGGCCGGACAACCAGTTCCACATCGCGGTCTACGACCGGGGAGCGCTGGCGCTTCAGGCGTTGCGGAACGAGATCGGCGACGAGGACTTCTTCGCGATTCTGAAGGGGTGGACGCAGAAGTACGCCTACGGCAACGCGTCCGTGGGGGACTTCCGGGCGTACGCCGAGCAGGTCTCCGGGCAGTCATTGGGCTCGCTCTTCGACACGTGGCTGTTCGAGCCGTCGAAGCCTGTTGCTGCGACGGCCCGGTCGGCGTCCATTTCACGGGAGTCGGTGGCTCCGGCTCAGCCGAAGTCGTGGCGGAAGATCGCGGCGACGAATGACGTGCACGATCACGGTCACTAAAGGGGGTTCTCGGCTGCGCCGGCCATGAGGTCGGCCCGGGTTATCGCGTCCGCCCGGGTCGACGGGACCGTGCAGGCGTAGGCGCCGGCGATCGCGCCGTAGTGGGCACAGCGGTGCGGGGGTTCGCCGTTGAGCCAGCCGAAGAGGAAGCCCGCCGCGAAGGCGTCTCCGGCGCCGTTGGAGTCGACGATCGGTGCCGGGGGCGTGACCGTCGGGATGTGGGTCAGGCTGCCGTCGGTGAGCAGGTACGCGCCCTCGGCGCCGGCCGTCGCGACGATCGCCTCGGCGCGGCCCCGCTCGGCAAGGCGGCGCATCGTCGACTCCGGGTCGGGCAGCGCTGTCGTGGAGAGGAAGACGAGGTCGGCCGCCAGGGCGAAGGGCTCGTGGTAGGGGTTCTCGCCGTCCCAGTTGTGCAGGTCGGTGGAGATCGTCACTCCGCTCTCGGCGAGGACGGGCAGGGCGTGGGCGCAGGGCTGGGTGATGGAGGCGTGCGCGTGGCGGCTGGCCTCGGCCAGTGTGCGGACCGTGGTCTCCGGGAAGCGGTCACCGTCGGCCGCCCTGCTGCTGTCGTAGAGGGAGAGGCGGCGGCCGTCGGGGCCGACGAGGTTCACCGCGCGCTTGGTGCCGAGGGGTTGGGGTACGGCGGTCAGGGCGATGCCGTGGTCCTTGTGCAGTGCGCGGACCAGGTCGCCCTCGGGGTCGTCGCCGAGCAGGTCGAGGTGGTGGGTCCGCAAGCCCAGCCTGGTCAGGCCCAGCGCCACGAAGTCGCCGGTCTGTCCGGCGCGGGTGCGTACCCCGTCCTCGATCATGTAGCTGTCGGCGTACGGGAGTGGCAGCTCCGGCACGTGGATGATCGTGTCGACGCCTGCCCCGCCCAGTACGAGAACGTCGGTGTCGCGGCTCAACTCTGCCCCTCCCCATGGTCGTAGACCGTGACGGGGATCCCCCGGCGCACCAGCCGATCGGTGATCAGCGGCTCCACCCGGGACCATTTGCCACCGGCCAGACCGCACCCTATCCGGGGCATGTGGACGGAGGCGCCGAGTTCCGTGGCCTTGTCCGCGAGGCGGTCCAGGGCCGCGTCGATCGCCTCGTAGCGCACGGGGACGCCCTTGCTGCCGGTGCGTATGCCGCGCTGGCCGACCAGGTTGGCGACCCACACATAGGGCTCGACCTGGACGAACTGCGCCGCTCCCAGGCCGAAGTCGTTCGCGGCGCGGCCGCGGTGCCAGGCGCGGTAGGCCTTCTCCGGCTCCGGCCAGCGGCGCGACACGGCGAGCACGAAGCCCTTGCCCCATCCCCCGATGTCGTTGCAGACATGGGCGATCACCTTGACGCCCTTCACCGACGGAACGGTGGCGTCACCCCGGACGTACGTGATCTCCGACATGACGCCACCGTAGGCGCTGCCACTGACAGTGGCCCCTGGATTTACTTCGTGAGCTCGGCCAGCTCCGCGTCCTCCGTCTTCGCCACCCGGCGCCGGACGGCGAACCAGCCGCCGACCAGCATCGCGGCGATGACCGGGATGAGCAGCAGGGTCTTGCGGCCGACCTCGGGGTCCTTCCACATCAGGCCGAGCACGGCGAGCAGGAAGGCGATCGTGACGATCTCGGTGACCGGGCTGCCGGGGAGCCGGAAGGACGGGCGGGTGACCAGGCCCTCCTTGGCGCGGCGGACGAACATCAGGTGGCAGATCATGATGATCACCCAGGTGCTGATGATGCCGAGGGAGGCCACGTTCAGCACGATCTCGAAGGCCTGGCTCGGCATCAGGAAGTTCAGGCCGACGCCGAGCACGCACACCGCGCAGGTCAGCAGGATGCCGCCGTAGGGCACCTGGCTGCGGTTCATGCGGGCGGTGAACCTGGGGGCCGAGCCCGCCATGGCCATGGAGCGCAGGATGCGGCCGGTGGAGTACAGGCCGGAGTTCAGGGAAGACATGGCGGCCGTCAGGACCACCAGGTTCATCACGTCGCCCGCGCCCTCGACGCCGATCTTCGACAGGACCGTCACGAAGGGGCTCTCGTCGGCCGAGTAGACCGAGCCGGGGAGGAGAAGGGCCAGGAGGACGACCGAGCCGACGTAGAAGAGACCCACGCGCCACATGATCAAGTTCACCGCGCGCGGGACGACCTTCTCCGGCTCGGCGGTCTCGCCCGCGGCGACGCCGACGAGCTCCAGGGCGGCGTACGCGAAGATCACGCCCTGCATGACGAGGACGACCGGCATCATGCCGTGCGGGAGCACACCGCCGTTGTCGGTGATGACGTCGAGGCCGGGAGTCTGACCGCCGACCTCATGCTGGGTCGCCAGCAGGAAGATGCCCACGAACATGAAGGCGACGAGGGTGGCGACCTTGATGATCGCGAACCAGAACTCCAGCTCGCCGAAGATCTTCACCGAGATCAGGTTCACCGCCAGGACCACCGCGAGGGCGGCGAGGGCCAGCAGCCACTGGGGGATGTCGGTGAACATGCTCCAGTAGTGCGTGTACAGCGCGATGGCGGTGATGTCGGCGATACCGGTCGTGGACCAGTTCAGGAAGTACATCCAGCCGGCGACATAGGCGCCCTTCTCGCCGAGGAACTCCCGCGCGTAGGACACGAAGGAGCCGGAGGAGGGCCGGTACAGGACCAGCTCGCCGAGGGCCCGGACCACGAAGAAGGCGAAGATGCCGCAGACGAGGTAGGCGACGGCGAGCGCGGGGCCCGCGTTGTGCAGTCGGCCGCCGGCGCCCAGGAAGAGTCCGGTGCCGATGGCGCCGCCGATGGCGATCATGTTGACGTGGCGGGCCTTGAGGTCCTTGCTGTAGCCGGCATCGCCCGCGTCCGCGGGCGTCTGGGCCGCCACGGTGGGGGATACGGCCTGTGCCGTGTCCACGGCGTCCTTGCTCACGTGGTGGTACCACTCTCTGGTGCGCCCGAGCGGATCGCGCTCGGGTGTCCGGACGTACGAATGGCCTGCGCCCTGCGTAGGGGCACAGACCAAGGGGCCACCTTCCCCGACGGAACGCGACTCACGCGGTGGCCTATGTCACAGAGCGTTACATCTCACACGGTTGCTCCGGGCTGGTCGCAGAAGGTGTCACAGCATTGGTGAGACAGCGATACTGCTGCACATGACGACCGGCACCGAGGAACCCACCCTCACGATCGACGAGCTGGCCGCGCGGGCGGGGATGACGGTCCGCACGGTGCGGTTCTACGGCACCAAGGGGCTGCTGCCGCCCCCGGTGATCGGCCCGCGCCGGGTGGGGCACTACGGGCGGGAGCATCTGGCCCGGCTGGAGCTCATCGAGGAGCTTCAGCAGCAGGGTCTGACTTTGGCGGCGATCGAGCGGTATCTGCACCGGCTGCCGCCGGGCCTCGACGCCCATGACCTCGCCGTGCACCGGGCCGTGGTGGCGTCCTGGGCGCCGGAGGCCGTGGAGACGGTGACACGGGAAGAGCTGGAGCAGCGGGCGGGGCGGGCGCTCGGCGACGAAGACCTGGAGCGGCTGGCCGCGATGGGCGTCGTCGAGTTCGCCGGCGAGCACTTCCGGGTCGATCTCGGGGTGCTGCGGCTCGGGGTGCAGCTGCTGGACATGCCGCTGTCGCAGGAGTCGATCCTCGCCGCGCGCAGGGTGCTGCTCCAGCACTCTCGGGCCGCGGCCCACGAGTTGTCGCAGCTGTTCCGCGGCGAGGTGTCCGAACGCGCCGCCCAGGACGTGAAGTCGCTCTCCGCCGATATGCAACCCCTGGTCGTCCAGGCCCTGTTGACGACGTTCCAGCGCTCGCTCAAGGAGGAGCTGCGCGAGTGGGTCAAAGCCTCGGAGACGGACGGACCCGCCTGAGAGGCTCAGGCGGGTCCGTCGGCCCCGGTGCTGTACGCCCGTGACTAGTCCTTGAAGGGCTCGCCCTTCTCCGCCTTCTCCACGAGCAGCGCCGGAGGCGTGAAGCGGTCGCCGTACTTCTCCGCCAGTTCGTTCGCTCGGGTGACGAAGCCCGGGAGGCCGCCCTCGTAGCCGTTGATGTACTGGAGGACTCCGCCGGTCCAACCGGGGAAGCCGATGCCGAAGATGGAACCGATGTTGGCGTCGGCGACCGACGTGAGGACGCCTTCCTCCAGGAGGCGGACGGTGTCCAGGGCCTCCGAGAAGAGCATGCGTTCCTGCATGTCCTTGAAGGGGATCTCGGCGTCCGAGCGCGTGAAGTGTTCGCGCAGGCCCGGCCACAGGCCCGCGCGCTTGCCCGAGTCGTCGTAGTCGTAGAAGCCCGCTCCGCCGCTGCGGCCGGGGCGGTCGAACTCGTCGACCATGCGGTCGATGACGGACTCCGCCGGGTGCGTGGCCCAGGTGCCGCCCGCCTCCTCCACGGCGCGCTTCGACTCGTTGCGGATCTTGCGGGGCAGCGTCAGCGTCAGTTCGTCCATCAGGGACAGGACCTTCGCCGGGTAGCCCGCCTGGGCCGCCGCCTGTTCCACCGAGGCCGGTTCCACGCCCTCGCCGACCATCGCCACGCCCTCGTTGATGAAGTGGCCGATCACGCGGGAGGTGAAGAAGCCCCGGGAGTCGTTCACCACGATCGGGGTCTTCTTGATCTGGCGGACCAGGTCGAAGGCCCGGGCGAGGGCCTCGTCGCCCGTGCGCTCGCCCCTGATGATCTCCACCAGCGGCATCTTGTCGACCGGCGAGAAGAAGTGCAGGCCGATGAAGTCCGACTGGCGGTCCACCCCTTCGGCCAGGGCGGTGATCGGCAGCGTCGAGGTGTTGGAGCACAGCAACGCGTCCGGCTCGACGATGTGCTGGATCTCCTGGAAGACCTTGTGCTTCAGCTCCGGGTTCTCGAACACCGCCTCGATCACCGCGTCGCAGCCCGCCACGTCCTGCGGGTCGGCGGTGGGGGTGATGCGGGCCAGGAGGGCGTCCGCCTTCTCGCGGGTGGTGCGGCCCCTGGCGACCGCCTTCTCGCAGAGCTTCTCGGAGTAGGCCTTGCCCTGGGCCGCGGCCTCCGCGGACACGTCCTTGAGGACGACCTCGATGCCCGCGCGGGCGCACGAGTAGGCGATGCCCGCGCCCATCATCCCGGCGCCGAGCACGGCGACCTTGCGGACCTGGCGCGGGTCGATGCCCTTGGGGCGATTCGCGCCGGAGTTGACCGCCTGGAGGTCGAAGAAGAACGCCTGGATCATGTTCTTCGAGGTCTGGCCCGCGGCCAGTTCGACGAAGTAGCGCGCCTCGATGATCTGCGCCGTCTCGAAGTCGACCTGCGCGCCCTCGACCGCGGCCGCGAGGATGTTCCGCGGGGCGGGGTAGGGCGCGCCGTTGGTCTGCTTCTTCAGGTTGGCGGGGAACGCGGGGAGGTTCGCCGCGAACTTGGGGTTCGCCGGGGTGCCGCCGGGGATCCGGTAGCCGGGCTTGTCCCAGGGCTGGAGCGACTCGGGGTTGGCCTCGATGAAGGCGCGGGCCTTGGCCAGCATCTCCTCCTGGGTGGCGGCCACTTCGTCGACCAGGCCGTTGTCCAGGGCGCGCTGCGGGTTGTACTGGGTGCCCTGCAACAACACCTTCAGCAACGCGTCCGTGATGCCCAGCAGGCGGACCGTGCGGACCACACCGCCGCCGCCCGGGAGCAGGCCGAGGGTGACCTCGGGGCAGCCGATCTTGGAGCCGGGGGCGTCGAGGGCGACGCGGTGGTGGCAGGCGAGGGCGATCTCGTAACCGCCGCCGAGGGCCGCGCCGTTGAGGGCGGCGACGACCGGCTTGCCGAGGGTCTCGATGCGGCGCAGGTTGCGCTTGATGGCCATGCCGCCGTCGAGGAGCTCCTGGGCCGTCTCCGGGGTGACCCGGATCAGGTCGCGCAGGTCACCGCCCGCGAAGAAGGTCTTCTTCGCCGAGGTGATGATGACACCGCGGATGGTGTCCTTCTCCGCCTCCAGACGGTCGGTGACCTGCGCGAGGGAGTCGCGGAAGGCCTGGTTCATGGTGTTGGCGGACTGGCTGGGGTCGTCGATGACGAGGGTGACGACGCCGGTGCGGTCCTGTTCCCAGCGGATGGTCGTGGTCATGAGGGGATCTCCGTAGAAGTCTCTTGTGGCCGCTGGGGTGTTCAGACGCGTTCGACGATGGTGGCGATGCCCATGCCGCCGCCGACGCAGAGGGTGGCGAGGCCGTAGCGCTTGTCCTGGCGCTCCAGTTCGTCGACGAGGGTGCCGAGGATCATGGCGCCGGTGGCGCCGAGGGGGTGGCCGAGGGCGATGGCGCCGCCGTTGACGTTGACCTTGTCCAGTGACAGGCCCATGTCGCGCACGAAGCGCAGGACGACCGCGGCGAACGCCTCGTTGATCTCGACGAGGTCGATGTCGTCGATGGTCAGGCCCGCCTTGGCGAGCGCCTTGCGGGTGGCCGGGGCCGGGCCGGTGAGCATGATGGTGGGCTCGGAGCCGGATACGGCCGCGGAGACGATCCGTGCGCGCGGGGTGAGGCCGTAGCGCTCGCCGACCGCCTTCGAGCCGATGGCCACCAGCGACGCGCCGTCGACGATGCCGGAGGAGTTGCCCGCGTGGTGCACGTGGTCGATCTTCTCGACCCAGTGGTACTTCTGGAGCGCGACCGCGTCGAAGCCACCGAGGTCACCGATGTCCGCGAAGGACGGCTTCAGCTTGCCGAGGGAGTCGGCGGTGGTGCCCGGCCGCAGGTGCTCGTCGTGGTCGAGGACGACCAGGCCGCTGCGGTCCTTCACCGGGACGACCGACTTCTCGAAGCGGCCCTCCTTCCAGGCCGTGGCCGCCCGCTCCTGGGAGAGGGCCGCGTACTCGTCCACGTCGCGCCGGGAGAAGCCCTCGATGGTGGCGATCAGGTCGGCGCCGATGCCCTGCGGCACGAAGTTGACGTCGAGGTTGGTCATCGGGTCGTTGAACCAGGCGCCGCCGTCGGAGGCCATCGGCACCCGGGACATGGACTCCACACCGCCCGCGAGGACGAGGTCCTCCCAGCCCGAACGGACCTTCATCGCGGCCAGGTTGACGGCCTCGAGGCCCGAGGCACAGAAGCGGTTCTCCTGTACGCCGGCCACGGTGTCCGGAAGTCCGGCGGCGATGGCGGCGATCCGGGCGATGACCGAGCCCTGGTCGCCGACCGGCCCGACGACGCCGAGCACGATGTCGTCGATCGCGGCCGGGTCGAGGCCGGGCCGGCGGGCCTGGATCTCGTGGATGAGCCCGACGACGAGGTCGATGGGCTTGGTGCCGTGCAGGGCGCCGTTCGCCTTGCCGCGGCCGCGCGGGGTGCGGATCGCGTCGTACACATACGCTTCGGTGCTCACAGGGAAGCCTTTCGGTGAGGGTCGGCCCAGCAGGAGGGCTTCAGCCGAGCAGGGAACGGCCGATGATCTCCTTCATGATCTCGGTCGTCCCGCCGTAGATGGTCTGGATACGTCCGTCGGTGAACGCCTTCGCGACGGGGTATTCGCTCATGTAGCCGTATCCGCCGTGCAATTGCAGACAGCGGTCGGCGACGCGCTTCTGGAGTTCGGTCGCCCACCACTTGGCCATGGAGGCGTGCACGGCGTCGAGTCCGCCGCCGGAGTGCTCCTCGACACAGCGGTCGAGGAAGGTGCGGGTCACCGCGCACTCGGTGGCCATCTCCGCTATCTCGAACCGGATGTGCTGCTTGGTGGCGAGCGGCCGGCCGAACGCCTCGCGCTCCTTGACGTACGTCGTGGTGAGCTCCAGGAGGTGCTCGGCGCCCGCGATGGCGGCGACCGCGATGCTCAGGCGCTCCTGAGCGAGGTTCGTCATCAAGTGGACGAAGGCGCCGTTGAGTTCACCGAGGAGGTTCTCCTTCGGGACCCGGACGTCGTTGAAGAACAACTCGGCCGTGTCCTGCGCCTTCTGTCCGATCTTGTCGAGGTTGCGGCCCCGCTCGAAGCCCTCCGTCCCGCGCTCGACCACCAGCAGCGACAGGCCGTGCGCGCCGCCCTCGGGCGTCGTCTTGGCGACGACGATGACCAGGTCGGCGAGGATGCCGTTGGAGATGAACGTCTTGGAGCCGTTCAGCAGCCAGTGGTCGCCGCGGTCCTCGGCCCGGGTGGCGATGCCCTGGAGGTCGGAGCCCGCGCCCGGCTCGGTCATGGCGATGGCCGTGATCAGCGAGCCGTCGCAGAAGCCGGGCAGCCAGCGGCGCTTCTGCTCCTCGGTGGCGAGCGAGGTGAGGTACGGGCCGATGATGTCGTTGTGCAGGCCGAGGGCGATACCGGGCGTCCCCGCGCGGGTGAACTCCTCGGCCATGACGGCGCTGTAGCGGAAATCGTCGGTGCCGCCGCCTCCGTACTCCTCGGGCACGGCCATGCCGAGCAGGCCCTGCTTGCCGGCCGCGCGCCAGGCGTCGCGGGAGACGATGCCGTCCTTCTCCCACTGCTCGTAGTGCGGCAGCACCTCCTTGGCGAGGAAGCTGCGCACGGTCTCGCGGATCGCCTCGTGCTCGTCGGAGTAGATCCGCCGCTTCATGACTCGTGGCCCTTCATCAGGTCGGGTGCGTCCCAGTCGCGTGCCACGTCCGCGGTGTCGGCACCCGGCTGCGCGGGGCCGGAGCGGACGGAGGTCGGGGTGGCGGAGAAGCGGGGCGCCGGGGCGGGCTGGGTGATGCCGCCGTGGTCGGTGAACGTGCCACGGGCGGCGAGGTGGGGGTGGTGCGGCGCCTCGCGGAGCGTGAGGACGGGGGCGACACAGGCGTCGGAGTCCTCGAATACGGCCGTCCACTCCTCCCGGGTACGGGACTTGAAGCGCGCGGTGACGGCCTCGCGCAGCTCGCCCCAGCGGGCCCAGTCCTTGCGCGCGTCGGCGTAGCCGTCGAGGCCGAGCAGGTCGAGGAAGGTGTCGTAGAACTGCGGCTCCAGGGCGCCGACGGCCATGTACTTGCCGTCCGCGGTCTCGTAGGTGCCGTAGTAGGGGCAGCCGCCGTCCAGGAGGTTGGCGGCGCGCTGGTCCTGCCAGCCGCCGGCGGCGAGCATGCCGTGGATCATCGCGGCGAGGTGGGAGGTGCCGTCCACGATGGCGGCGTCCACAACCTGGCCGGTGCCGGTGGCGCGCGCGTGGTGCAGGGCGGCGAGGACGCCGACGACGAGGTAGAGGGAGCCGCCCGCGTAGTCGCCGAGGAGGTTGGCGGGGGCGGGCGGGGGCTCGCCGGGGGCGCCGATCATGCCGAGGGTGCCGGTGAGCGCGATGTAGCCGATGTCATGGCCGGCGCGCTGGGCGAGCGGGCCGTCCTGGCCCCAGCCGGTCATCCGGCCGTAGACGAGCCGGGGGTTGCGGGCCCGGCAGTCCTCGGGGCCGACGCCGAGGCGTTCGGCGACTCCGGGGCGGTAGCCCTCGATCAGGATGTCGGCGCGGGCGGCGAGGTCGAGGACGCGCGCGGCGCCGTCGGGCGACTTGAGGTCGACGAGCACCGAGCGCTTGTTGCGGTTGGTGACGTCGTACGCGGGATCGATCGCGAGTCCGGGGCCGCCGGGCCGGTCCACGCGGACGACATCGGCGCCGAGGTCGGCGAGGAGCATCGCAGCGAAGGGGCCTGGCCCGATTCCGGCCAGTTCCACCACGCGTACGCCGGTGAGCGGGCCGTGCAGCGGCGTCTTTGCCATCCGGTCCCCAGGGTAAGTGTGACACTACTGATGTAACACCAGGGATGTTAGGAACTTGCCCCAATGAGCACAAGAGCAAGCGCTTAGTGACCTTACCGGGGTGGCTTACGGGGCGCCCTGCCTCAGCGGTCGTCGAGCTCGGCGACCAGCCGCTTCGGCGCGATGGTGCGGTAGCTCTCCTCCACCCAGTCGCACAGCAGCTCCGCGCGCGGGGCGCCCTTCTGCTCCAGCGGGACGCTCACCCAGCCGGACTTGCCGAGGCCGTATCCGGCGGGCTCGGCGCCGGGGCAGGTCAGCGCGTGGGCGTGGGCGGCCTCGTCCTTGAGCTTCACGGTGACGCCCAGCGGATAGCTGCCGTCGTCGACGCCGAGGAAGACGAACACCTTCTTGTTGACCTTCGCCACGGTCTCGCCCCACGGGAACTCCTCTTCGGCGCCGGGCATACCGAGGGCGAACTGGCGTACTTTCTCCCACTTCTTCAGGGCGTTCCGGTCCACGGCCATCCGCTGCCTCCCAGCCTGGTCGTCGGGCTCCGCACACCTCACGCTAGCCTCGGCCACCGACAACGGCGCGTGGTGCGGGACAAGAGGTGTCATGAGCAGGCTGAGCAGGACGGACCGTCCCTACGACATCGTGCTCTTCGGGGCCACCGGCTTCGCCGGGAAGCTCACCGCGGAGTACCTCGCGGCGCACGCCCCGGACGGGCTGCGCTGGGCGATCGCGGGCCGCGACGAGGCGAGACTGGAGCGGCTGCGCGAGGAGCTGCCGGGCGGCGAGCAGGTCGGCGTGGTCCGCGCCGACGTGGCGGACCCGGCATCGGTGCGCGAACTCGCCCGGCACGCGCGCGTGGTGGCCACCACGGTGGGCCCCTATGTGCGCTACGGCGAGGAACTGGTCGCCGCCTGCGCGGACAGCGGCACGGACTATCTGGACCTCAGCGGTGAGCCGGAGTTCGTGGACCTGATGTACGTCCGCCATGACGCACGCGCGCGGGAGACGGGCGCCCGGCTGGTGCACGCGGCCGGGTTCGACTCGATCCCGCACGACCTGGGCGCGTACTTCACGGTCCGGCAGCTGCCCGAGGGTGTGCCCCTGACCGTGGACGGCTTCGTGACCGCGGACGCCATGTTCTCCGGCGGCACATTCGCCTCCGCACTCGGCCAGTTCGCGCGCGGGCGCCAGATGCTGGCCGCCGCCCGGGACCGGGCCCGGCACGAACCGCGCCTGGTGGGCCGCCGCGCGCTGGCCCCGACCGGGGCGCCCCGGTACGCCGGTGAGATCGGCGCCTGGGCGGTTCCGCTGCCGACCATCGACCCGCAGATCGTCCGCCGCTCCGCGAAGGCCCTGGACCGCTACGGTCCCGACTTCCGCTATCGCCACTACGCGGCGGTACGGCATCTGCCGGTCGCCGTGGCCGGTGTGGTGGGCGTGGGCGGGCTCGCCGCCGCGGCCCAGCTGCCGCCCGCCCGGCGCTGGCTCTCGGACCGGCTGAGGCCCGGCGACGGGCCGAGCCCGGAGAAGCGCGCGAAGAGCTGGTTCTCGGTCCGCTTCGTCGGCCAGGGCGGGGGCCGTCGGGTCTTCACCGAGGTCTCGGGCGGCGACCCCGGCTATGACGAGACGGCGAAGATGCTCGCCGAGTCGGCGCTCTGCCTCGCCTTCGACGAACTCCCGCCGACCGCCGGGCAGGTCACCACGGCCGTCGCGATGGGCGACGCGCTGATCGAGCGGCTGCGGCGGGCGGGGATCGTGTTCCGGGTGGCCGCGAGCCGTTAGGGCCTGTCGTCGAATTCCCGTCGTCCGCCCGGAGGGCGGGCCCGGCGGCGTCTGGTGCGTGCGATCGCAAGGCGCCGGAGCGCCCTCGTGGCGGAGCCACGTGGGCGGTTCGGCAACGCGGCGAGCGTGCGTGCCAGGCGTCGCCGGGCAGGCGGGAATTCGACGACAGGCCCTAGGCCGACGGTCCTACAGCGGCCATTGGGCGACGGTGTAGAGCATCCCGCAGATCCAGGCGAACCCCGCGAGCGCGGCGAGGACGAGCGCGGCGTTCACGACCCGCTCGACGGGACGGTCGGGGTCGGCGAGAGGCTTCGGGGAACGGTGCGAGGCCATGCGGTGGGAGGACATGCGCCCAGCCTGTCGAGCGGGCGGGGCGCGGACATCCGTACGGGTACTCAGACGACGTACTCAGAAGGGGGCCAGTCCCCCAGCGCGGCTTCGAGGCGGTGCCGAAGTGCGGGATCGGGGGACGCCGCAGCGATCCGGCAGGCGAGCGGCCCGATCGCCCAGCCCGCGTGATAGTCGTAGTACGGCGGCTCGCCCGCGGCGTTGTGGGCGAGCTTGGCCACCAGTTCCGCGAGACGGAACAGCAGTTGGTCCTCGGCATGGATTCCGGCGCCCCGCGCCCGGCCGAAGAGTTCTGTGCCCCGGCTCCACTGGTCCCGGTCGGCCGCCATCGCCAGCACGGCCTCGATCGCCGGGGACCGGGGCCCCTCCCCCGCGGCCGCCGCGAGCACCCGGCCCGCCCAGGTCACCGGGTCCCGCTGCCGTTCGTACAGCGTCCGGCCCCACGACCGGCTCCGGTCGGCACGCGCGCGTGCCGCGAGTTCCTCGTTCGGCTCGATGGCGGCCCGCAGCGCCTTCCGGCACAGCGCATCGGCCCTCCGCGTCGTCTCCGGAAGGCGATACGACGGGGTGAGGGCGAGGACGTGGGCGCAGGCGTTGTCGAGGGACACGCGGTGGCCGACGGAGACGAAGACCGGCTTGACGGCCTCCCGCGTGCGCAGGGCACGCCCGACCTCCTCGGTGCCGGAGACCAGCGGCACCGCCGATCCGCGAGCCGCGCCGGGCTCGTCGTAGGAGAAGGTGAAGGGGTTCTTGGCCACGCCGATGGTGGGCAGGCCGGTGAGGACGCCGAGGTGGCTGGCGAGGCCGAAGCGGCGGGGGTGGGCGAGGCCGTAGCCGTCGCAGACCACCAGGCCCGGCGGGCCGGGCAGGGCATCGAGGGCGGCCAGCACCGTGGGGATCTCCCGGAAGGCGAGCAGCCCCGGAACGTACGGGAAGGAGATCCGGCCGACGGCCGTCGCCTCCGCGACGACCTCCAGGGTGGCCGCGTCCAGGGTGACGGCCGCGGCGGCCACGACGTCCAGTTCGTCGTCGTAGGCCACGTCCACGCCGGTGACCTGCCCGGTGCCGGGCGGCGGCCCCGGCTCGTCCAGCACCACGCGGGCGCGCAGCTCGTCCTGGACGGCACGGGCGTCTTCCTCGGTCGCGGGCCAGCCCGCGGGGATGCGTACGGTCGTCATGATGCCGTCGAGCGTACGGGCCCCGGGGTCAGCCCTTGCCACCCAGGGCGCGCTTGAGCTGGCTCTTGTTCATGTCCGAACGGCCATGGATGTTACGGCGCTTGGCCTCCTCGTAGAGCTGATCGTAGGTGGGCCCCTGCGCGCCCTTGCCGGACCGCAGGCCGCCCCTGCGGCCGGACGACATGTCCTCGGTCGAGGTGCGGCTCGCCGTCCTGGACTCGCCGGACCGGGCGCGTTCCTTGTTCACCGTGCGGGCCGCGATCTCCTTCGCCCGCGCGGTGCTCTCGCCGCGCTCCTGCGCGCTCTTCTTGATGTGCTCGTACTGCCGCTCCCGCTTGGGGCTCGAACCGCGTGGCATGTGCGCTCACTCCTTTCGCGTCAGCAGCCGAGTACCCCGGTTCGAGATCACTTCTCCAGGCGTGCCGCGCGGCCCTTCTCGCCCGCTGCCCAGCAGCTCAGGTCGGGGGTGCAGTCGACGGTGTCGTACGAGCCGGTGTCGACGGTCCGCCAGGTGCGGCCGGCGTCGGTGGTCAGGTCGGTGCCGGTGGGGCCGACCGCGAGGGCGGCGGTGCGGCTGTGCGGGAGCCAGGCGACGCCGGAGCGGTAGGCGCTCACCGAAGTCCCGGCGGGATGCCAGGTGCGGCCGCCGTCGGTGGTGCGGGCGGACGCCTGCGGGGAGGACTCCTCGGGGCGGTAGTCGCCACCCACCGCGAGCCCGTGGGCGCGGTCGCGGAAGGCGAGGCCGAAAACGCCCCGCGCGGGGTCGGCGGCCGGGAGGGGGCTGTCGGTGGCGGTCCAGGTGCGTCCCCGGTCGGCGGAGTGCAGGACACGCGCGCGTGCCGCGCCGCCGGTGGCCAGCCAGACATCCTGGGACCCGGCCGTCACCAGGCACTGGCCACTGGCCGCGAACCCGGCCTCGCCGTCCAGCGCGGCGGGCATCCCGTCGTCGGGCAGGACCGTCCAACTGCGGCCGCCGTCCGCGGTCGACAGGATGCGGAACCTGCCGTCCACGGGGTCGCTCATCGCGAGCCCGTGCCGACGGTCGAAGAACGCCATGCAGTCGTAGAAGGCACGCGGCTCGGTGTTGCGGAACGCCTCGGTCCAGGTCGCGCCGCCGTCCTCGGTGCGATACACCCGGGACGCCTCCCCCTCGCCGATGGCCAGCGCCACGGCCCGGCGCGCGTCGAACGCCTCCACGTCCCGGAACTGAAGCTCCTCGGCGCCCGGGGGCGAGACGTTACGCCAGCTCGCGCCGCCGTCCGTGGTCCGCAGGACGGTGCCGGCGCTCCCGGCCAGCCAGGCGGTGTTCCGGCTGACGGCGGCGAGCCCCCGGAAGCGGACCGCGGGGCTGCCGGTGTCCTTCAGCTCCCAG
Organism: Streptomyces davaonensis JCM 4913; assembly: GCF_000349325.1. Taxonomy (GTDB): domain Bacteria; phylum Actinomycetota; class Actinomycetes; order Streptomycetales; family Streptomycetaceae; genus Streptomyces; species Streptomyces davaonensis. The sequence continues at coordinate 1,856,895 of NC_020504.1, forward strand.
TGCGCGGACCCGCCGTGTGCCGGTCCGGGCTCGTGCGCCCGCGCGGGTGCGGCCGTCAGCGCGGCCAGTACCGCCGCGCACCCCGCCCCCGCGGCCATCGTGCGAACCATGCGTCCCCAGCGTCGCGTGTTCCCCAAGGCCCTCATGGCGGGCGAAGCTAGCCCACGCGCACGACGCCGTCCAGATGGCCTCGGCAGCCCCGAACGGCCTCCGCGGAACCGGGAGAAGAACGACGTCGCTCCGGTGCATGAAAAGCGGTGACAGAGGTCACTCGCCCTCCCTGTGCACGGATCGGCCGTTTCCGTCGTCTCTAACAGTGCCCGGCCTCATCCGCCCGGCCCCGTCCCAGCCGTAGCAAGGGAGCAAGGCGTTGTCCTACGTCATCGAGCAGCCCGTGGAGGCCCGTCTCGTCGCCGCCGCGCCGCGGATGCCGAACATTCCCGCCACGCTGCACTACGACCGGCGCGACCCGTTCGCCGTCCGGATGACCTTCCCGGCCCCGGCCACCCTGGAGGGCGTCGACGTGTGCTGGACGTTCAGCCGTGAACTCCTCGCCTCCGGACTCACGGAGAACGTCGGCCAGGGTGACGTCCGCGCCCGCCCGTACGGCTACGACCGCACCGTCCTGGAGTTCCACGCCCCCGAGGGCACGGCGGTCATCCATGTCCGCACCGGCGAGGTGCGCCGCTTCCTGGACGCCACGAACGCACTCGTGCCGGTCGGCCTTGAGCACCTCCAGCTCGACCTGGACCACGATCTGGCGGAGCTGATGCGGGACGCCGCTTAATTGCGTTGACACCCTTCCGGCCCTCTCCTACGGTGTAGAACGGTCCTGTTGCCGCCGATTGGAGAAGGCCGTTGCTCGTCTGAGGTCATGAGACACCGCGTCGCACCCCGTGAGGTGCGTGCGCAGCGTGCGACCTCGGCGTACGAGCCGTCCTCCGGTACAGGGCTTTTCTCATGCCCGACATGCTCCCCATGTCCCTGAGGCCTCGCCCGCGGGTCGCAAGTGTCTCGATACGCGCTTGCCCTTGATCGCTTCGAGCAACCGCGGAGGCCCGCATGTCAAGTTCCATCACCTGTACTTCCCTCGCCTTCACCTGGCCCGACGGCACCCCCGTCTTCGAGGGCCTCGACACCGCCTTCGGCCCCGGCCGCACCGGGCTCGTCGGGGTCAACGGGTCCGGGAAGTCGACCCTGTTGAAGCTCATCGCCGGCGAGCTGCCCCCCGCCGACGGCAGCGTCCGGGTCGCCGGTGAGGTCGGCTACCTCCCGCAGAACGTCACGCTCGACACCGCGCTGCGGGTCGACGAGGCGCTCGGCATCGCCGCGCAGCGGGCCGCCCTGCACGCCATCGAGGGCGGTGACGTGGCCGAGGAGCACTTCGAGACGGTCGGCGACGACTGGGACGTGGAGGAGCGCGCCCTGGTCACCCTCGGCGAACTCGGCCTCGGGCACATCCAGTTGGACCGCACCGTCGGTGAGGTGTCGGGCGGCGAGTCGGTGCTGCTGCGGCTGGCCGCGCTGCTGCTGCACCGGCCGGACGTGCTGCTTCTGGACGAGCCGACCAACAACCTGGACCTGTACGCGCGTCGGCGGCTGTACGCGGCCGTCGCCTCCTGGCCCGGGGTGCTGGTCGTGGTCAGCCATGACCGTGAACTCCTCGACCTCGTCGATCAGATCGCCGATCTGCGCTCCGGCGAGATCACCTGGTACGGCGGGAACTTCTCGGCGTACGAGGAGGCGCTCGCGGTCGAGCAGGATGCGGCCGAGCGCATGGTGCGGGTCGCCGAGGCGGATTTGAAGAAGCAGAAGCGTGAACTGGTCGACGCCCAGGTCAAGTTGGCCCGCCGCAAGCGGTACGGCCAGAAGATGTGGGACCAGAAGCGCGAGCCGAAGATCGTCATGGGAGCGCGCAAGCGCGCGGCGCAGGAGTCCGCGGGCAAGCACCGCATCATGCACGAGGAGCGGCTCGCCGAGGCCAAGGACCGGCTCGACGAGGCGGTGGAGGCCGTACGGGACGACGACGTGATCCGCGTCGATCTGCCCTACACGGCCGTACCGCCGGGCCGGGAGGTGCTCACGCTGCTGGATCTGGAGCTGGCGTACGGGGCGCGGGTGGCCGGTGGGTTCGATCTGCGCGGGCCGGAGCGGATCGCGCTGATCGGGCGCAACGGCGCGGGCAAGACCACGCTGCTGCGCACCATCGCCGGGGAGCTTCAGCCGGTGTCGGGCGAGGCGCGGACGCATGTGCCGATGCGGTTCCTGCCGCAGCGGCTCGATGTGCTCGACGGCGAGCGGACCGTGGCGGAGAACGTGGCCCGGTTCGCGCCGGGCGCCACCAACAACCGGGTCCGGGCGCGGCTCGCCCGGTTCCTGTTCCGGGGCGCCCGCGCCGACCAGAAGGCGGCGACGCTCTCCGGCGGCGAACGCTTCCGGGCGGCGCTGGCCGCGCTGATGCTGGCCGAGCCCGCGCCGCAGCTGCTGATGCTGGACGAGCCGACGAACAATCTGGACATGGCGAGCGTGAAGCAGCTCACCACGGCCCTGGAGTCCTACGAGGGGGCGCTGATCGTGGCCAGCCACGACCTGCCGTTCCTGGAGTCGATCGGCATCACCCGGTGGCTGCTGCTCGACGGAGAACTGAAGGAGATCACCCAAGAGGCGGTCGGGTATCCCGCTCAGCCGTGAGGGCAGTAGCGCGTTGACGTCGTCCCCGCCGTCACACCTCGATGCGACGGCGGGGAAGTGATCTTCACGGGTACTCCTCGACATCCGGGGATCCTTCACCGCGGAGCATCTCAGGAGGGCCACAGCCTGGTGACGAGGGTTTTGTCCAGCTGGTTCCGGCCAGGATGATGGTGGATCGGTGCCCCATGAACGGGTACCGGAACCTGTCGCCGATTCGGAGTGTCCCGTGCCCAGCAAGAAGGCCCTCGTCCGCCGCCCCAGCCCGCGTCTCGCCGAGGGGATGGTGACGCACATCGAGCGGGAGAAGGTCGATGTCGACAAGGCGACCGAGCAGTGGGAGGCCTACGTCGAGGCACTGCGCACCCACGGCTGGGAGACCGTCGAGGTGGAACCGGCCGACGACTGCCCGGACTCGGTGTTCGTCGAGGACACCGTCGTCATGTACAAGAACGTCGCGCTGATCACCCGCCCCGGCGCCGAGGCCCGCCGCCCCGAGACCGCCGCCGTGGAGGAGGAGGTCGCCTCGCTCGGCTGCTCGGTGAACTGGATCTGGGAGCCGGGCACCCTGGACGGCGGCGACGTCCTGAAGGTCGGCGACACGATCTACGTCGGCCGCGGCGGGCGCACCAACGCGGCCGGGGTCCAGCAGGTGCGGGCCGCCTTCGAACCGCTCGGGGCGCGGGTGGTCGCCGTACCGGTGAGCAAGGTGCTGCATCTGAAGTCCGCGGTCACCGCGCTGCCGGACGGCACGGTGATCGGGCACATCCCGAAGATCGACCGGCCGTCGCTGTTCCCGCGTTTCCTGTCGGTGCCCGAGGAGGCCGGTGGCCATGTCGTGCTGCTCGGCGAACACAAGCTGCTGATCTCGGCGAGCGCGCCGAAGACCGCGGAGCTGCTCAGCGATCTCGGGCATGAGCCGGTGGTGGTCGACATCAGCGAGTTCGAGAAACTCGAAGGATGTGTGACATGTCTCTCGGTGCGGATGCGGGAGCTGTACGCCTGACCGGGTGACACCGTCACTCACCCAGCCCCGGGACCTGCGATTCCCGGGGCTCTTTGGCATGCCCTCAACCTCCCCGGGAACACGCCCTGATCAGCGATCTTTACACCACTCTTAACCTACGGCTTCGTAACCTACGGATTCGTAGCCTACGATCCCGTAGGTTCACCCGACCGTTCACCGGTCCGCTTCCGCTCGTGTTACGTCCCCTGGAGTTCCCGTGACGATCACTTCCCCGCACCTCGGCAGCCCGTCCGCGGCCTGGACCGACGCCAAGCTGCTCTACGCGCTCGAGGAAGTGGTCGAGAAGGAACTGAACCGCCATCTGAAGGTCGCCAAGGACTGGATGCCGCACGAGTACGTGCCGTGGAGCGACGGCCGCAACTTCCCCGGCTTCTTCGAGGACGGCGAGGCCTGGGACAAGGAGCAGTCCAAGGTCACCGACATCGGCCGGATCGCGCTGGTGGTGAACCTCCTCACCGAGGACAACCTCCCCAGCTACCACCACGAGATCGCCAGCCTGTTCGGCCGGGACGGCGCCTGGGGCACCTGGGTGCACCGCTGGACCGCCGAGGAGGGCCGGCACGGCATCGTGATGCGCGACTACCTGCTGACCTCGCGCGCGGTGGACCCTGACCAGCTGGAGCAGTTCCGCATGGCCCACATGAGCGAGGGCTTCGAGTCGGACAACCGGCACTCGATGCTGCACTCGGTCGCCTACGTGGCCTTCCAGGAGCTGGCCACCCGGATCTCGCACCGCAACACCGGCCACCAGTCCGGCGACCCGGTCTGCGACCGCATGCTGGCCCGCATCGCGGCCGACGAGAACCTGCACATGATCTTCTACCGGAACCTGCTGAAGTCCGCGTTCGAGATCGCCCCCGACCTGACCATGCAGGCGGTGCGGGACGTGGTCGTGAACTTCCGGATGCCCGGCCACGGCATGCCCGGCTTCGAGCGGTTCGCCGCGCAGATGGCGATCGGCGAGGTCTACAACCTGCGCATCCACCACGACGACGTGCTCCAGCCGGTGCTGCGCTTCCTGAAGATCATGGACATCGACGGCCTCGGCCCCGAGGGTCAGCAGGCGCAGGACGAACTCGGTCTGTTCATGGGCGGCCTGGACTCGGAGGCCGCCAAGTTCGACGAGAAGCTGGCCGCCCGCAAGGCCCGGATGGCGGCGCGCGCCGGTAGCTGACGCCTGCCCGGAATTCTTTTGGGCAAGATCGCGGGCCTGCGGCATCATGCAGGCCATGCGTGACAACAGCAGGTCGGAACAGGCGGTCGGGTTCCTGCTCGGCCTGATCGACGAGGAGAGCGCCGGCCGGGTCCGGGCCCGCGTCGGCCTGCCCGCGGCAGAGGCCCCCGAGGCGTCCGTACGGCGGCTCCAGCGCACCTGGCACTGGGGCCACTTCCTGCCCGCCTCGGTGGCGCTGTGGATCCTGGAGAACGACAGTCCGGCCCTCAACAGCGTGCTGTTCCGGCACCTGGAGCCCCAGCCCGGTCTGCGCCGGGCCGTGGTGCGCGGGCTGCCGTTCGGGCCGGGACGCACCGACCCGGTCCGGGTGGACACCGTCCTCCTGAACCAGGAGCCGGAGGTGCCACCCTCCTACGGCCAGCTCGGCCTTGTCGGCTGTCTGCGCGCGGTCACCACGATGAACGAGGGCCGAGCGGCGTCCTCGATGGTCCTCACCCGCGCCGACTGGGCGACGGTCGGCGAGGCGGACCGGGAGCGTCCGCTGCCCGGCTACGCGCGCTGGTCACTGTCGATACGCCCGGACTGCCCGCCCGAGGTGCGCGCCGGGTTCGGCTCGCACGCCAAGTTCACGCACCGGCTGCGGCAGGCGGGAATCCTGGAGAGCCCGGCGGAGTTCGCGCTCTCCTACGACCCCGCCGTCCAGGTGCTGGAGACGCTGGGAATGGGCCGGGCCCTGTTCCACCAGCGGGCGCGCGAGGCGGAGGAGGCGCTGCGACCGCTCGTCGAGGAGCACCTGGGCGAGCGGGAGGAGGCGTGGGCGGTGCTGGCGCAGCTGATGGAGACGTTCCACGGCAGTACGCGTGAGCTCGTGATGACGGCGGGCGCCATCGCCTGATCCGCCGGCTGAGGGGGGCGGGGCGGCCGGATTCGAACCGGCGTGTTCTGGTTTTGGAGACCGGTGCGCCTGCCTCTGCGCTACGACCCCGCCCTTGACACCGGATCGTAACGGCTTGGCCCGATGTCAGTGCGCCCTGGTACCAATGATCCACGGGGGAAGTCCGGCACGGGGAGCGGCAGATGGCGTACGGGGGGAAGGGACAGCGGATCCCTGTGGTCGACCTGGCCGACCGCAGGGCACTGGAGCGGTACCGCCCGGCGGATCCCGGGGTGATCGAGGAGGCGCGGCGGCTGAAGGAGGCCGCGCTGCTGGACTTCGGGCTGACCGAGTCGGCCGTGGCGTCCTGGCTGTACGCGAAATGTCACCACCAGATCCCGACGACAGCGGTGGACATGGCGGCCGTGGTCGCCTCGGGGGACGGCTCCTGCCTGCTGCTCTACAACCCGGACTTCTTCGTCGGCCTGGGCCTGTCCGGGGTGAAGTTCGTGCTGTTCCACGAGGCCCGGCATCTGGTGCACCGGCACTTCTTCGCCGACCCCGACCTGCGCGCCGACCCGGTCTTCGAGCTGGCCGCCGAGGTCTCCATCAACCATGTGGCACTGGTCCGGCTCGGCAGAGAGCAACTGCCCCTGCTGGACGGCCGGCCGACCGGCGTCGACCCGCGTGAGGTGTACGAGCGGTACCACGCGGATCTGCTGGCACACGGTCTGGAGCCGCTGCCGTACGACGGGTTCGTCGAGACCGACATGCGGGTCTACGGCGAGCTGAAGCGGATGCGTCACCCTCCGGTGCCCGAACGGCGGCTGTGCGCGCACCTGGTGGCGGGCGCGGTCCCCGCCGATCAGGAGACCGTCGACCTGGTCGCCTCCTCCGCGCTGCTCAACTCCCTGCTGGCGGCCCGGCGCGGACACCCGGGCGCCGAGGCGGAGTTGCTGGACCTGATGGGCCGTACCGAGGACGGCAACGCGCGGGCGGCCAAGCTCTGGGGCACCCTCGGCGGGGGCATGCTGCGCGGCGAGACCACGCCCACCCGGACCGTCGACTGGTGGCAGCGCTGGCTGGTCGACGTGCTCGCCTCCAAGCTGCGCGAGGGCGAGCGGCTGGTGTACCCGAAGAAGCGCGGCGCGCTGCTCACCGCGCTCGGCCAGGACCCGATGCTCTCCCGCCGCGGCCCGGTCCGCGACAAACTCCTGGTCATCGCCTACGACACCTCCGGCTCGATGCCCCACCGGGTGATCACCTGGCTCACCGAACTCGTCGGCCGCATCGACGGCGTCCAGGCGCACTGGCTGTCCTTCGACGGCGTGGTGATGCCCTTCACGCCGGGCGAGCGGGTCTACGGCGGGGGCGGCACCAGCTTCCAGGTGGTCGCCGACTACGTGGAGGGCCGCACCGAGGTGCGGGGGCGCCGTTTCGAGGAGACCCCGGACGCGGTGGTCGTCCTCACCGACGGATACGCTCCGCCGATCACGCCCGCCGAGCCGGACAAATGGATCTGGCTGATCACCGAGGGCGGCGACGAGTGGCCCGAGCGGCACACACCCGCGATGGACTGCCATCGCGTGACCACAAAATCACGGTAATAACCACGGAAGTCACCTTCTCGGCCGTGAACGACTCCGTTGGGAAAGTCGTGATTCGGGCGGGGCCGTGTCGTTCGTCTTGTTGATGGCTATGGTCGTTGGCGGGATGGGGGCGGGATGTCGTTGGAGTCGCGGTCGGATGACGGGGTGCCTGAGCTGACGGCTCGGGTGGTGCGGGCCTCGTTCCCGAAGGGGACCTTGGCCATCCGGATTCGTGAGGCGCTCGGTGTGCTGTTCACGGATGAAGATTTCGCCGCCGCCTTCCCCGACCGAGGCCGGCCCGCGATCTCGCCGGGAGCTCTGGCTCTGGTGTCGGTGCTGCAGTATGCCGAGGGTCTGTCCGACCGGCAGGCCGCTGACCAGGTGCGGGCCAGAATGGACTGGAAGTTTTTGCTGGGGCTGGAGCTGGATGATCCGGGGTTCGACTTCACCGTCCTGGGGGATTTCCGCTCCCGTCTGATCATGCACGGGCTGGAAGAGCGGGTCCTGGAGGCGATGCTGGCCCGGCTCTCACAGGCCGCGCTGCTGAGGGCCGGCGGTCGGCAGCGGACCGACTCCACTCATGTGCTGGCCGCGGTGCGCACGCTGAACCGGATGGAGTTCGTCGGCGAGACGCTTCGGGCGGCGCTGGAGGCGCTGGCCGCGGCAGCCCCGGACTGGCTGGCGCCGTTGATCAGCTCCGCGTGGGTGGAGCGATATGGGAACAAGGTCGACAACTACCGTTTCCCGAAGGGGGAGAACGTCCGCCGGGAATGGGCCGAGCGGGTCGGCCGGGACGGGTTCGCTCTCCTGGACGCCATTGATGGGCCGACCGCTCTGGCCTGGCTGGGTGAGGTCCCCGCAGTCCGTGTCCTGCGCCGGGCCTGGGCAGAGCAGTATCACCGGGACGGGCAGGGGGTGCGCTGGCGGGAGGGCAAGGACCTCCCGCCGGCCAGAGACAGGCTGTCCTCGCCGTATGACACCGACGCCCACTACGGCATCAAGCGCGGGGCGGGCTGGTGCGGATACAAGGTCCACCTGAGCGAGACCTGCGAGCCAACCACACCGCACCTGATCACGAACGTGGAGACCACCAACGCCACCGTCAACGACACCGAGGTCACCACAACAATCCACCAGCGCCTGGCCGGACGCGGGCTTGGGCCGCGCGAGCATGTGGTGGACGCCGGATACGTCACCGCCGCCCACATCCTGGCCGCACGTGAGGACCACGGCATCGACCTGGTCGGACCCGTCGGCGCAGATACCCACCACAACGAACGTGACCCGCAGGCACCACACCTGACCCAGGCCGCCTTCACCACGGACTGGGACGCTCGGAAGGTCACCTGCCCCCAGGGAGCCTCCAGCGTCAGCTGGTCCCAGCAGCGCAAGGCCAGCGGGACCCCGCTCGTCCGGGTGCACTTCGCGCTCGCCGACTGCGATCCTTGCCCGCTGAGACCGAGGTGCACCAAGGCAGCCAACGGCAAATGGGGCCGCAGCCTGACCCTGCTGCCCCGCGAGCAGCAGCAGATCCTCGAAGAACGACGCGCTGAGCAGCAGACCGAGGCATGGAAAGAACGCTACGACGTGCGAGCCGGGGTGGAGGGCACCATTTCCCAGGCCGTCCGCCGCACCCACCTGCGACGCACCCCCTACCGAGGCCAGAGCAAAACCCACCTCGCGAACATCCTCTCCGCCACCGCCCTCAACCTCACCCGCGTCGACGCCTGGCTGAACGACACCCCACTCGGCACCACCCGCGTCCCCCACCTCGCACGACTCACCCTCGCGGCATAACCGACCCCAGGAGCCCGCTTCGTCGATTTCCCAACGGAGTCGTGAACGGCCGAGCTTGTGCACTCGGTCGTTCACACCTCGTCGCGCTCCCGACTGCCCCCTACGACAGGACGGTCACGGGTCGCATCCACCCTCTGTCTCGGTTCAGGGCAAGGGTGCGGGTGCGGTGACAAGCACCCACGCCGAGCGTGCGCGGTCGCGTACGTTGACCCCGGCGACGTGGTCGGCGGGGCCAGCGAGCCCGCACCGACGACAGCGGAAATGGTCCCGGTCGGGCCGGTTGGCCCGCTCGGTGTGGCCGCAGCGCGGGCAGCGCTGCGAGGTATGAGCCGCGTCCACTTCCAGGAACGGCACCCCGGCCCGCTTGGCTTTGTAAGCGAGATGCTGTGCGAGCTGGTGGAACGGCCAGGAGGAGAGCGTGGCCCGCTGGTCGCGGCGAAGCCGTACCCGCTCACGGATCCCGCCGAGTTCCTCGACAGCGATCCCGCGACCGGTGCGTTGCGCGACGGACACGATCTCCTTGCTGATCCTGTGGTTCACGTGCGCGGCATGACGCTGTTCCCTCTTCGCGCGCCGGGCGAGACGGCGGGTGGCCGAGCGGGTTTGCTTGTGCTGGAGTTCGGCGCGTTTGCGGGCCTGCCAGCGCCGGTAGCGAGACAGACGGCGGCCCTGGTAGTTGGTGCCGTCGGAGGTGGTGGCCAGATTCACGATGCCCCGGTCGACACCGATCCAGTCGGCCGGCTCGTACAGCTCAGGGTCCGGGATCTCGCAGGTGGCGACCAGGAACCACTTCCCGCCGCGTTGGACGAGGTCACTCTCGCCCTTGCGGTGGGTGGCCAGGGTTTTGAGCTGGTCGGGGTGTCCGGTGTAGCCGATGCCCTTCATCCGCCCGTCCACGGTCCACAGGGATACGGTACGGGCATCGTGCTGCCAGGAAAGGCAGCGGTCGTCGAACGGCTGAGCGGCCTCCGGCCGGAACACGATCGGGGTGCCGACCGCCTTGCGGTACCTCTTGGAGGTGGACGGGCCCAGGCTCCCGGCCCGCAGATTGGCCTTCAGGGTGGTGTAGGCGTCGACGACCTTCTTAGGCGTGGGTGGCAGCCCGGTTGCAGGCACGCAAGGTCGCCTCCAGCGCCGACGCCTGCACGGGCGTCGGCAGCAACTTCACGTATACCACCACCTTCATGACACCGGACCGTAGTACGACCACCGCACACACGATCACCATTCACCCCACGACCAACCAGAACGGTGACCCCTGGACCAGTTGTTCGCAATCCCTGCCCCGCCGGGCCGCCGTGCGGACGCTCCATGCCCGGCCAGGAGCAGACACCGCGACGCTCCGCGTCGCGACCCCATGAGACGACTCCTCCCCAGCCCGGGACGCCGACGCGTGGGAGGCACGGCTGCGCCGGGCGGCGGGCGTCAGCGACGAGGGCGCGAACGACACCGACGTCGTCCACCAGATCCTGGCCAACGCCGAGCTGTCTCAGCTGAAGAAGCACAAGGCGGTGGTGACCCGGCTGGTGGCGCTGCTCCCGCCGAAGCTGCGGGCGACCTACCTGGTGGGAGCCTCGCAGCAGCAACAGCGGTTCTGGACGGAGGTGTTCATGGCGATGCGCCACTGACAGCCGTGAGACTGTCCTGACTCACCACTCCGCTTCCCGGTAGTCCTTCAGAAACACCCCGGACACCGGGTCGCCCGCCTCGCCCCGCACGATCGGGTCGTACACGCGGGCCGCGCCGTCCACGATGTCCAGCGGGGTGCGGAAGCCCGCGCCCGCCATGCGGGCCTTCTTGGGCGCCGGGTTCTCGTCGGTGATCCAGCCGGTGTCCACGGCGCACATATGGACGCCCTGGGCGGCGAGTTCGGCGGCGCTGGTGCGGGTGAGCATGTTGAGCGCGGCCTTGGCCATGTTGGTGTGCGGGTGACCGGCCGTCTTGTTGCGGACGGCGAACCGGCCCTCCACCGCGGTCACGTTGACGACGTAGCGGCGCGGTCGCGGCGCCGCGAGCAGCAGCGGCAGCAGCCGGTCGCAGAGCAGCGCCGGGGCGAGGGCGTTGACGAGCTGGGTCTCCAGGACCTCCGCCGGGTCGAGCGCGCCGAGCTGCGCGGACCAGGAGTTCTCCGGTGAGGGGTCGGGCAGCAGCCCCGCCTCGTCGGCCTCGCGCAGCGCGGCGGGCAGGGCGACGGCTCCGCCGGTCAGCATGCGCATCGGCGTGAACCCGGGTGCCTGCCGGGCCCCTTCGGGCAGCGCGTCGTACTCACCGGCGGCAAGCAGCGTGTAGGACTCGGGCGGGCGGCGTACCGTCTGGGCGGCGTTGTTGACGAGGATGTCGAGGGGTTCGCCCTCGGCCCGCAGTTCCTCGCACAGGCCGAGCACCTGGCGGGGGTCGCGCAGGTCGACGGCGAGGACGGTCAGCCGGTCGAGCCACTTCTCACTGCCGGGCTCGGCCCGGAAGCGGCGCAGCGTGTCGTGCGGGAAGCGGCTGGTCACCAGGAGTTCGGCGCCGTCCCGGAGCATCATCAGCGCGAGCTGGAAGCCGATCTTGACCCGGCCGCCGGTGAGCAGCGCCCGGCGGCCGCTGAGATCGGTGCTCAGGGCGCGGCGGCTGCGGTTGTCGGCGGCGCAGTCGGGACAGAGCCGGTGGTAGAAGGAATCGACCTGTCGATAGGGGGACTTGCAGACATAGCAGCCGCGCGGCTTGTGGTAGAGGCCCCCGGCTCCGGTGCCGGCCAACGGTGCGTCCTCGCGCCGGTCCACCGCCCCCGTCGCGGTCGCGGCCATCGCCGCCGCGTCGGCCGCGGAGACCTCCGCGCCGCGGGTCTTGCGGCGCCGCAGCCGTCCGTCCCGGGCGAAGGAGGCGGCAACCTGCTCGGCGCGCAGCCGTACCGGGTCGTCGACGGGCAGCGCCCGCAGTCGGCCGACCGTGCGGTGGAAGGCGGCCAGCTCCTCCTCGTCGATGCCGTCGCCCATCCGTCCCCGCCTCTTCGTGCCTGCCGTGGGTCGGGCCGGAATCGAACCGACTTCTCCTCCATGCCGTAGAGGTGCACCTGCCATTGTGCTACCGACCCGCGCGGCCCGGACGGCCGGATTCGAACCGGCGTATCCGCCCTGAGAAGGCGGCGAGTCTGCCTCTGCTCCACATCCGGGGCGCCCCGGGATCTTAACCGCTGCGGGACAGCAGGTCGCACGGATTTACTGGCGGTCCCGGAGGCCGGGGCGCGGTGTTTCAGTGCGACGTGCGCCTGAGCGCCAGGCGTTCCTTCTCCGAGAGGCCGCCCCACACGCCGAAGCGCTCGTCGTTGTCGAGGGCGTACTCCAGACAGGCGGAGCGGATCGGGCACAGGCCGCAGATCCGCTTCGCCTCCCGTACGGAGCTGCCCGGCTCGGGGAAGAAGAAATCCGCCCCCGTCTGCGCGCACAACGCCTCCTCCTGCCAGGCGAGGTCGGGCGTGGGGACCGTGTCGATGAACATGGCGTGAAGCGTGCCCTGCGGCGAAAAACGTTCGATCAACGCCGGATCAACGCCGCGCAGAAAAGCCCCCGGGCGCCGCTCGATGATGCCCCGGCGGCGCCCGCGAAAGCACGGCGGCGCGCGGTACGGGCGCGTCGTCGTGCCGTGGTTCGTCAACTCATCTGCGGCACGCTCTTCTTCACCCCTGCTGCGGCGCGCTCTTGATCACCCCGAAACGCGCGCCGTACGGGTCAGCCAGCTTGGCCACCCGGCCGACGCCCTCGACGTCCACGGCGGGCATCCGCACCTTGCCGTCCAGCTCCAGCGCCTTGCTGACGGCGACATCGACGTCCTCGACCTCGAAGTACGGCAGCCAGTACGGCTCGGTCTCGGTGCCGGTGGGGTCGTCGGCCAGGTCCACCAGGCCGCCGAACATGGCCTCCTCGCCCTCGCCTGCGGGGTTGATGGCGGTGTAGACGCCGCCGGGGAAGGACACCGCGCAGGTCTCCCAGCCGAGGGCGCGGTCGTAGAAGGCGGCCTCGCGGGCGATGTCCGCGGTGTAGAGCTCGACCCAGCACAGCGAGCCGGGGTCCCCGACGACATCGAGTCCCTTGAGCGCGGCGGGCTGCCACACGCCGAAGGACACGCCGGCATGATCGGCGAGGATCGCCATCCGCCCCTGCCCCATGACGTCGTCGGGCGGCATCAGCACACTGCCCCCGGCCTGCTCGACCGCCTTGGCGGTGGCGTCGGCGTCCCGGCTCTGGAAGTAGACGGTCCAGGCGGGCGGCCCCTGCTCGGGCGTGGTCTGCATACCGCCCGCCACGGTGCGCCCGTCGAGCTGGAAGAAGCCGTACCCGCCGGAGTCGGGCCCCGCCGAGCGGAACTCCCAGCCGAACAGGGCTCGGTAGAAGGAGGTGGCGCCCTCGATGTCGGAGGTCCCGACATCGACCCAGTTGGGAGCGCCCTGAACAAAACGGGTGGTGAGCATCGTGCCCTCCTCTGAGGGTTCCCGTCGTCTGCCCCACCGAGTCTTCCACCGCCCACTGACAATCGCCGTCGGAGCGCGTCCTAGGCTGGTCGGATGTTCTTCAGGGGGCGCGGAGCACGGGAACGGCAGCAGGGCCTGTCCGCACGGCTGGCTTCACCCGAGGCGGCGGTGCGGGCGGCCGCGGCCGCGGAGATCGCCGAGGAGCGCGACTGGGCGTGGGCCGTGCGGAAGCTGGCGCGGGCGCTGGACCGGGAGCCGACGCCGAGGACGTTCGACGACATCGCGGGGGCGTTCGGTGACGCCCTGCGCCGGGACCGGGCCACCCGGCAACGCATCGAGCATATGTTCGCATCGCATCTCGACGACCCCAGCTCCTTGGTGCGGGACTGGATCGCGCTGCTGGCCGAGTACGGGGTCGAGACACCCGCGACGACCGTCGACGACGATCTGGCCGAGGAGGTCCGCGGAAGGCTCGAACGACTGCGGGAGCAGGGCTGGCGTCACCATGAGCTGGCGCGGATGCGGCCGGAGTCCTTCGCGTACGCGGTCGCCTTCGGCACGGCCGTCGAGCTGCTGCACGAGTCGATTCTCCGCACGGCTCCGCTGACCGCGGAGGAGGCCGAGCGCGCCCGGGCGCAGGCCCGCGACGCCTTCGAGCGAGCCCTCCCCCATCCGGCGGACAGCGACGAGCGCGGCGACATCCTGCTCGACCTGTGCGAGCTGCCCGACGACGAATCCTGGACGGCTCGTTCCCTGGCCGCGCTGCGCACCGAGGAGGTACTGGCCCTGTCCCAGGACGCCGATCCGGACCGGTCCGCCCTGGGGGTCGAGGCCCTGGAGTACCTGCTCGCGTACTGGGACGACATCCCCAGGCGCACCGTCACCCGGGAGACCCTCGACCGGCTCAGCGCGCGGGACCAGCCGCCGCTCACTCTCGCCAGGGTGCTGCGCTGCTACGCCTCGATGCACAACAAGCGGGATCTGACCGACCCCCCGGTCGACCTCTTCCTCACGTCACTGAGCCATCCCGACGCCCGCGTGCGGGCCGCCGCCGCTTCCGGCCTCGACGCGTTCGGCGGCGGGTCGGCCGAGGAAGCGCGGGTCGTCGCCGCGCTGATCGAGGCCCTGGAGCACGACCCGGACATCGCCGTCGTGCGCAGCGCCGCACACTCCCTGGCCCTGATCGTGTGCTCCGAGTTGGCCAACACCCTCAGGGCGTCGGCGGCGCTGGCCCGCAAGGCCGACGCCGTGGACGCACGCGTGCGTGCCGCGAGTGTGGAGGGGGCGCTGTTCCGGAACGAGGCCGGTGCCTTCGGGCGCCTCGTCGCCGAGTTCGAACGGTCCGATGTGGAGCCCGCGTTCGTCGAGGTCGTCGACTTCATCTGCGGGCTCCAGGACAGCGGCGCCACGGACGAGATCCGCACGGAGCTGACCCGACTGCTGGAGCGCCTCGGTCGACGCGATTGGCCCGAGCTGCCCTTCGAGGACGACCTCTACCCGGACCCCGAGGACCGTGCCGACCTGCTGGAGAAGACCCTGGAGACGCTCCGCACCCCCGCCTAGTGCTCGTGCGGCTCGTACCCCGGAATCGTCCCGTCCGTCTTCTTCACCAGGAACAGCCCCACCATCCCCATGTCGGAGTGGCTCTGGACGTGGCAGTGGTACATCCACGCCCCGGCACCGACCCCCTCCCCCGCGATCACCTGGAAGCCGAAGGAGTCCGCCGGGCCCACGATCTTGTTGTCGATGACCTGACTGGGATCGTCGGGCCCGGTGAGCATGCCCGTGCGGTTGTCGGCCCAGCGATGACCGTGCATGTGGAAGGTGTGGTAGTACTCGCCGTGCGTGATCATCACGAACTCGACCCGATCACCCACGGTGGCCTCGAAGTTGGGCCCGGAGTGCGCCGGCTTGTTGTTGATCAGCATGTCGTTGAAGACGATCGTGTACGTCTTGTCGGGCAGGACGTCGCCCGCCCGCCGCACGATCACCGGGCCGTAGAGACCCTTGCGGATACCGCCCGTTCCGTGTTCCGTGCCGACGACGTGGTCGTGGTAGTGCCAGTAACCCGCGCTGCCCGCCCGCCAGGTGCCGTCCTTGCGGCGGCCCGGGACATGGGTGCGCCAGGTGTAGGTGCGGGTGCCGCCGGGCTCGACGTCGCTCTTGTTCAGCTTGGTGCCGTCACTGGAGATCTCGTAGTCCAGGCCGTGCACATGGAGGCTGGCCGCCACGTCCATGGTGTTCTCGAACTCGATGTGCAGGGTGTCGCCCTCGTTGACCTCGATCAACGGGCCGGGAATCGTCGCCTTGCCCTTCTCGAAGCCGTAGCCCATCTGCCCGTCGGCGAGCTTCTCGGCGTACAGCTTGAGGTGTCTGACCTCGCCCCCGGCGGCCGCCGCGCGCGCCGCCCGGTCGGCGCCGCTCGCCTCGGGCGCCAAGGACAACGATGTCGTCAGGGCCGCGCCGCCCAGCAGTACCCGCCGGTTGAACCCACGTCTGTCCATGCCGAACTCCCCTGTTCCGGTACGGAGTTCGAGACAGTAGCCGGGCAACGGCCGTTTATCCACACTCAGGACAAAGTTCGTTTCATTACGGCCATAGGTATTGGCGAGTGACGCAAAGACGTCTAACTTCCTTTGCGCTGTTGCTGTGACCGAGGAGGTGCCCATGCACTTACGAGGGTTGAGCACAAGAAGACGCGGCTGGGCGGCGGTCGTCGCGGCCGGAGTCGTCACCGCCGGACTGGTGTCGGGTCCGCCCGCGAGCGCGCGCCCCGCCCCCGACCCGTCCCTGACAACGATGTCCATCAAGTCGCCCCCGGGCGGCGCGAATGTACGGGTGCTGATCTTCTACGGCTCGGCCGCCGCCGGTGACGAGTCACCTCTGGTGAACGCCGGGATCGAGGCGATCGAGAAGATCGGGCTCTCCGGCCCGGCGGACCAGCGCTTCAAGGTCGAGGCGACCGACGATGCCTCCGTCTTCACCGACGAGACGAAGCTGGGTCGTTACAACGCCGTCGTGTTCCCGACCGGCGGCGGCGACGTCCTCGATCCCGAGCAAGAGGCGGGACTCGAGGCCTACATGGAGGCGGGCGGCGGATTCGTCGGCCTGCACGACGCGGCGCGCGCGGAGCCGTACTCGGAGTGGTTCACCGGACTGATCGGCGCGCGGCCCGCCGCCACGAGCCCGACCACCGTGCAGCGGGCGACCGTCGAGGTCGGCGACCGGGGGCATCCGGCCACCAAGGACCTTCCCGTGCAGTGGAAGCGGCCCGACCGCTGGCTCAACTGGACGAAGAACCCGACCGGTTCGGTGCACACCGTGGCCCGGGTGCGCGAGTCGACGTACCAGCCCGGCGCGAGCGCCAACGGCTGGGACCACCCGGTGAGTTGGTGCCGGGACTACGACGGCGGCCGGTCCTTCTACACCGGCATGGGCGGCACGGTGTCCTCGTACGACGAGACCGACTTCCGCGCCCACCTGCGCGGCGCCCTGCTGTGGACGACGCGGCTCGTGCGGGCGGACTGCAAGGCCACCATCACCGGCAATTACACGGCCGAGCGGCTGACCAAGCCCAACCAGCCGGGGCAGAACGACCAGATCGGCGAACCGCACGGCCTGGTCACCGCCCCCGACGGACGGGTGCTCTACATCGGCCGGGGCGGCGCCGACTCCTCGCAGCCGGTGGTCACCGACTGGAACAACCCCGACATCGGCAAGGGCAAGGGCGAGATCCACGTCTACGACCCGAAGACCGAGCAGGTCACCCTGGCCGGGGCGCTGAGCGTCTTCGGCAACAAGGGCGGCGGCGACGAGCTGGTCAAGGTCGAGGAGGGGTTGCTCGGAATCGAGCTCGACCCGCGCTTCCAGGAGAACGGGTGGGTGTATCTGCACTACACCCCGCACTCCCAGATCAACCGGGAGACGCGGATTGCGGAGCGGCGGGTCTCCCGCTTCACGCTCGACCTCGCCACAAACAAGCTGGACCTGGGCAGCGAGAAGGTGCTGCTCAAGTGGCCAGTGCAGATTCACAGTTGCTGCCACGCGGGCGGCGGGATGGCCTGGGACTCCAGGGGCAACCTGTACATCGCGACCGGTGACAACAACTCCAGCCGCTTCAGCGACGGTTACTCGGGCAACAACCCGCAGCCGAACTTCCAGGGCGTCTCCTTCGCCGACGCGCGCCGCACCGCCGGGAACACCAACAACCTCAACGGCAAGATCCTGCGCATCCATCCGGAGCCGGACGGCACGTACACCCTGCCGGAGGGGAACCTGTTCACCGGCCGGGAGACCGACGAGGGCGGCGGCAGGACGCGCGGCGAGATCTATGTGATGGGCGTCAGGAACCCGGCCCGGATCTCCGTCGACAAGTCGACCGATGTCCTTTACGCGGGCTGGGTCGGCCCGGACGCGGGCGCCCCGTCGACGACGTGGGGTCCGGCGAAGTACGACACCTTCGCGGTGATCACCAAGGCGAGCAACCGGGGCTGGCCGTACTGCATGGGCAACAAGCAGCCCTACCGGGACCGCAATCTGCCGGATCCGACGAAGCCGCTCGGCTGGTACGACTGCGACCACCCGAAGAACGAGTCGCCCAACAACGACGGCCTGGTCAATCTGCCGCCGGTGACCGGCAACAACATCTGGTACTCGCCCCAGGGCGGCGGCCCGGACTTCCCGCGCGACGCCAACGGCGTCCCCTCCTACAAGCAGGAGGAGTCGACGTACGCCCTGCCGTGGCTCAAGGGCGGCGGGCAGGCCGCGATGAACGGCCCGGTCTACCGCTACGACGACGGCAGCGCGAGCGAGGTCAAGTGGCCCGCGTACTGGGACGGCAAGTGGTTCGTCGGCGACTTCTACGACGCCGACCAGCCGCGCAACGCCGTCATCACCGATCCGAGGAACCACGGTGAGGGTGGACTCCCGGTCCACTCGGAGTCGTTGAAGAAGATCGTGCCCCTCGGCAACGACGGCATCAAGAACCTCATGGACTGGAAGTTCGGTCCGGACGGCGCGCTCTATGTGCTCGACTACGGCCGGGGCTTCTTCACCTCGGACGCCAAGTCGGCTCTGTGGCGGGTCACTTACTCGGGCGGCGCACCGACGCCGGCCGCCGACCAGCTGGCGAGGGGAGCGCGATGACACGGCAGCGAAGACTCTTCACGGCCCTGCTGGCCGCCGTACTGATCATGCTCGGATTCCAGGCCGTGCCATCCACGGCGCAGTCCGAGAAGGCGGCCGCGGAGCAGGTGCTCACCTGGACCGCGGGCGACGACATCACCAAGTACACCTCGGCGCCCACCACCGCGGTGGCGGGCACGGCGACGATCGTCTTCGAGAACAGCGCGGCGACCGGCAACACCACCGGCATGCCGCACACGCTGACGTTCGCCACCTCCGACCCCGAGTTCAACAGCGATGTCCAGCTCAACATCCTGGCGAGCCCGAACGACGACATGGGCGGCCGGCACACCGCCCAGGTCACGCTCACCCCGGGGCGGTACTTCTACTCCTGCACGATCCCCGGCCACGGTCAGATGCAGGGCATCCTGGTCGTCACCGAGGGCACCGGCGAGGACACCACGGCGCCGGAGACCTCGGCCCAGGTCAGCGGGACGCAGAACTCCCAGGGGCAGTACGTCGGTTCGGCGAGCGTGACGATCGGCGCCACCGACGAGGGCGGCTCCGGGGTGGACCGCGTCGAGTACGCGATCGGGGACGCGGGCGCCTGGCAGCCGTACACCACCGCGGTCGTGTTCGACCAGGTCGGCAGCCACAAGCTGCGCTACCGGGCGGTCGACAAGGCGGGGAACGTGGCGGCGGAGAAGAGCGTGGAGTTCACGGTCGTCGCGCCGCCCACGGAGGACACGACCGCGCCGGAGACCTCCGCGACGGTGAGCGGTGAGCGCAATCCCGACGGCACCTATGTCGACATGGCGACGGTGACCGTGACCGCCTCCGACACCGGCTCGGGCGTCAACACCATCGAGTACGCGATCGGGGCCTCCGGCGTCTGGCAGCCGTACACCATGCCGGTGATGGTCCATCAGGTGGGCACGCACACCGTGCGGTTCCGGGCCACGGACAAGGCGGGCAACGTGTCCGCGGAGAAGAGCGTGGAGTTCACCGTGGTCGCCGCGCCGCCCGAGGACACGACTCCGCCGGTGACGGGCGTGACCGTGGAGGGCACCCGTAACTCCGACGGCGCGTATGTGGCGAGCGCGAAGGTCACCGTCAGCGCGACCGACGAGGGCGGGGTCGCGGGCATCGAGTACTCGCTCGACGGCGGGCCCTATCTCGCCTACAGCGCACCGGTGATCGTCGACCGCGCGGGCGCGCACACGCTGGCCTACCGGGCGACCGACAAGGCGGGCAACACCTCCGCGGCCCTGACCGTGAGCTTCACGGTCGTGCCGGGCGGGGTTCCGGCGCCGCCCTGTCCGGAGTACGACGAGCGGCTGACGGTGATCGTCGGCACGGTCGACTCCGGGGTGCCGAACCGGCTCACCAACAACCGGTGCCGCATCAACGAGTTGATCGAGGACGAGAAGGAGTGGACCTCGCACGCGCTGTTCCTCAAGCATGTGAAGACGGTCCTGGACCGGCTGCTGAAGGAAGGCGTCGTCGACCAGCGCGAGGTCAACGCCATCACCAAGGCCGCCCGCCAGTCCGGCATCGGCAAGCCGGGCCAGACCGAGGGCTACCGGGCGATCTTCGACGGCAGCGCCGACTCGTTCGCCAAGTGGCAGCACGTGGGCGGCGGTTCGTTCGCGCTGAACCCCGACGGCTCGATGACCAGCGGCACCACCAAGGCCGGTCTCGGCATGCTGTGGTTCCCCGAGCGCAAGTACGGCGACTTCTCGCTGCGCCTCCAGTGGCGTGACGACGCGCCGGGCACCGGCAACGCCAACTCCGGTGTGTTCGTGCGCTTCCCGTGGGTCCACGACCACCCGGAGGAGACCCGGCCGGAGTGGGTCGCCATCAAGTACGGGCACGAGGTGCAGGTGTTCGACCGTCCCGACGGCGACATGTACAAGACGGGTTCGATCTACGGCTTCGACCGCGTGGGCCTGGCCGGCGCGGGCGTGACCGAGAAGGGCACCTGGAACGACTACGAGATCCGGGTGGTGGACCAGCACTACTCGGTCTACCGCAACGGCGTCCTGATCAACGAGTTCGACAACACCGGCGGCCAGGAGTTCACCCCGCCCCGCTCGGACGACCCGGGCACGGACGGGCGCCGGTTCGCCTCCGGCTACCTCGGGCTCCAGGTCCACGGCACCACTGACGTGGTGTCGTACCGGGACATCCGGATCAAGGAGCTGTAGGGCTCTACTGCGGTTCCTTGCGGGCTCGGCTCGGCTGTACCCGCTTGGGTTCCCCCGGCATCTTGGGGTACTCGGGCGGGTACGGCAGATCGCCGAGCCCGTGGTCGTGCTCGTCCCGGCGGGCCAGCTCCAGCAGTGGCTCCAGGGAGAAGCGGTGGTCGTCCATGTCCGCGTGCACATCGCCGAGTTCGGCGAAGCGCGCGGGCATGGTCGCCAGGTCGAAGTCACGGGGGTGGGCGCTGCCGACCTCGTCCCAGCGCAGGGGTGCGGAGACGGGGGCGTGCGGGCGGGGGCGTACGGAGTAGGCGGAGGCGATGGTGCGATCCCGGGCGGTCTGGTTGTAGTCCACGAAGATGCGCTCGCCCCGCTCCTCCTTCCACCACTTGATCGTCACCTGCTCCGGCATCCGCCGCTCCAGCTCCCGCCCGACGGCGATGGCGGCCCGGCGGACCTGGGTGAAGGTCCAGCGCGGTTCGATGGGCACGAAGACGTGCAGTCCGCGTCCGCCGGAGGTCTTGGGCCACCCTTGCAGTCCGCCGAACTCCTCCAGAACCGCCCGCAGTTCGTGGGCGGCGCGGACGGCGTCGTCGAAGTCGGTGCCGGGCTGCGGGTCGAGGTCGATGCGGAGTTCGTCGGGGCTGTCGACGTCGTCGCGGCGCACCGGCCAGGGGTGGAAGGTGAGCGTGCCGTACTGGGCGGCCCACAGCACGGCCGCCTCCTCGGTGGGGCACATCTCGTCGGCGCTGCGGCCGCTGGGGAAGGTGATGTGGGCCCGCGGGATCCAGTCGGGCATGTTCTTCGGGGCCCGCTTCTGGAAGAAGTTCTCCCCTTCCACGCCGTCCGGGTAACGCTCCAGGGTGGTGGGCCGGTTCCGCAGCGCGCGCAGGATGCCGGGCCCGACGGCCTGGTAGTACCGGGCGAGGTCCAGCTTGGTGAACCCGCGCTCCGGGAAGAAGACCTTGTCCGGACTGGACAGCCGTACCGTTCGCCCGCCCGCCTCCAGCTCCACCGCTTCAGCCATGCGGCCACGGTAGGCGCACCTCTCACGGCCCGCATACCGGGCGGAACCGTACGCCGCATCCGCGGTCCGTGAGCACCTGCGATGATGGCGGCATGATCTTCCCTGGACTCATCGGACTGGCCGTCCTCCTCGGCGTCGCCGCCGCGACCGTGGTGATCGGGCGCGAGTTCTGCAAGGAGCTCCGGGCGCGGCGCGCGCGGTAGCGGCGCGCGCGGTAGCGGCGCGCCGCGGCCGAGGGGCGGACCTCACGAGCGGTGCCTAGAGTCGAGCCATGGACCTTCCGGTGATGCCGCCCGTGAAGCCGATGCTCGCCAAGTCGGTGGCGAAGATCCCGCCGGGCATGCAGTACGAGGCCAAGTGGGACGGGTTCCGGGCGATCGTGTTCCGCGACGGCGCCGAGGTCGAGTTGGGCAGCCGTACCACCAAGTCGTTGACCAGGTACTTCCCGGAGCTGGTGGAGGCGCTCAAGGAGCGGGTGCCCGAGCGGTGCGTGCTGGACGGGGAGATCGTGATCGCCCGGGAGTGGCGGCTGGACTTCGACGCGCTCACCGAGCGGATCCACCCGGCGGCCTCCCGCGTACGGACGCTGGCCGAGCGGACCCCGGCCTCCTTCGTGGCCTTCGATCTGCTGGCGCTGGCGGACGAGTCGCTGCTGGACGTGGAGCTGACCGATCGCAGGGCGCTGCTGACCAGGGCGCTCGCGAGGGCGACGCCACCGGTGCACGTGGCGCCCGCGACAACCGACGTCGAGGTGGCCCGGCAGTGGTTCGAGCAGTACGAGGGCGCCGGTCTGGACGGGGTGATCGCCAAGCCGCTGACCTCGCGGTATCTCCCGGACGAGCGCGCCATGTTCAAGATCAAGCACGAGCGCACGGCCGATGTGGTCGTGGCCGGTTACCGGCTGCACAAGAGCGGACCGATCGTCGGCTCGCTGCTGCTCGGTCTGTACGACGACCGGGGCGCCCTCCAGCACGTGGGAGTCTCCGCCGCCTTCGCCATGAAGGTGCGCGCCCAGCTGATCGAGGAGCTGGAGCCGCTGCGCATGGACGACACCACGGGACATCCCTGGGCGGCATGGGCCGAGGAGGCGGCGCACGAGTCGGCCCGGCTGCCGGGGGCACCGAGCCGCTGGTCCGGAAAGAAGGACCTGTCCTGGGTGCCGCTGAGGCCGGAGCGGGTGTGCGAGGTGGCCTACGACCACATGGAGAACGGGGCACGCTTCCGGCACACCGCCCGGTTCCGCCGCTGGCGCCCGGACCGGACGCCGGAGAGCTGCACGTACGCCCAGCTGGAGGAGCCGGTCCGGTACGACCTGGACGAGATCCTCGGCGGCTGATCGGAGTAGTTCACGCAGGCAATCAGATCCGAGCGGGTAAGGCCACCGTTGAACTTATTAGCGCACAATCGTTAATAGAACGGGGTGGCTCCGGTGGGCATGGGACGCAGGGCGCGTACGAGACGCGTCGCGACGATCACGGCACTGCTGGCCACGGCGATGACGATCTCCCTGGCGGCGGGCTGCTCCACGCCGGGCGACGGCCGCGACGACGGCCGGGCACCCGACAAGGACCTGCGGCACAGCCCCGAGCAGACCCCCGCCGCCGAGGGCTCGGTGCTCGCCGTGAAGATCGACAACGTCCGCCAGGCCAAGCCCCAGACGGGCCTGAACGCCGCGGACATCGTCTACGTCGAACAGGTCGAGGGCGGACTGAGCCGGCTGATGGCGGTGTACGCGAGCGAGCTGCCCGAGGCCGTCGGCCCGGTGCGCAGCGCCCGTGAGTCCGACCTGGAGCTGCTGCGCCAGTTCGACGACCCGACGCTCGCCTTTTCCGGCGCCCAGCGCAAGCTGCTGCCGCTGATCGACCGGGCACCCATCAACGCCCAGCCGCCCGGCCGGACCTCCGGCGCCTACTACCGCGGCACCGACAAACCGGCCCCGCACAACCTCTATCTGCGCCCCGACCGACTGCTCCCCGCCACACCCGGCGCCGGCGCGCTGACCACCGGCTTCCGCTACGGCGCCGCACCCTCCGGCGGTACGGCGGACACCTCGGAGACCGTCCGCTACCCGGCCGCCCGGTTCACCTTCACCTGGTCCGAGGACCGGGCGGGCTGGCTGGTCTCGCAGGACGGCGCACCCACCGTGACCTCGGACGGCGAGCGGCCGGCCCCGGCGACGGTCGTCGTCCAGTACGTCACGATCCGCAAGTCCGACTACCACGACTCCACCGGCAACTACACGCCGTACACCGAGACGATCGGCTCGGGCAAGGCGAAGGTGCTGCGCGACGGACGGTCCTACGACGTCGACTGGAAGCGCGCGAAGGCCGCGGACGGCACGGACTTCACGACCTCGGACGGCAACCCGGTGAACTTCGCCGAGGGCCAGGTGTGGGTGGTGTTCGCCAAGGCGTCCTGAGGCGTTCCGAACCTCGCGTTCAGCCCTGTGCGAGGAGGGGTTCCGTGGGATTGCGGAGCCCCTCGGCCGCGTCGGCGACCCGTCGGATGAGGTCGAAGAAGGCGGTCTGCTCCTCGGCGGACAGGGGCGCGAGGAAGACCTGGTTCATCCGGGCGGTGCGCACGGTGAGCTTGCGGTGGATGCGCGCCCCGTCGTCGGTCAGGCGCAGCAGGAAGCGCCGACCGTCCTGCGGGTCGCGGACCTTGTCCAGCAGCCCGCGGCGGCCTAGCCGGCTGATCACCTCGGCGATGGTCGACCGGTCGAGCCCCACCCGCTCCCCCACCGTCCGCTGGTCGAGTCCGGGCTCGGCGACGAGGGTGTTCAGTACGGCGAACTGCGGGGAGGTGATCTCCTCCGAGACCATCGTGTTCCACAGCAGGTGGTGCGCCTGCTGCAACCGCCGGGCCAGATGCCCGGGATGGGTGGCCAGATCCACCGCGGCCATGTGGACTCCCTGTCATCGAATTCGTTGGTGCACTGAACGATACCGCTAGCAGCGAACTCCGTCTGCATACGCCGACCTGCTGTTTTCCGGAGGCCTTGACGCTTCGCTCCTCCAGTGGCAGCGTGAGGGACACCTCGCTGAAATACTCAGTGCCCTGATTAATTGCAGACCGGGCGCGCGGACGAGATGGGGCTTCACGGATGGACAAGGTGGTCGCCACCGCCGTCGAGGCGGTGGCTGATGTGCCCGACGGCGCGTCGCTCGCGGTGGGCGGCTTCGGGCTGAGCGGTGTGCCGAACGTGCTGATCGAGGCCCTGTACGAGCGGGGCGTGTCCGGCCTCTCGGTGGTCTCCAACAACTGCGGCGCGATGGAGTCGGGCCTCGCGGTGCTGCTCGCGGCCGGGCGGATCGCTCGGGTGACCGGCTCCTACATCGGCGCGAACAAGGAGTTCGCCCGCCAGTACCTGGCCGGTGAGCTGGAGGTCGAGATGATCCCCCAGGGCACCCTGGCCGAGCGACTGCGGGCCGGCGGGGCCGGTATCCCCGCCTTCTACACCCCGGCCGGGGTCGGCACCCAGGTCGCCGAGGGCGGACTGCCCTGGCGCTACGACGGCTCCGGCGGCGTCGCCCTGGCATCCCCGCCGAAGGAGGTGCGGACCTTCGACGGCACGGAGTACGTCCTGGAGCACGGCATCCGCACCGACTTCGCGCTGGTCCGCGCGGCGAAGGGCGACCGGCACGGGAACCTGGTGTTCAACAAGTCCGCCCGCAACTTCAACCCCCTCGCCGCGATGGCCGGACGGGTGACGATCGCCGAGGTGGAGGAGCTGGTGGAGCCCGGTGCGATCGATCCGGACGCGGTGCATCTGCCCGGCATCTTCGTGCAGCGGGTCATCGCCCTCACGCCCGAGCAGGCGGCGGACAAGAAGATCGAGCAGCGGACGGTGAGCAGCTGATGGCCTGGACGCGTGAGGAGATGGCCGCGCGGGCGGCCCGCGAGCTGGCCGATGGCCAGTACGTCAATCTCGGCATCGGTCTGCCGACGCTGATCCCGAACTATCTCCCGGGGGGCGTGGAGGTGGTCCTGGAGAGCGAGAACGGCATCCTGGGCACCGGCCCCTACCCCACCGCGGACGCCGTGGATCCGGATCTGATCAATGCCGGGAAGGAGACCGTGACCGTCCTCCCGGGGGCGTCCTTCTTCGACTCGGCGCTGTCCTTCTCGATGATCCGGGGCGGGCACATCGATGTGGCGGTGCTGGGCGCGATGCAGGTCTCCGCGGGCGGCGACCTGGCGAACTGGGCCATCCCGGGGAAGCTGATCACCGGGATCGGCGGGGCGATGGACCTGGTCCACGGCGCCCGTACGGTCATCGTGGTGATGACCCACACCGCGAAGGACGGCTCACCGAAGATCCTCAATGAGTGCGCGCTGCCGCTCACGGGCAAGGCGTGCGTGAACCGAGTCATCACCGATCTCGGCGTGCTCGATGTGACAGCCGAGGGCCTGCTGCTCGTCGAGACGGCACCCGGAGTGAGCGTGGACGAGGTCATCGCGAAGACCGACGCGAAACTGACTGTTGCGGAGGATCTGCTGTGAACCCGGTTTACATCGTCGACGCCGTACGCACCCCGATCGGCCGCTACAACGGCGGGCTCAGCGCGGTCCGCCCCGACGACCTCGGCGCCCACGCCATCCGTGAACTCCTCGTCCGCACCCCGGAGCTGGACCCCGCGCGGATCGAGGACGTCTACTTCGGCAACGCCAACGGCGCCGGTGAGGAGAACCGCAACGTCGGCCGCATGGCCGCGCTCCTCGCCGGACTGCCGACCTCGGTGCCGGGCGTCACCGTCAACCGCCTGTGCGCCTCCGGCCTTGAGGCGGTCATCCAGGCCGCCCGCGCCATCGCCGCCGGGGACGCCTCCATCGCGGTGGCGGGCGGCGTGGAATCCATGACGCGGGCGCCGTATGTGCTGCCCAAGTCCGACCGGCCCTTCCCCGCCGCCCACACCGAGCTGTACTCCACCACCCTCGGCTGGCGCATGGTCAACCCCCGGATGGAACCTCAGTGGACCGTCCCGCTCGGGGAGTCCGCCGAACTCATCGCCGACAAGCACAAGATCGGCCGGGAGCAGCAGGACGAGTTCGCACTCGCCTCCCACCGGAAGGCGGCCCGCGCCCAGCAGGCAGGACTCTTCGACGCCGAGCTGGCGCCGGTGCCGATCCCGCAGCGGAAGGGCGACCCGGTCGTCTTCGGCGCCGACGAATGCGTACGGCCCGACGCGTCGCTGGAGGCGATGGCCCGGCTCAAGCCGTCCTTCCGCGCGGACGGCGGCACGGTCACCGCGGGCAACGCGTCTCCGCTCAACGACGGTGCCGCGGCCCTGCTGCTGGTCGACGAGGAGGGGCTGAGGGCCACCGGCCGCGAGCCGCTCGCCCGGATCTCCGCCACCGGCGTCAACGCCCTGGACCCGCACTACTTCGGGCTCGCCCCCGTCGAGGCGGTCAACCGGGCACTGGCCAAGGCGGGCAAGGGATTTGACGACCTCTCCGTCCTGGAGCTGAACGAGGCGTTCGCCGCCCAGGTCCTCGGCTGTGTCGCGGAGTGGCCCGAGTTCGACCCGGCGATCCTCAACCCGCAGGGCGGCGCCATCGCCCTCGGCCACCCCCTCGGCGCCTCCGGCGCCCGCCTCGCCGGCACCGTCGCCCACCAACTCGCCCGCCAGGGCTCCGGAACCGGCGTAGCCACCCTCTGCATCGGCGTCGGCCAGGGCCTCGCCCTGGTCCTCGAACGCTAAGACCCCGAGGAACCTTCATGACTCTCACCCAGCACGACATCGACCAGGAGATCGCGGCCGAGCACGCCGCGTACGAGAAGCGGATCGCGGACGGCGCGCCCGTGGAGCATCACCCGCGGCGCGACTACGCGCCGTACCGTTCCTCCGTGCTGCGCCACCCCAAGCAGCCGCCGGTCGCGATCGACGTCAGCAAGGACCCGGAGCTGGTGGAGCTGCACTCCCCCGCCTTCGGGGAGCGGGACATCACCGAGATCGACAATGACCTGACCCGGCAGCACAGCGGTGAGCCGATCGGTGAGCGGATCACCGTCTCCGGGCGGCTCCTGGACCGCTCCGGGCGCCCGGTGCGCGGTCAGCTCGTGGAGATCTGGCAGGCCAACTCGGCGGGCCGCTACGCCCATCAGCGCGAGCAGCACGACGCCCCGCTGGACCCCAACTTCACCGGCGTCGGCCGCACGCTCAGCGACGACAACGGCTTCTACACCTTCACCACCGTCCAGCCGGGCCCGTACCCCTGGCGCCAGCACCTCAACGCCTGGCGTCCCGCGCACATCCACTTCTCGGTCTTCGGCACGGCGTTCACCCAGCGGCTGGTGACGCAGATGTACTTCCCGAGCGACCCGCTCTTCCCCTACGACCCGATCATCCAGTCGGTGACGGACGACGCGGCCCGCCAGCGGCTGATCGCCACCTACGACCACAGCCTGTCGGTACCGGAGTTCTCCATGGGCTACCACTGGGACATCGTGCTCGACGGCCCGAACGCCACCTGGATCGAGGAAGGGCGCTGACCGCCATGACGAAGATCGACACGAATCGCCCCGAGACCGTGCTGCCCACGCCCTCGCACACGGTCGGCCCCTTCTACGGCCACGCCCTGCCCTTCCCCGGCGGCGGCGACATCGCCCCGGTCGGCCACCCGGACACCATCGCCGTCCAGGGATACGTGTACGACGGTGAGGGCAATCCGCTGCCGGACGCGTTCCTGGAACTGTGGGGTGCCGATCCGGACGGCCGGGTGCCGCAGGTCGACGGATCCATGCGGCGCGACCCGGCCACCGGCGGCTTCCTGGGCCGCAACGGCGTGGAGTTCACCGGCTGGGGGCGGGTCCAGACCGACGCGAACGGCCACTGGAGCGCGCGGACGCTGCGGCCGGGAGCGCGCGGGCAGAGCGCGCCGTACCTCAGTGTGTGTCTGTTCGCGCGCGGGCTGCTCGTGCATCTGTACACGCGGATCTATCTGCCGGGCGACGAGGCGGCGCTGGCCGCGGACCCGTTGCTGTCCCGGGTGGATCCGGAGCGACGCGCCACGCTGATCGCGGCGGAGGAACGCCAAGGCACCTACCGTTTCGACATCCGCCTTCAGGGCGAGGGCGAGACGGTCTTCCTGGAGTTCCAGTGAGTTCTGCCGATGTCGACAGCCTGCTCGGTCCCGGGTGGGCTCAGTGCGCCGCCGCGTCCGCGACGAGCGACACCGCCTTCCTCCAGGCCCTGTTGGACGCCGAGGCCGCGCTGACCCGCGCTCAGGGCCCGGCCGAGGCGGGCCGGGCGGTGACCGAGGCCGCCGACGTCGGCCGCTACGACCTGCCGTCGATCGCGCGGCGCGCCCGCGCGGGCGGCAACCCGGTCATCCCGCTGGTCGCCGATCTGACCGAGGCGGTGGGCGAGGAGTACGGCCCGTCCGTGCACCGGGGCGCGACCAGTCAGGACATCATGGACACCGCCACGATGCTGGTCGCCCACCGCGCCCTGGCCCCGCTCCTGACCGACCTCGCGCGCACCGCGTCGGCGCTGGCCCGGCTGGCGGCCGAGCAGCGGGACACCGCACTGCCCGGACGCACCCTCACCCAGCACGCCGTACCGACGACCTTCGGCCTGAAGGCGGCGGGCTGGCGTGCGCTGGTGCTGGACGCACGGGACCGAGTGACGGCCGTGCGGGAGTCGCTGCCGGTCCAACTCGGGGGCGCGGCCGGGACGTTGGCCGCCTTCGCCGCCTACGGCGCCGAGGACGCGACGGCGTTGGTCGCGGCGTATGCGCGGGAGGCCGGTCTCGCGGCGCCCGAGCTGCCGTGGCACACCCTGCGCACGCCCCTCGCGGATCTGGCCGGATGCCTGGCGTTCACGGCCGGGGCGCTGGGCAAGATCGCGGCGGATGTGCTGACACTGTCGCGGACCGAGATCGGCGAGCTGGCGGAGGGCAGTGGCGGCAGTTCGTCGGCCATGCCCCACAAGGCGAATCCGGTACGGTCCACGCTGGTCGCGGCGGCGGCCCGGCGGGCGCCGCAGCTCGCCGCCACGCTGTACGGGTCGCTGGTGGCCGAGGACGAGCGCCCGGCCGGCGCCTGGCACGCCGAGTGGGAGCCGCTGCGCGACCTGCTGCGGCTGATGGGCGGGGCCGCCCGGGACGCGGCCGAACTCACCGAGGGGCTGCGGGTCGACGCGGACGCGATGCGCGAGCACCTCGGTCTCACCCACGGGTTGATCGTCTCGGAGCGGCTCTCCGCCGAGCTGGCGCCGGTGCTGGGTCGCGCCCGCGCCAAGACGCTCCTCACGGAACTGGCACGGCGTACCCACACCGAGGGCCGCACACTTACCGAACTCCTCTTGGAGGAGCCCGAGTTGAAGGGCCTCGACGTCACCGAGCTCACCGACCCCTCCCGATACACCGGCAGCGCCGCTGCCCTCACCGACCGTGCTCTGGAGCGACGTTGACCGACCTTCTCCTCAACCACCGCGTCGAGGGCTCCGCTTCGGCGCCCCCACTGCTGCTCGGTCCTTCGCTGGGCACCTCGTACGCCCTGTGGGACGCGGTAGCGCCCGAGCTGTCCATCGGGCACCGGGTGGTCCGTTGGGACCTGCCCGGACACGGCGGCTCGGCCGCGGACCTGATCGGGCCCGGGGCGAGTGTCGGGGACCTGGCCGGTCTGGTGCTGCGGCTCGCCGACTCACTCGGCGTGGCACGGTTCGCGTACGCCGGGGTGTCGCTCGGTGGTGCCGTGGGCCTTCATCTGGCCGTGCACCACCCCGACCGCGTGGCCTCGCTCGCCGTGATCTGTTCCTCGGCCCACTTCAACGGGGCGAAGCCGTGGCAGGAGCGGGCCGCGCTGGTGCGTGCCGAGGGTCTTGCCGGGCTGGCCGAGGGGGCGAACTCCCGTTGGTTCACGGCCGGGTTCACCGTGCAGCGGCTCGTCCAGGACCATCGGGAGGCCGACCCGGAGGCGTACGCGGCGTGCTGTGACGCGCTGGCCGCGTTCGATCTGCGCGACCGGCTCACGGAGATCTCTGCGCCGACCCTGCTGATCGCGGGACGGGAGGATCCGGCGACCCCGCCGGTCCATCTGCGGGAGATCGCGGACGCGGTCCCGGGCGCCGCTCTCCTGGAGCTGCCCGGCGCCTCCCACCTGGCGCCCGTGCAATGCCCGGAGGCCGTACTGACGGCCCTGCGCACCCACTTCGACGGCGCCGCCCCGCGCGGTATGGAAGTGCGCCGGGAAGTCCTCGGCGACACGCACGTGGACCGCGCCCAGGCCCGCCAGACGCCCTTCACGGCACGCTTCCAGGACTTCATCTCCCGCTACGCCTGGGGCGAGATCTGGACCGACCCCACGCTCAGCCGCCGCGAGCGCAGCATGATCACCCTGACCGCGCTGGTCGCCCACGGCCACTACGACGAGCTGGCGATGCATGTGCGGGCGGCCCGGCGCAACGGGCTCACCCCGGAGGAGATCGGCGCGGTGCTCCTGCAGACAGCCGTGTACTGCGGCGTGCCCGCGGCCAACTCGGCGTTCGCCACGGCGCAGCGGGTGCTGGCGGAGGAAGAAGACTGAACCCCCGCCCCGGTCACTCCAGTTGGACCCCCGCCCCAGTCACTCCCGCAGAGCCCCCGTGGCCAGCATCTCCTCCGCCCTCGCCACCAGGCCGTCGGCGCCGCACAGCCGCGCCAGGGTCAGACCCCGGCTGAGTTCCGCGGTGGAGCGGGACGCGATGCCGTACTCGATCCGAGCGGCCGCGTGTTCGTACTGGCAGGGCGAGGCGTCCAGGAAGGTGACCGCCTGCGCAGCGAGCCGCACCGCGCGCTGACCGGTCTCCAGAGCGGCGGCGCAGCGCAGGGCCTCACCGATGGCCGTGTCGGTGCCGAAGCGCTCGGCGTGCCGACGGACGTCGGTGGCCAGTTGGGCGGCCCGCGCCGGGTCCTCGGTGGCGAGAGCGCGGGCGAGGTCGACGGCCCAGGGCACCATGACGGTGTTGTGGTGTCCGCGGGCGGTGGCCGCCTTCTCGGCCTCCTCCAGTTCGTTGATGCCGTCCTTGGTGCGGCCGACGGCGAGCAGCAGCCGGCCGCGCACCGAGCGCGGGTCGGGCAGCACGATGGTGGACGGGTACGGCGGGGCGAAGCCGTACTGCTCGGCCACCTCCCAGGCCTCCTCGACATGGCCGCGGGCCAGCAGGGTGTCGACGAGGTTGCAGGTGGCGGACCAGTACAGCGGCAGCCCGCGGCCCACGCGCTCGGCCAGCCGCAGCGATTCGCGCAGCGACTTCTCCGCCTCCCGCAACCGGCCCCGCCTGCGGTGGCCGAAACCGACGTAGGCATGGGCCAGGGCGAGATGGCCGCCGCTCCAGCCCGCCGACTCGTATGCCCGCAGCGCCTCGGTGTAGAGGGCTTCGGCGCGGTCGAGCCGGTCCGTGTAGGCGTACGCGTTGGCCAGCATCATCAGCAGCTCGATGCCCCACTCGGGGTCGGTCCAGCCGAGGCCGGGCGCGAGGCGGCCGTTGACGAGGGCGCGGTCGCACAGTTCCGCGACCTCCTCGGCGTTCTCGCCGCGGGCCATGGCGTCGAAGCCGCGCAGGATGAGCAGGGCGCGCTCGGAGTTGTCGCGGCCGGTGCAGGAACGGGCGAGTTCGGCGAGTGTCTCGGAGCGCTCGGGCGAGGTGGCCTCGCCCGCGTAGATGCCCTCCCACATGAACTGCACGGCCTGCAGACGCAGTCGGGCGGGCCCGGACTCGTGCCGGGCGGCCTCCGCCTCGACCGTGCGGACGGCCTCCTCCAACTGGTCGTTGTGGAGCAGGGCTTGGGAGAGCCGATAGACGGCGTCCACCCGCTCGGTGCCGTCGAGTCCGGGCATCGCGAGCGCGCTGCGCAGATGGCTGATGGTGGTGGCCGGTGCGGTCAGCAGGGCGGCGCAGCCCAGTTCGTACAGGACGTGCGGGTGGATCTCCGGCCGGGGCGGCTCGCGCAGCGCTCGCTCCAGACAGCGGCGGGCCGCGTCCGGGGGGGGCGCCGACGGCGAGATGTTCCTGGGCGGCGGAGCGCAGTTGGCCCACGAGTTCGGCGTCGTCGTCCGGATGGACCTCCAGCAGATGCCGGGAGGCGGCCGCCGGGCCGCGCCCGGAGTCGGTGACCACGCGGGCGGCGATGCCGTGCATGGCGGTGCACAGGGCGGGCGGGATGGAGTTGTAGACGGCGGTGGCGATCAGCGGGTGGACGAACTCCAGGTCGCCCTCCTCCGCCGGGGCCGCCGCCGGGTCGGGGGCGGTGAGAATACGGGCGGTGCGCAGGAGTTCGGCGCAGCGGACCGCGTCGTCGCGGCTCATGGTGGCGAGCTGGGCGACCTGGTCGACGGTGATCCCGGCGCCGAGGATGGCGGCCGCCCAGGCGAACCGGGTGGCCTCGATGCCGAGTCCCTCCAGGCGGGCGACGAGACCGCCCCCGCGGGCCGAGCGGTTCAGGGCGCGCAGTTCGGCCGCGGAGGACTCGACCGGTTCCATCTCGCTGTCCTGCACCTTGGCGAGCAGCTCGACGGTCTCGTAGGGATTGCCCGCGGTGACGGCCCAGACCTCGCGGCAGAACGCGGCGTCGGCGTGCCCGCCGAGGGTCGCGCGGGTGAGGCCCGCGGTGGCGTCCGGGGTCAGCGCGCTCAGCGTGGCGACGGGGCGGCTCGCCGTGGCGGCCACCGCGTCGAGGTGGCGGGCGCTCTCGCCGCGTACGTCGCCGGGCCTGCGGGCCACCACGACCAGCACGGACAGGTCGGCGAGGCGCTCGGCGAAGGCGGCGAGCCAGCGCAGGGTCTCCTGGTCGGCCCAGTGGGCGTCGTCGATGAGCAGCACCAGCGGCCAGTCGCGCCGTGCGAGCCGTCGTACGGCCGCCACCAGGCCGTCGCACACGCCCTGCGGGTCGGCGCGGCGATCGCCGGGGTCCGCTATGCCGAGGGCGGGGCCCGCGATGTCGTACCAGTCGCCGAGGTACTCGCGGGCCTCCTCGGGCAGCAGGGACACCAGCGCGGGCTGGAGCAAGTGCCGTACCACGTAGAAGGGAACGGACTTCAGGGCCTCGCCGCCGCGGGCCGACCACACGTGGCAGCCGCGCGCCTCGGCGATCCGTCGCGTTTCGGCCAGCAGGGCAGTCTTGCCGAGGCCGGCTTCGCCCCGGATGACCAACAGGCTTCCCGAGGAGGACCGGTCGGCGCAGAGGGTGTCCACCGCCCGTCGCACGGCGGCGACTTCGGACTCGCGCTCCCACAGGGAAGCCGAGGCGGCCGCTGTGGGCCGTACCTCCGTCATCCCGCTACCTCCCCAAGTCGCCCGAACGACGTACAGGCATCGAGCGTAGTCCTCCGGCCGCACGGTTGGAGGGCGGTCCGGGGAGCTGTTGCCGTGACGGGTGACGGAGTGTTCGGGAAGATGACAACCGGGCCGGCCGGTCGGGTCCGGAGCCCTCTCATCCGGCTTTCACCGATGCCTCATACGGTGGGGGCATGACGCAGGTGACTCCTCCCGGGTGGTATCCCGACCCGGGGCAGACAAGTGACGGTCCCGCCACCGAGCGCTGGTGGGACGGCAAGGCATGGACGGACCGGACCCGCCCCGTGGGATCGGCCGCCGCATGGGGTCCGCCGGCGCCTTCGCCGGCCGCCGGGACTCCACCGGCATATCCGGCCCAAGCGGAATTTCCGACCCAGCCGGGCTATCCCGGCCAGCCGGGGTATCCGGTCCATCCCGGGTATCAGGGGTATCCGACGCCTCCGCCCGCCGGTCAGCGGCGCGGGCTGCGGAGGGGCATAGCCGTGGCGGTGGCCGCCGCGGTCCTCGCGAGCATCGGGGTGGGCGTGTACGTCCTCGCCGACAGCGGGGGTTCGGACGGCGGCTCCGCCAACTCCCGGCCGGGGCAGGGCAGTCCCTTCGGCGACGGCGGGTCCGGGGGTTCCGGTGACTCGGGTGGCTCTGGCGGCTCCGGTGGTTCCGATGGGCCGTCCCCGAGTCCGGAGGGATCCGAGGCGCCGCGGATCG
Organism: Streptomyces davaonensis JCM 4913; assembly: GCF_000349325.1. GTDB lineage: Bacteria > Actinomycetota > Actinomycetes > Streptomycetales > Streptomycetaceae > Streptomyces > Streptomyces davaonensis. Next base: position 1,891,829 of record NC_020504.1, read on the forward strand.
AGAGCGGTTCGGTGACGGACGCGATCAGCGGGATCAGCCTGCCGGTGCCGGACGGCTGGTACGGCCAGGAGATCACCGCGGGCGCGTCGGTGACGTCGGACGAGACGTACAAGTGCCCCGACGACACCTCTTCGACCTGCACCAAGGGCGGCGCCTACTCGGCACCGGCGAGCCTGCTCGGCACCACCGGCACGAGCGCCGAGGAGGTGGCGAAGGCGGACATCGAGAAGAACGCCGAACAGTCCTACGGCGAGGGCTACGGCGGGATCACCTCGCACGACGTACTCGCCTCCAAGGCCGTGACCGTGGCCGGGCAGAAGGGCTACCTGGTGCGCTGGAAGGCGATCACCGCCAAGGGCGCCGACGGCTACGTCGAGTCCCTCGCCTTCCCCTCCCCCGCGGACTCCGGCCAGATCGTGGTGGTCCGCTTCGGTGTCGACGTCGGCGAGCAGCAGTCCGTCATCGACGAGATCACCGAGGGCATCGAGGTCGCGTCCGGCGGGGGCAACGGCCAGGACGTCTGAGGCCCCCGGAAACCATGCGGCCGGGTGGGGCACCTCTCCGCTGAAGAGGGACCCCACCCGGCCGGGGGGTGCGCGCCGCCCCCGTCCCCACGGTGCGGCGCGTGCAGGTCACCGTCCAGTCATCCCGCGGACGGCGGCCTGAGCTCTATTTCAGGCCCGGCCTCGTGTCAGGCCCAGCTTCATTTCAGCCCCAGTGCGGGCAGTACCGCGGCCTCCACGAACCGGAGCAGATAGTCGGGGTCGGCGAACTCGCCCTCCAGGACCGGCCGGGCCCGCAGCACGCCGAAGATCTGCGCGGCGACGTACGGCAGCGCGGGATGGTCGGCGGCGACCTCTCCGCGCTCGACCCCACGCTGGATGATCTTCCGGAGCGCGGCCAGCTCCGGCTCGACGAGCGCCTCGCGCAGCGCCCGCTGGAGTTCGGGGTCCTGGGTGACCGCGTGCCCGAAGGCCTGGAGCAGGATCGTGGTGTCGCCGGACAGGTCGCCCGCCGCCCGGCCCGCCGCGCGCAGGTCCCCCGCGAGCGTCCCGGTGTCGATTCCGCCGAAGCGCGGACACCTGCTGGCCCGCAGGGCCGCCGCGACGAACTGGGGCTTGGTCTTCCACTGCCGGTAGAGCGTGGACTTGCTGCACCGCGTGCTCGCGGCGATGCCCTCCATGGTGACGGCGTCGTATCCGCACTCACGGATCTGGTCGAGGACGGCGTCGAAGAACTCCTGCTCACGCTCGGGCGTGATCTTGGAGCGGCGCGAGGCGGCGACCGTCTCCGGTCCGTCCGCGGCCTGCGACGTCATCGGCACTTCTCCTCGGCTCGGGGCTTCCAGTGTGGCCTATGTCAATCGATACGCCAGTGTACCGGTACCCGGCCGTATCGGTACACTGCCGTATCGGTACAGTGGCGTTTCGGTACTCGCCCGTATCGATGAGTTAGGCACGCTCGCGGAGTCACCAGCTCCGTGGGCCGCCGCCCGCACCACCCACGCACCACCGTCAGCGAAAGGGCCGGGGGATGAATGCCCGCACCGAGCCTGCACCAGCGAAGTCGGACGCCGTAGCGCGTCCGCCGCTCGTCCGAGAGCTCCTGCTCGTCGCAGGGCTCTTCCTCGTCTACAAGTTCGGCCGACAGCTGGCCACCGGTCACACCGGTGAGGCCTTCCGCAACGCGGACCGCGTGTGGGACCTGGAACGAGCCGTCCATCTGCCCGGCGAGGGCTCGGTGCAGTCGGTGCTGCTGCACGGCGACACCCTGGTCCATGTCGCGAACACCTACTACGCGACCGTCCACTTCCCGGCCACCGTGGCCTTCCTGGTCTGGCTCTACCTGCGGCGCCCCACGCACTACGTGTGGGCCCGCCGGGTACTGGCCACGGTCACCACGGTCGCTCTGGTCGGCCACCTGCTCTTCCCGCTGGCCCCGCCCCGGATGCTCGCCGCGACCGGCCTGGTGGACACCGCGCGGGTGTACGGACCCTCCGTTTACGGCCCGCCCTCCAGCGACCACCTGTCGAACCAGTTCGCGGCGATGCCCTCGCTGCACTTCGGCTGGGCCCTGATGGTGGCGATCGGCCTGATCGTCGCCACCCGCTCCCGCTGGCGCTGGCTGTGGCTGCTCCACCCCGTGCTGACCCTGCTGGTGATCGTGGGGACGGCCAACCACTACTGGCTCGACGCGATCGTGGCGGGCGTACTGCTCGCACTCACGCTCGCCGTCATTCACCTGCCGCACCGCACCCGGACCACCGCGGGACGCGGCACCGAACACCTCGTACCGGCCGAAGTACCCGTTGACGAACCGACTCTCGTGGGAGCGGGCCGATGAACGCCACACTGCTCGCGGTAGTGCTGTCCCTGTTCTCCGCCGTCGCCTACGCGGCCGCCGCCGTCGCCCAGGAGCGGCTCGCCTCCCGGACCCCCGGGAACGGTGTCCTGCGGCTGCTGGGCTCGGCGGCCTGGTGGTCGACCGTCGGGCTCAACGCCACCGGCGCGCTGCTGCACGTCGTGGCCCTGAAGTACGGGCCGCTCACCGTCGTGCAGCCGCTCGGCGCGCTCACGCTGGTCGCCGCCGTACCGCTGGGCGCGCGGGTCGCGGGGCGCCGGGTCAGCGCCGTCGAGTGGCGGGGCACCGCCCTCACCCTCCTCGGCCTCGCGGCGATCCTCGTCACGGCGTCCGGGCACGCCCCCGACGATGTGCTGAGCGTGTCCGAGGCGGTGGCGGTCGCCGGAGTCACCTCGGTGCTGATCGCCGTGTTGGGGCGGCCGGGCAGGCGGCGGGGCCTGCGGCACGCGACCGCGTCCGGGGTCGCCTCCGGAGTGGCCTCGGCGCTCACCCAGACCGTCACGGTGGCCGCGACGGACCGCTCGGGATCGCTGCTGAGCATGCAGGTGATCGGGGTGGCTCTGGTCGTCGCGGCCTTCGCGGCGGGCGGACTGCTGCTGTCGCAGTCGGCCTACCAGGACGGCCTGGACGCCCCGCTCGCCCTGGTCACCCTGTCCAATCCGGTGGCCGCCGCGCTGATCGGGCTCGCCCTGCTGGGCGAACGCCTCCAGGGCGGTGCGGCCGGCGTGCTGCTGGCGCTGGCGGGCGCGGGAGTCGCGGCCCGGGGTGTGGTGCTGCTCACCCGGGCGGCACCCGCCACCGAGGACGACCACCCCGTGGCCGCCGTGCTGGCCCTGGAGCCGGGGACGGCGTCGGTGGAACCGGCGCTGGTCACCCGGCCCCAGCGCGAGGCCGGGCTGATGCCCCGGCAGCCGGAGCCGGGGCATCTCACGCCACTGTGACCGCGTAGCGACCCGGCGTCAGTCCACGACGATCGCCGGGTCGCTCACCCCGGGACGCCCGTTCTCGACGTGCCCGGCGAACCTCCGCAGGAACGCCGGGTCGGCGTCGGAGGTGACCGTCAGGTCGTACCAGCGCCGGCTCGCCGCGAGGTCGACGGTGTGCCGGACGGTGGCGCCGGGTCGCACGGTGAAGGTCCGAGCCCGACCGCCGTACCCATTGCTGACCTTCAGCCGGACACTCGTCTCCCCCTTGTTCGTGAAGGTGAGCCGCACGTCGTCGCCGATGTGCCGGGCGGTGACCTCGGGCCCGGCGGTCTTGTTCGGGCCCTTGAAGACGCGCAGGAAGCCGTTGGGCCCGTGCACGGTCAGGTCGTACGAGCCGTTCGAGTACGCCGAGTTCCAGGTGTCGGCGATGTTCTTGCCGGCCTCGGTGGTGTACGTCCACGGCCCGTCGGTGCGGTTGCCGGAGGTGACCAGGAAGGCGGCGCCCGCGTGGGCGCCGGAGGCGAAGGTCAGCGTGAACTTGCCGGCCGCCGCGTCCACCGAGCCGTCCGTGTACGGGGAGTACTTCAGCGGGCGGGCGGGACGCAGACCGCGCTCCTGGCGGGGCATGTCCGGGTCGGCGGGCGGCGTCGGCTTGTAGTCGGGGTGCCGCTCGCGGTCCTGCGGCTCGTACTCGTCCGTCTCCGGCAGGGCGGCCGGGCGGCTGTCCTTGCGGGAGAAGTCGAAGGCCGAGGTGAGATCGCCGCAGACGGTACGGCGCCACGGAGAGATGTTGGTCTCCTGCACCCCGAACCGGCGCTCCATGAACTGGAGGATCGAGGTGTGGTCGAGAGTCTCGGAGCAGACGTAACCGCCCTTGCTCCACGGCGAGACCACCAGCATCGGCACACGCGGGCCTAGGCCGTAGGCACCGGCCGGGCGCCTGCTGTCACCGGGGTAGAGGTCGAGCGCGACATCGACGGTGGACTTGCCCCGGGAGGCGTCCTTCGGCGGCAGCGGCGGCACCAGGTGGTCGAAGAAGCCGTCGTTCTCGTCGTACGTGATGAACAGGGCCGTCCTGGACCAGACCTCCGGGTTGGAGGTGAGCGCGTCCAGGACCTGGGCGATGTACCAGGCGCCGTAGTTGGAGGGCCAGTTGGAGTGCTCGGAGAACGCTTCCGGGGAGGCGATCCAGGAGATCTGCGGCAGCGTCCCGGCCTTGACGTCGGCCCGGAGCCGGTCGAAGTAGCCGTCGCCGTTCTTGACGTCGGTGCCGCTACGGGCCTTGTCGTACCAGGGCTCGCCGGGCTGGGCGTTGCGGTACTTGTCGAAGTACAGCAGGGAGTTGTCGCCGTAGTTGCCGCGGTAGGCGTCGGCGATCCAGCCCCAGGACCCGGCGGCGTCGAGCCCGTCACCGATGTCCTGATAGATCTTCCAGGAGATCCCGGCCTCTTCGAGCCGCTCCGGGTAGGTGGTCCACCCGTACCCCAACTCGTCGTTGCCGAGGACGGGCCCGCCACCCTGGCCGTCGTTCCCCGTGTAACCCGACCACATGTAGTAGCGGTTCGGGTCGGTGGAGCCGATGAACGAGCAGTGGTAGGCGTCGCAGACGGTGAAGGCGTCGGCGAGGGCGTAGTGGAACGGGATGTCCTCGCGGGTCAGGTACGCCATCGTCGTGGTGCCCTTCGCCGGGACCCACTTGTCGTACTTGCCGCCGTTGTACGCCTGCTGACCGTCGGTCCAGCCGTGCGGCAGCCCCTCCAGGAACTGCATGCCGAGGTCGTCGGCGGTCGGATGGAAGGGCAGCAGCTCCTTGGTGCCGTCGGACTGGTGCCAGACCGACTTGCCGCTGTCCAGCCGCGCCGGGTGCGGGTCGCCGAAGCCGCGAACGCCTCTCAGCTTGCCGAAGTAGTGGTCGAACGAACGGTTCTCCTGCATCAGGACGACAATGTGCTCGACGTCCTCGATCGACCCCGTGCGGTGGTTCGCCGGGATGGCGGCGGCACGCTGGATGCTGCTCGACAGTGCGGTGAACGCCGAGGTGGCGCCCGCGAGTTGGAGGAATCTGCGCCGGTTGACATCGGGCATGAGTGAGGGACCTCTCCCCTTGAGGGTGTTCGACCGGACGGAGCCGTTTGACGGATTGCGCGCGGAAGGAGTGTTCCAAGAGCACCAAACGTCAGGGAAGGGTCTGGTGGCTGCTGTGTGAAAGTCGGCGGTACGGGGGGTGCCGGGGGATCTTGTGCCGGGACTCATCCACCGGTGCCGGGGTGGGACAGCCGCTGAATGCGCGCGTGACGTCGACCGGCGTGGTGGGCCAGGGCGCGGTCGAGATCCTCGGGCGTGGTGTCCAGGCGGCTGCCCTCGATGGAGATCAGGCGCAGGCCGCCGTATTCCTGCCGGTAGGGCCACCACATGAAGCGGGGCGGCCGGGCGCCGGGTCTGAGCCACATCACCAAGGAGTGCCGGACGGCGGGGTGTTGGGTGGCGATGATGCCGACGCTCTCTATGTCGCCCCAGGGGACACGGAGGGTGCGGGCGCGGAGGCCGGAGCAGGTGAGGGTGAGACCGGCCGCTCCGATGCGAAGGGCCACTCGATGACGGTTCGTCAAAAAGTAGGCGGCCAAGCCGAACAGGGGCACATTGGCGAGCACGAGCGACTGGAACGCGGCGAGCAGCACCGGAATTTCCCGATCGTCGGCCCAGAAGGTCAGAGCCATCAGTGGCGCGACGAGGAACGCGCAGAGGACCATCGCCGTGCCCTTCGACCGCAGCCCTTTGAAGGTCGTCCCTTCGTCGGACGTTCGCGGCACGCGTGGCACCTCGTACCGTGTGGGCCGTAGCCAGTCCCGGCCCGGTGGCGCGAGTTGCCCGTCCCCGGCGAACCTTTCGAGAGCCGTGTGCAACTCACGCTGGTCGACGGCGAGTTCAGGAAGCGTGCACACGGTGACGCAGCCAATGGTGAGCCGGGGCAGATAGAACGCGGAGCGGTCGACCGGTTCCGGTGCGGTGGCCCGGTTGAGCGGGCGCAAGGCCAGCAGGCCGAGCCGGTCGAGGCCGCCGGGCCAGCTGACGACACCGATCCGCTCTATCTCGGACCAGGCGTAGACGATCTCGGTCTCCGCACTGCTGAGCGCCACACCGGCCGCGCTGATCACCAGCCGGACCGGGTGGGCGATCCGTGAGACAGCGAACCAGGTCACCGAGCATGCGGTGACCGAGAGCGCGAGGGACGGCAGCCCGAGCCCCAGACGGAGGGGGCCGGTCAGCAGGTCCTTGGGGAACGCGGCGTACGCGAACAGCGCGGAGAGCACCGCGATGGTGATGAAGTAGCCCCGCGCCGCGGAGAAGACCGCCACCGTGTCCTCGTCGGGTGCGGGCGGACCGAGCGGTGCGTTGCTGGGGGTCCAGGCCGAGCCCGCGGTTCGCGCGAGGGCTTTCTCCACGGCGGCGGGTGGAGCGTCGAGGTGGCTCAGGCCGGCGAAACGCAGAGCGCCTCTTCTGCTGTCCCACCGAGGGCCGGGGGCACCGCGTTTGGCGGTTTCGACCAGGACGCCCGGTTTCGGCTTCAGCATGAGCGTGTAGCGGGTGCCTCTCAGGCGCCCGCCCCTGGCGACCGCGATGGACACCCTGCTCACCCGGTGCCACGGGTAGTAGAAGTGCTGGTCCTTGCTGTAGCGCACCTCGATCCCGTCCGGGCCGATGATCAGCGTGTAGCCGCTGGGCAGCACTCGGCCCAGCGTGCCGAACAGCAGGACCATCGCGGCTATCGCGCCGCCCGTGACCAGCCCGGCCGGGGAGAGCGGCTCCATCGTCTCCCCGTCCTGGGGACCGAACCGGACTCCGACCCAGCCGATGCCCAACATCCCCGAGGCAGCGACGGGCCACTCCAATAGACGCCGACGCCAGACCTCGGGCTGCAGCCGGGTCACGGGCACCGGGCCCCCGTCCTTCACGGCAACAGGCCGCTCAGCGGCATCCCCTCCCTCCACCGCCCGGTTCCGCACCAGCGCCAACGCCGCGTGCCCGTCCGACCCCTGCTGCCGTGGGCTCGGCATGGACCGCGCCTGCAGCGCCGCCGCCAACGGCTCGAACAGAGCACTCAGCGGCAGCAGTTCGGGGCCGCCCGGCAGACCGTCGCGCAGGAGCTGGATGAGTTCGCCGGTGAACGCGGTGTAGCGGTCCGTCGGCGGCGCGAACGACTTCAGGTCACCGGAGGAGGAGGTGAGCAGATACGTCCCCCGGATCTCCAGAGGCTCCTCTCCGCCTCCCACGTCGCCCATCATCGAGTCCAGCACCCAACCGCTCTGACAGCAGTCCAGAATGAGGATCCTGTTCCGGCAGGGCGCGGTCTCGAAGATCTCCCGGATCGCCTGGAACGGCACCGTCGTCCAGCGCAGGTCGTTCTGGTCGGTGCCGCTGAGCGCCAGATGCAGCTCGCTGTAGTCGTGGTTGTGGATGCCGTGCCCGGAGAAGTACACCAGCAGCGTGTCGGGGGCGTCGGCCGCCGCCTCGCGGATCGTGCGGCACACTCCGCGCGGGTCGGAGGAATCCTGTACGACGGTGCACCGGCCCGGGAGGAACGCGCCCGAGTCCGCGGTGAGCAGCTCCGACAGCACCTCCAGGTTGTTCCGGACGGCGAGAAGGGGCTTGAGGTCCGGGCTGTCGTAGGAGGAGGTGCCGATGAGGACCGCCCGTGACCCTCGGGGATCCGGCAGCCTGGACCTCACGGCTGTGGCGGGTTCAGGTGGTCCCGCAAGGCCTCCTCCAGCAGGGCCCGCGCATCCTCGGCCGAGTCGGCGGTGACCTTGGCGCTGCGGCCGTCGGCCAGGGTGATCTCCACGGAGGTCGGCGACCGGCGGGCCGTGAGCAGGGCGGGGAGCGTGGTGATGAGGGCGGTGAGAGCGCCCCCGCTCCCGATCCCGACGAGCAGCAGCTCAAGACCGCTGCCCATCTCCCCGTTCTCGGCCTCACCGCGCACGACGTCCACATACCCGCGCAGCTCGGGCCGCTGGGTCAACTGCTTCCGGATCGCGACGAAATCGGCACCCGTCGTCTCCGCCCCGGTCTCGTCGATCAGCCGCAGCGTCACCTTCATGGCGTGTCGCCTCCCCCGTTGTGCAGTGCGGGGGTCAAGTGTGCATGACGGGAAGGGCAGTTGTCTCATGATCACAGCGGCTCGGGCAGCAGTGCGAAAGGCACCTCGCCGACCCGCTTCCGCGAGGCGGAAGAAGTATTGCGGCGCCCCACCGCCCTTCCGGACGATGCCACCACCGCACACAGACGGGAGCCGCAACTATGCCGCACATGACCGCCTTCGCCAGGAACCAGTGGTACAGCTAGCGCATCTTTCTGACCTGCGCTTGTGTGGAGGCGATGAGGCTGCGACCTGCCAAGACGGGTTTCAGAGGCGGGGCCAGACGCGCGAAGGCCTCCAGGATGGCCGTCCTGGAGGCCTTGGCCGCACCGATGGGAGGTCGGTCCCGGACACCACCCGTGGTTTTAGCGGGCCTGGATGGCGTCCACGTCTTTGCGAGACGACCCCACCGTGCCACACAGCGCCTATCCGACGTACCTCCAGCAGGAGCACTCCCACCCGTCCGGCCCGTTGGGCCTCTCCCACCTGCCCTCGGCGCAGCCCATCTCGTCCTCCTCGGGGACCTCACCGGCCGCTACGCCGCCGGTAGTTGCAGCAGGCTCGCCTCCGACGGCCGGGCCGTGGTGCTGCGTGGGAACCGCCGGGGCGCTGCCGAGCACGGGCACCGGATCACTGCGGCCATCGCCTGTCACGTGGCCCGTATCGGCGGCACCGTCGACCAGTTGACCCGGCTCCTGCTGCATCCGGAGCATGAGGGTGCCAGGCATGCCCGGAGCATTGCGCTGTGCTCGGGCGAGTCACGTGCGCTCCACTACATCCGCCGGGTGTGGTCCAGTGCCTCGGAAGCGGTCAGCACCAGCAGGACGCTGGGCTCCCGACACGAGGCGCACGAGGTGCTCGCCGCGCTGCGCGACCGCATCGAGACCACACTGGCGCGGGGAGCGGGGACGCACTCCTTGGCCGGCGCCACGGTGTCCTTGGAAGCGAGGATCATGAGCAGCGGCGCGGTGATGCGCTCGGCGTAGGGGCCCGCCCGCGATCTCGGCGAAGTGCGGGTGCGCCCGCAGTACCCGCAGCGCGGTCCGCGAGATGTTCGGGAGGGTTCCCGAACCCAAGAAACTCATCGAGTACGAGGGCCAGCACTACGAGATCCTCTCGAATCACCTGCCCGAGATCGTCTCCCGCAGCGCAGGGTGGCGCGCTCTGACCCTGAATCGCTGAATACACCCTCAGGACACACTCGTCCGTTTCCGTTCCCGCCCAGCCGACCGTCGTGGAAGCGCCGAGTCCCCGCGCAGAAGGCGGCTGGAGCGGCAGGTGCCGCCTGTGGCCCGGGGCCGAGCCCGCGGCACCTCCGCTCCAGCCCACGGCGAGGCGCCGGGCTCCCATCGTGATCAGAGCCCGCCAGGATTACCGAGACGGAAACCCCGACGTCACCTCGGCAGAAATGGCCGGGCCCTCGACGCGGCGCGGCGTATCCCCTGGGGACGCTTCCCTGGGCGGGCGGCGGCCGGAAGGTGACTTTGTCAGCGGTGAAGCGCGCGTCGAGTGTGGTCGTCGTCACGGCGACCGATCGCAGGTGCAGCCCCCCAGGGATGCTGCGCAGGACAACGGGCTCTGCCAGCACCCTGTCGAGCACAGCTCGCCCGGGAGGGGGCAGATGTCCCTGGGTGGCGCGGACCTCCGCGAACGCGATGCGGTTGTCGGAGAGGACCGAGACCGCCGTACTCACTGTCACCTCGCCGCTGAACGGGAGGACCCAGCGCCTTGACCTGCCCCGGCTCGGTGTCCGGGGAGATCTGGAACCCGAGTGCGTCCGACATGTCCTCGTCGGACAGCAACGCCCTCGCATCGACAGCGCGTGCGTGGGCCTGGTCGGTGTTACCGGAGGCCCGCACGTCATCCGGCCCCACGGTGAGCCCCGTCACCGGCAGTGGCCGCCTGGCGCCTCGGGCGGGTATGTCGTGAGCAGTGATGCCCACATGTCGCAAGGTGCCTGAGACCGGCTGCGTCAGGACGGGGTGTCAGGTCCGAGGCAGTGACGGCAGGGGCCGGCCGGCGATCTCCTGTGCTTCGGCGTGTGTCATGCCGAACATGCGCAGCAGACGGGTGGCCAGTTGATCGGAAACCTGCTCGGCGTCGAGGTCCGGGCGGGTCTCCAGCAGGTGGAGCACTCCGAGCAGGGCGCCGCCGACCATGGCCAAGGCGGTGTGCGGGTCGTCGATGTCCAGCCGTCCGTTGTCAGCGGCGGCCTGCAGGTCTCGTATCGCCCGCGGGGCCAGGCCGCTGTCGGAGGTCAGGTAGGGCATACCGGTGCGGACGAGGACCCTGGCGATCTGCGTGTGGGTGCGCTGCAGCCGGCCGGTCAGACGGACGCTGGCGGCGAAGATCTCCGCGGGATCCTTGAGGTCTCCCACAACGGAGTCCATGAGTGCGCCGTGTTCCTCCAGGGTGAGGGCGACGGCGGCGTCGAACAGCTCGTCCTTGCTGGTGAAGTGGTTGTAGAAGGAGCCAAAGCCGACGTCCGCCGCCTCGGTGATCTCCTGGATGCTCACGTCGGCCCGCCCCTGCTCGGCGAGGAACTGCTGAGCGGCGGCGATCAGCGCGGCCCGGGTACGCGCCTTGCGCCGGTCCAGGCGGTTGGGTGCGCGGCTGGGCGTCCGGCTGTTGGCAATGCCCTGTCGGTCGATACTCATCCATCTACCTTACCCATTGAAATCAGTTCTGATTATTTCATCACCGCTGACAGTCATTGACGTGGTTGTCATCTGGACTGATTCTCTCATCACTGCTGACTGGAGCTGCTCGCGGGAGCGGTCCGGTCGGCGCCTGTCCAGGACTCAGGAGAGCCGATGAGTATCCAGGTCGTCCGCACCACAGACGGCTGGTGGGTGGAGAGCGGCACAGGGAGGCTGCACCGCGTCGAGACCGACGCGGCCACCACCGCCGGCCTGCTCGCAGACCGTTCCGCCGTGCAGCAGGCGGCTGCCCTCGCCGCAGGTGACCCCGACGCCGGGCTTTCCGCTGGAGAGGCCGAGCTGCTGTCGCCCGTCACCACGCCCTGCCGGGTAGTGGCGCAGATGGTCAACTACCGTTCCCACGCGGTGGATTCCGGATTCGACCCGGACACTGTCCCGCCCGCGTTCTTCCGCAAGGCGTCCGGGTCCGTCAGCGGGCCCTACCAGGACATCGTGCGTCCACAGCACGTGCGCTTCCTGGACTACGAGGTGGAGCTGGGGCTGGTGATGGGCGCCGATCTGCCGGTCGGCACCGAGGTCACCGACTCCACCCTGCCGGAGTTCGTCGCCGCGCTGGTCGTCGCGGACGACGTAAGCGCGCGGGACCTGCAGCTGCCCAAGACGCAGTTCTACGAGTCCAAGTCGTACCCCACCTTCACCCCGCTGGGCCCCCGGCTGCTCCTGGTCGATGCCGACGATCTGGCCCGCCTGCCGGACCTGCAGCTCACGCTGCAGGTCAACGGGGCCACCCGGCAGGACCGCAGCACCACCGACATGATCGTCCGGCCCGCCCGCGCCCTCAGCCTGCTGGCCCGCTTCCAGACCCTGCAGCCCGGTGACGTCCTGCTCACCGGAACGCCCGGCGGCACCGCCCTGAAGTCCCCGGGCAGGCTCCTGACCACGCTCGCCGCCCTGCTGCCCCCGCACAAGCGCTGGCAGAAGTTCTTCGCCCGTCAGCAGGCGAATCCCGACTACCTCAAGGACGGCGACGTCGTCACGGCTCGTATCGCGACCGATGACGGCGTACTCGATCTCGGTGAGCAGCGCACGGTGGTGCGCGCTCGCTGAAGACTCCCGGGACCCCCGCCCGGGACCGGCCGGCCCGGTTCCCCGTACCGGGCCGGCCGCTTGACCCCATCCCTCACCCTGCAAAGGCGCACCGGTGACACTCACACCCACCGACCTGCTGTGGCCCGCCCCCGACAGCATCGCGGAACTGTCCGCGATCGAGGCCGTCCCGCTGCATGAGCGCGGCCTGCCTGCCACCACCTACGACACCCTGATTCGCGCCGCCCGCCTGTGGCCCGACCGCCCGGCCCTGACGGTGCTGCCCGACGCCGCGCGCTTCCTACGCCCCGCCACCGCGACCTTCGCGCAACTGCGCGACCAGGTGCACCGCACCGCCAACCTGCTGCGCACGCTCGGCGTCACCCGCCGCGCCGCAGTGGGCCTGCTCTCGCCGAACACAGCCGAGCTGCCCGCCGCCCTGCTGGCCGCACAGGCCGCGGGCATCGCCGCCCCGGTGAACCCGGGCCTGGCGTCCGAGCACGTCGAGCAGCTGCTGCGGCGCGGCGGCGCGCGGGTGCTCATCGCCGCCGGTCCGCAGCTGGATGCGCAGATGTGGGCCACGGCCCGGCAGGTCGCCGCGGCCTTGCGGCTGGACGCGCTGCTGGCGCTGGCCCCCACCCTGGCCGACGGCCCCGCCCCGGCTCTGGACCCCATCGAGGGCGTACGCGTGGGCTACCTCACGGAGCTTGCCGCGTCCCATCCCGCCGACCGGTTGGTGGACATCGAGCCCCCGGCCGCCGACGACCTGGCCGCCTATTTCCACACCGGCGGCACCACGGGCACTCCCAAGCTCGCCGCGCACACGCACGCCAACGAGGTCGTCGACGCCTGGACGGTGGCCGCGAGCATTCCTCTCGACGAGGAGTCGGTGATGTTCGCGGCGCTGCCGTTGTTCCACGTCAATGCCCTGATCGTCACTTTGCTCGGCCCGCTGCTGCGCGGCCGGGGAGTGGTGTGGGCTGGGCCGCTGGGCTACCGCGATCCCGAGCTGTACCCGGTGTTTTGGAAGCTGGTGGAGCACTACCGCATCGCCACCATGTCCGGCGTGCCCACCGTGTACTCCGTCCTCGCCCAGGTCCCGGTCGACGCGGACATCTCCAGCATGCGGTTCGCCGCCGTCGGCGCCTCCCCGCTGCCGCCCGCCGTGCGGGAGTCCTTCGAGGAACACACCGGCATCCCGCTGTGTGAGGGCTACGGGCTGACCGAGGCGACCTGCGCCTCAGCCCTCGGCCTGCCCGGCCGCACCCGGCCCGGCAGTGTGGGGCGGCGCCTGCCCTACCAGCAGGTCAAGACCGTGCGGATCGACCCGGACACCGGCGAGTGGCAGGACCTGCCGCCCGGCGCCACGGGGGTGCTCGCCGTCAGCGGTCCGGTCCTCTTCGCCGGGTACGTCGCCGAGCACACCGCCGACGGGCCTCGCCTGGAAACCGCCGGGAAGATCCGCGACGGCTGGCTGGACACGGGCGACCTGGCCCGCATCGACGCCGACGGCTTCATCCATCTCGCCGGCCGCGCCAAGGACCTGATCATCCGCGGCGGCCACAACATCGACCCCGCCGCGATCGAGGACGCCCTCCTCGCCCACCCCGAGGTCACCGCCGCCGCGGCGGTCGGCCGTCCCGACCCGCACGCCGGTGAGGTGCCCGCCGCCTACGTCGCCCTCGCCCCCGGCGCCCAGGCCGACCCCGCCGAACTGCTCATCTGGGCCACCGAACGAGTCCCCGAGCGCGCCGCCGCCCCGCGCGAGGTGATCGTGATCGACGCCATCCCGCTCACCGCCGTCGGCAAGCCCTACAAGCTCGGCCTGCGCCTTGACGCCACCCGCCGTGCGGTCCACGCCGAACTGGCCGCCCAGGGCGCGGACTGCGACCCGGAACGCATCCTGTGCCGACCGCACGACGGCGGTGTCCGCGTCACGGTGCCCGCCCTTGCCGACGAGGCGGTACGGCGCAGGGTCACCGCGGCCCTCGACCGGTACGCCCTGCACTGGCAGTACGCCCCCAGCAAGTCACCTGAGAGAGAAGCCCTATGAGCACGACCGCCATTGTCCTCGCCGTCCTCCTCGCCGGGATCTTCCTCCTGCTCGGGTCGGCCAAGCTCGCGGCAGTCCCCGCGATGCGCCAGGCCGCGTCCCACGCCGGCATGACCACCACCCACTACCGCCTGCTCGGCACCCTGGAGGTGGCGGCAGCGGCCGGTCTGCTGCTCGGCCTGCGGATCACCGCCCTCGGCGCCGCCGCGTCGGCCGGCCTGATCCTGCTCATGGCCGGAGCCGTCGTCGTCCACCTGCGCAGCGGCGATCCGGCGGCCCGCTGCCTGCCGGCCGTCATCGTGGGTGCCTTGGCCGGCGCCCATCTCGTCGCGCTGGCCGGCTAGCAGCGCCGCCGCCCGGGACCCGAGAAGCATCACGATGAGCCGCGTCGACGTCCGTCGGCATCTGCCGCCCCGAGGCTCCCCGCGATGGCGGCGTAGCACCACCCTTGGCCCGTCGAGGCCCTGTGCGGCCTCTGAATCGACACCACTGTTTCCGGCAATCCCCCCGCGCTGTCCGGGCTGCCGACGTCCGCCCGCAGCGACCGGGCGCCTCTGGCAACCGACCAGCGTTTCGCATCCGCACTCGCCGCCGCTCGCTCAACCCGCGAACAGGACCGGCGCCCCGCCTCGATCAATCGACCGGGGAAACGCCCTTGGCGCTCTTCCCCGCCGCTCCTGAGCCGTCCCCACCCCATGGCCCCGAGCCGCGACATCCCATGGAGTACCCATGAACGACATCGACGTCCCCGTCCTCATCGTCGGCGGAGGCGGTGCGGGGCTCACCGCCTCCATGCTGCTCAGCCGCATGGGCATCGAGTCCCTGCTGGTCACCGCCTGGCCCAGCACCTCCGTCCTGCCCAAGGCCCACGTCCTCAACCAGCGCGCCATGGAGGTCATGCGCGACGCCGGGGTGGCCGACACCATCCACGCCGCCTCCACCCCGGCCGAGCAGATGTCCCACACCGCCTGGTACGTCGGCCTGGCGGGCGACCACGAGGACTATGGCCGCAGGGTCGCCAGGATGGAGGCCTGGGGAGCCGGCGGCCACTCACCCGAGTGGCTCGCGGCGAGCCCCGAGCGGCAGGCCAACCTGCCCCAGATCCGCCTGGAGCCGCTCCTGCGCACCCGCGCCGAGGAACTCGCGCCCGGCAAGATCCGCTTCCACCACGAGCTGAACGGACTCGCCCAGGACGACGACGGCGTCACCGCCATCGTCGCCGACCGCGACACCGGGGAGACCTACCGGGTGCGGGCCCGCTACCTGCTGGGCTGCGACGGCGGCCGTACCGTAGGACCCGCCCTGGGCATCGTCCAGGAGGGCGTGCGCGACCTCGCCCGCGTGGTCTCCTTCCACATCTCAGCCGACCTGTCCCACTGGGCGCTCGACCCGGAGGTGCTGATCCGCTGGCTGTGGCTGCCCGGCCTCGGCATCCCCGGCGTTCTCGTGCCCATGGGCCCCAAGCACTGGGGGCCCGAGTCCGAGGAGTGGGTCTTCCACCTCAACTACGGGCCCGACGACGGCCGCGCGCTGGACGACGAATCCGTACTGGCCGACCTGCGCACAGGGCTGGGCCTGAGCGAGGGCGACCTGACGGTCCACATGATCTCCCGCTGGACCCTGGAGGGCGTGGTGGCCGACCGCTACCGCGCCGGCCGCGTCCTGGTCGCCGGCGACGCCGCCCACCGGCATCCGCCGACCGGCGGCCTCGGCCTGACCTCCGCCATGCACGACGTCCAGAACCTCACCTGGAAGCTCGCCGCCGTTCTGAACGGCCATGCCGGCGACGCCCTGCTGGACACCTATGAGGCCGAGCGGCGCCCGGCGGACGCCACCAACGTCCAGCGATCGCTGGAGAACGCCATGAACCACATCGCCATCAACGCCCTCTTCGGCGGCGGGCCCGAGGCCAGTGAGGAGAGGAACTGGCGGCAGGCTCGCCGCCTGTGGAGCGAGGACCCCGCCGACGCCGACTTCCGCCGCACCTTCCTGGCGGCCGTGGCCGCCCAGTCCATGGAGTTCAACGAGTTGGGCGTCGAGTTCGGCTACACGTACGACTCCGCCGCCGTCGTCCCCGACGGCACTCCCGCACCCGAGAACCCCGACCCCGTCCGCATCTACCAGCCCGCCGCGCGCCCCGGACACCCGCTGCCCCACGCCTGGCTTGAGGACCCCGACGGCCATCGCGTGGCCCTGGCCCGCCTGGTCCGCCCCGGCCGCCTGCTGCTGATCGCCGGAGAGGACGGCCGGGCTTGGTGCGAGGCCGCCGAGAAGATCGCCGCCGAGAGCGGGTTGCCGCTGGACGTCATGCGGATCGGCCACCTCGACGGCGACTACCGCGACCTGCGCTCCACCTGGACCGCCGCCCGCGGCCACACAGCGCAAGGCGCCGTCCTCGTGCGCCCGGACCGCTTCATCGGCTGGCGCGCCCACGGCGCGGCCACCGACCCGGTCGCCGAACTCACCACCGCACTGAACTGCCTCCTCGCCCGGTAGGAACCGCTCACCTGCCGTGCCACCCGGCCTGCCGATCACCGCCGCGGTCGGCGGGCCGGGCCCCCAACCCTCACCCCTGCCTCGCCTCCGGGGCACCGCGGCACCCACCCCACCCTCGCGCCAGGTCGTGGAGGCCACAGGAAGGAATCCCCCGTGAACGACCCGACACCCACCCCCGTCGTCCCCACTGCCGACGCCCACCAGGGTCTGCACAGCGATCAAGGCGCCCTGCGCGGGGAGCACCCCGGCCGCGCTGCCCAGCCCGTCATCAAGGTGGTCGACCTGGCCTGGCTGGAGTTCACCAAGCCCGATCTGGACCGCGCCGAAACCTTCGCCCACGACTTCGGGTTCACCACCGCCGCCCGTACCGACGACACTCTCTATCTTCGCGGCGCCCTGGCCGGACCGCACTGCCTGGTGATCCGCTGCGGCCCCACCTCCCGATTCATCGGCCCCGCCTTCCAGGCCGCCGACGCCGCCGACCTTGACCGGCTCGCCCGCGCCACCGGCCACAAGGTCCGGCCCCTCACCGAGTACGGCGGCGGCCGCGCCGTGGACCTGCTGGACCCCTCCGGCATCCCGGTCCGCGTCGTACACGGCGTCACCGAGCAGCCCGCCCGACCGCTGCAACAGCCCCTGGTCCTCAACACGGGCACCACCACCGCGGCCGCCCGCATCAACGCCACCCAGCGCCCGCCCCGCACACCCTCCCAGGTGCAGCGCCTGGGCCATGTGGTGCTGTCCACCCGGGTCTTCCGGCGCGCCCTGGACTGGTACCTGCAGCACCTCGGCCTGATCGTCAGCGACTTCCTCCACCTGGACGGCCAGCGCGAGCGCGGCCCCACCATGGCCTTCATCCGCTGCGACCGCGGCGATGAACCCGCCGACCACCACACCCTGGCCATGCACCTCGGCCCCGACACCGGCTATGTCCACTCCGCCTACCAGGTCGCCGACCTCGACGCACTGGCCGCCGGCGGCGAGTACCTGCGCGAGCGCGGCTACCACCACTCCTGGGGCATCGGCCGGCACATCCAGGGCAGCCAGATCTTCGACTACTGGCGCGACCCCGACCGCTTCATGCTGGAGCACTACACCGACGGCGACGTCTTCGACCACACACTCGAACCCGGCTGGGCCGCCATGTCCGCCTCCGGCCTCGCCCAGTGGGGCCCGCCCGCCACCCGCGACTTCCTCGGCACCACCCCGTCTCCAGGGGTGCTCCTGCAGGCGATCTCCGCACTGCGCGAAGACAACGAAATCGACCGCGCCCGGCTGCTGGGCCTGATGAAAGCCCTGAGCAAGTGACCGCCACCACTCCTGAGCACGTACCCGTCGTGGTCATCGGTGCCGGCCCCACCGGGCTGACCGCCGCCACCCTCCTCGCCCGCCACGGCGTGCCCGCCCTGGTCCTGGAACGCCACCGCGCCCCGTATCCGCTGCCGCGCGCCGTCCACCTGGACGACGAGGTGCACCGCATCCTCCAGGCCATGGCCATCCATGAGACGTTCAGCGCGATCACCCGCCCCGCCCGCGGCATGCGGCTGCTGGACGGCTCCCACCGTGTCCTGGCCGAGTTCCGCCGCGACAACCCGTGCGGCCGGTACGGCTTTCCCGAAGCCAACATGTTCGACCAGCCCGAACTCGAACAACTGATGCGGGACAACCTCCAGGATCACCCGCTGGTCACGCTGCGCGGAGGCATCGAGGTCACCGCCGTGAGCTCGCCCCCGCACGGCGGCGCTCCGGTGCCGGTGACTTTCCGGGACGAGGACACCGGCGTCACCCGCACGATCCTGGCCGACGCTGTCCTGGGCTGCGACGGCGCGGGCAGCCTGGTCCGTGCCTCCATCGGCTCCCGGATGCAGGACCTCGCCGCTTCTCAGCAGTGGCTGGTCGTGGACGTACGCTGCCGCCCGCCACTGCCCGCCTGGGACGGCGTCCACCAGATCTGCGACCCGCAACGGGCGGCCACCTACATGCGCGTCGGCGAGGACCGCTACCGCTGGGAGTTCCGCCTGCGCAGCGGCGAGCAGCCGGAGGAACTCACAGACCGCGAGCGTCTGCTCGCCCTGATCGCGCCTTGGACGCGCGGCATCCCCGAGACGGAACTGCACGTCCTGCGCACCGCCACCTACACCTTCCGCGCCCAGGTCGCCGACCGCTGGCGCACCGGCCGCATCTTCCTGCTCGGTGACGCCGCCCACCTCACCCCGCCCTTCATCGGGCAGGGGATGGGCGCGGGGATGCGCGACGCCCACAACCTCGCCTGGAAACTCGCCCGCGTCCTCACCGGCCGCGCGAGCGATGCCCTGCTCGACACGTACCAGGCCGAACGCCACCGGCACGCACGGCAGTTGATCCGCACCGCCGTGTCCGTCGGCGCGGTCATGACCGGCGGCGGAACGGGCACCGCACTGGCCCGGCATGCCGTGCTGCCGGCTCTCTCCCGCTTGCCGGGCGCCTCCGCTCTCGTACTGTCCGCCGTCAGCCCGCCCCTGAGACCGGGCCCTCTGGCCGGCTCCCGCCGCCGGGGCCACCCGCGCCCCGGAACGCTGTGCCCCCAACCGGTGCTTCCCGACGCCGACGGCGCCCCGCGCCTGCTGGACGACCTGCTCGGCGAGGGCTTCGCGGTCCTGGCCACCGCGTCGCTGAGCCCGGCCCTGCACGCGCTGGTACGAGCGCTGGACGCCCGCGTCATCCACCTGCACGCCCCCGGCCGACGACGGCCCGGCACGGGCGGCACCGACCATTGCGCCGAAGCCGATCCGGGCACAAGCGCCCTGGTCCACTGGATGGGCACCGCGGGCGCCGTCCTGCTCCGCCCAGACCGGGTCGTCCTCGCCACCGCGGCCCGACCCCGGCGCCCTGGCCCCCCGTGTGGGGACGACCTCGCAGCCGCGGCAGCGGCCTGGTCACCCGTGTTGTGCAGCAGCGGCAGTACGGCCGAAGTCACCCCAACCATGGCCACGCAGCCACCGTGACGGTGGCTGAGCCGCATCGCGGAGGAACTCCCCGTCCCCGACGGATACCAGGGTGCCTATGTCGCCGTCCAGACCGGCATCGATCAGAACAAAGGGGGTGTCAGGGGACGAGGATGAGGCGGATCGGGTCGCCGATCTTGTTCTCCAGCCGGTTGACCGCGGCCGCGGCGGCGGCGAGCGGGATGTGGTCGGTGATGGAGGGGGCCAGGTCGAGGCGGCCGGCCGCGGTCAGCCGGACCAGCTCGGTGACGGACTCGGGGAAGCCGCCGTAGTGGCCGCGCACCTGCTTGCTCAGGTAGTTGAATGTCAGGCCCTCGCTGATGGTGAGGGGGTGTGGCGTGATGCCGACGAGTATCAGGGAGCCGCCCAGGCCGAGTACGGAGGCGGCCTGCTCGCGGACGACGGGCACACCGGCGCAGTCGAAGGCGAAGTCCAGGCCCCGTCCACCGGTGGCCGCGCGTACCTGGTCGGCGAAGTCGGGCGCGGCCGGGTCCAGGGCCATGTCCGCGCCGAAGGCCAGGGCACGCTCGCGGGCGCTGGGCAGCGGGTCGACGGCAATGATCGGCGCCGCGCCGACCAGGCGGGCGAGACGCACGTTGTGGGCGCCCACTCCGCCCACACCCCAGACGCCGACGGACTGGGCGGGTCGGACGCCGGCGGTGGCGACGACGGCGGCGTAGGGGGTGGAAACCGCGTCGGGAATGATCGCGGCCTGGTCGAAGGGGAGGCTGTCGGGGATGGGGATGAGAGTGTCCTCGCGGGCGACGGTGTACTGCGCCCAGCCGCCGTCGTAGTCGATGCCGGCGGTGAGCATCTGGGTGCAGGGGCGGCGGCGTACGCAGTCGGCGCACCGGCCGCAGGTCTTGCCGGCCTCGAGGGTGACGCGGGTGCCGACGGTCAGGCCGCGCTTGAGGTCGGGGCCGAGGGTGTGGATCACGCCGGAGACCTCGTGGCCGACGGTGACCGTGTCGGAGGTGGCGAACAGCGGGACGAGGGAGCCGTCGATCAGGTGGACGTCCGAGAGACAGACGCCGGCGGCCTTGACCTCGATGAGAACCTCGCCCGGGCCGGGCGCGGGGACAGGGACCTCTTCCACGGCGAACTTCTTGCTGTTCAGGTGGAAGCGTCCGGCGAGCATGGTGTCCATGAGGATCTTCTTTCTGTGAGCTTGCCGTGAGCGGCACCGACCGGCGGTTCAGGCCGGTGGTGCCGGCTGGTTCTGAGCGGGTGGGTGGGACCGGGAGGCGTACGGCCAGGGAGGGGTGTCGCACGCCTCCCGACGTCTGGGAATCAGGCGAAGACGTCCTGCTGGTAGCGCTCGTCGGCTTCCAGCTGGGCGAGCCATCGCTGGGCGGCCTCGTCGTCGCCGCCGGTGTGCTCGCGGTGGACCGCGGCGAGCGCCTCGCGGACGGCGGGCGCCATGCGGCGGCCGTCACCGCAGACGTAGACGTAGGCACCGTCCTGAAGCGCCTGCCACACGGTGCCGGCGGCGCCCGCGATGGCGTTCTGTACGAACCGGGCCGGGTGGCCGGTCACCGCGGAGAAGGCGGTGTGGACCCGGGCGACGCCGGACAGCTCCCACATCTCCATCTCGTCCCGGTAGAAGTAGTCGTGCTGCGGGTGGCGGCAGCCGACGAACACCTGGGACAGGCCCACCTCCGTGCCGTTCTCGTACTGCCGGGCACGTTCCTCCAGGAAGCCGCGCAGCGGTGCGATGCCGGTGCCGGGGCCGATGAGGATCAGCGGTGTCGTGGGGTCGGCGGGCGGGGCGAAGGTCGGGGAGGGCACGCGGACGTAGCCGTAGACGACGTCTCCCGGCTCCAACCGCGCCATGTAGGAGGAGCAGGTGCCGCGGTACTGTCCGTCGCCGGACAGGGCCGGGCCTTCCAGCAGGCCGACGGTCAGGCGCACCTGGCGCGGACTGGCCAGCGGGGAGGAGGAGATGGAGTAGAAGCGCGGACGGATCGGGCCCATCATCTCCAGAAACACCGCGAGCGGCAGTTCGACCGCGGGGAAGCGCTCCAGGAGGGTGAGCACCGAGACACGCTTCTCGAGGATCTCCTCCTGGTACCGCTGTCCGGCTTCCTCGGTGTCGGCCGTGTACGCCTCCAACTGCGGCCGGGTCCAAGGGCACTCGGTGTGCTCGGCCAGGGTCTGTATCTGGGAGCGGGTGGCCAGGTCCTGCAGTTCCAGGAATTCGGTGAGCAGCAGACCCGCGGTGACGGGCGTACCCACCGGCAGGTGCGTCCGGCCGCCCGCGGGCTGCTGCAGCCTGAGCACCTGGTCGCGGTCGACGCCCAGCCGGGCCAGGGCGCGGTCGACCAGCGCGGGCTCGTTCTTGGCGAAGACGGCCAGGTGGTTGCCGGTGTCGTAGGTGACGCCCTCGGGCAGCTCGATGGTGAGGGACTTCGCGGACGGGCGCGGCGGCTCGATGCTGAAGTCCCACAGCCCGGTCGCGTCGGACACGAGCTCCTCGTTGGCCACCACCGTCAGCGGGTAAGCCTGCTCGGAGACGATCGCCGGGCGCACATCCGCCTCGGTCAGCAGCTGCACTTCATAGCGCGGCCCGCCGTCGTCGGAGGTGTCGGCGGCGTATTCCTCGGCCAGAGTGGCCCACAGGCCGTCCATCCAGCGACTCGCCATGCCATCGAAGTCACCGGCGGCGTCGGCGATACCGCGCTCGACGACGGGGGTGGCGCCGGCGGCCAGCAGGGCGGCCTCGATCCGCTGGGGGAACGCCTGATAGGTCGCCACCCACTGGGTGTTGCCGGCGCCCAGCAGCGCGAACCGCACGTTCGACAGCGAGCCCTCGGGCAGCCCGGCGGCGATCAGGTCGTCGAAGCGCTGGGCGTTGTCGGGCGCCTTGCCGTTGTAGCTGGCGGCGACGACGGCAAGCAGACCCTCGGAGGGCAGGTTGTCACCCAGCTCGTCCAGGCTCACCAGCGTGGTGCCGAAGCTGGAGCGCTCACCTCGGTCGGCGATGGTGCGCGCCAGGTCCTCGCACGAACCCAGGCTGGAGCCGTAGGCGACGGTCAGGTTCACCCCGACACCGCTGACCGCTGCCGGCGCCTGCGTGTCCCCGGTCTGCACGTCCGCAGCGCCGAAGACGGTCCGCTCGTGCTCCTGACGACGGCGGACGATCAGCTCGAAGTTGCCGGGCTTGCGCGTCAGCGCCTCCCGGGGGTCCATCTTGTAGTCGTTGGTGTCGGAGAACTTGAACTTCTGCAGCACCAGCGCGAGGGCCAGGCGGGCCTCGGTGAGCGCGAACTGGCGGCCGATGCAGGCACGTACGCCGTTGCCGAACGGCTTGTAGCCGTGCGGGTGGTGCTGGACGCGGTTCTCCGGCAGCCAGCGGTCGATGTCGAACTCGTCCGGCCGGTCCCACGCCTTGGGGTGGGTGTGCAGCGGGCCCTCGAGGATGAGGACCTTCGCGCCCTTCTTCAGCTCGTAGCGGCCGCCGATGACGGTGTCCTCCCGCGCCGTCTTGCCGAACGACGGGATGGGAGCCCACAGGCGCAGGGTCTCGTCCAGGATCCGCGGGATGACGTCCAGCTGCATGATCGTGTCGTAGTCCGGGACGGTGTCGCCGGGCAGCAGGCGGTCCACCTCGGCGTAGGCCTGGGCCAGCGCGTGCGGGTTGCGCATCAGCGAGTACGTGGCGAACGCCAGCAGGCCGCTGGTGGTCTCGTGGCCGGCGATCAGGAACGTCAGCACCTGGTCGCGGACGTTGTCGTCGTACAGCCGATTGCCGGTCTCGGGGTCGGTGGCCTCCAGCATCAGGCCCAGCAGGTCCTCCTCACCGGTGCCCTTCCCCTCGCGGCGCTCCTTGATCACGCTCTCGACCAGCTCCTGCATCAGCTGGACGTTCTCGCCGTACTTCTTGGCATCGGCCTTGCGGAGCTTGGTCATCATCGGCAGCTCCTGCGAGCGCCGCAGCGACTCGATCAGCGCGCCCAGCAGCGCGTTGAGGAAGGGGTGCAGCTCCTCCTTGTCGAAGGAGTCGAACCGGTAGCCGAACCCCGACAGGGCGATGGTGTCCAGCGTCAGCCGGGTGTAGTCGTCGGTGATGTTGACCGGCTGACCCGCCTTGCGCTCCCACTTACCCACCAGGTTCTGGGCGATCTCCAGCATCTGCCCGTAGTAGGCCCTCATGGCCCGCTGGCTGAACGCCGGCAGGAGGATCCGGTGCGCCATGCCCCATTCCTCCTCGTGCTGGTGGGCCGTGAACAGACCCGCGCCCGCGAAGTCCCGGACATGCTGCAGCGGCGTCTTCTCGATCTGCTTGAAGAACCGCGTCTCGTCGGAGACCTCGGCCACCAGGTCCGGGTCGTAGACGAAGATCTGCTCGATACCGGCGATGTCCAGGCCGTAGATGCCGTCGGGGAACTGCATGGACAGCTCGGCGAAGTACTCGACCGGGTTGGTGTCGGGGATCTGCGGCGTGTTGCCGAGCAGGGGGATCCCGCGCGGGGACGGGATGGGACGCAGATCAGTCACGGGTTGCGTGGCCATGGCTTGCTCCTTTGTGCGGAGAAAAGAAAGGGAGGGGCAAGGGCGCTGTGGCATGCCTGGGAAGCCGCTGACAGGCAGCGGGACTCCCGGTTTCCATACGGCGTATGGAACTGCCTTCAGTGGTACCATACGGCGTATGGAAACTCAAAAGAAGGCCCCCCGAGGGACAAGGAAGAGGGACGTACCACTCACCAAGGACGGCATCTGCGCCAAGGCGCTGGAACTCATCGACGCCGACGGGGTCGATGCGCTGACCATGCGCAAACTCGCCGCGGCGCTGGACGCGAACCCGATGTCGCTGTACCACCACGTACCGAACAAGGACGCCGTGCTGCGCGGCGTGACCGAGCGCGTCGGCTCACAGTTCCGCACGCCGGAACGGGAGGACGCCCCCTGGCAGGACCGACTGCGTCAACTGGCGCTGGACTTCCGCGCCTTGGCACACCGTCACCCCAAGCTGATGGGGTACTCCTTCGGGCGCGCCGACTTCGTCCAGCCGGACGACCCGTTCTGGCGCGGACTCACAGACACACTCGCCGCCGCGGAACTGCCCGCTGAAGAAGTCCCGCGCGTCGCCGCCACCCTGCGCGCCGTGTTCACAGGTCTGCTGGTCAGCGAACTGACCGGAGCGCTACAGCGGTGGAGCACCTTCCCCACGACGGCGACGGGCCCCGACCGGGACGAGGCCCCCGCACCCTCGCACGACGTGATCGACACGATGTTCAACCGCGCCCTGGACGCCGCAATCGCCGGCGTGGAGAACCAGCCCACGCGAACCCGCGCGAAGGGGTGACGGGCGGCAGGTGCGTGTCTCTGATCCCGGCCGGAGCAGCTCCGGGAGTGGTCGAGAAGACGCGTGGGGTCATAGGTGGATGATGACGAGAGCGATGTCGTCGGGAGCGCCCCCGGCGACGTCGAGCCGGGCCAGCAGTGCGTCGGCCAGCAGGTCAGCTGGGAGGGTCGGGTCCTGGGCCAGGGCTGTCGTCAGGCGTTCCAGGCCGGCGTCGATGTCCTCGTCGCGGCGCTCGATGAGGCCGTCGCTGTACAGCACGAGGGTGTCTCCCGGGATATAGGGGAGGCCGGCCTGGGGGCGCGGGACATGGTGCTCGCGTGCGCCGAGTGGCGGGTCGGTGGCCTGGTCCAGCAGTTCGCAGGTCCCGTCGGAGTGGAGCAGCACGGGTGGTGGGTGCCCGGCGCTGCTGTAGATGATCAGCCTGCTGCGGGTGTCGATGAGTACCTTGACCGCGGTGGTGGCCATCGCGCCGTCCACGGAGCGGGCATAGAGGCCGAGGATTTCCAAGGCCTGGGCGGGGCTGGGGATGGCGCGGATCACGGCGCTCAGGGCGCTGCGGAGCATGCCCATGACGGCCGCGGCGTGCAGGCCGTGGCCGACGACGTCTCCGACCGCCACGGCGTAGCGGTCGGGTGGTAGGTCGACAACGTCGTACCAGTCGCCGCACACGTTGAGTGAGGTCGTCGCGGGCAAGTAGCGCACGGCGATGTTGGTGTGCCGATCCAGGTCGGGGACGGAGAGCATGGCTTCCTGCAGGGTGACGGCGACCCGCTGTTCGCGGGCGTGGGCCCGGCGCAGTTCCTGGTTCAGCCGGTGCAGCTCTCCGGCCCGCGCATACGGCTCGGCGACCACGCCCTGCGCCCGCTCGGTCGGCTCCTCGCCGAGCGGGCATGCCCGGGAGGAGTGGACGAAGGCCGTGACGTCCGCCACCTGTTGGATGATCCACTTCACACTGCCGTCAGGTCCGCAAATGGGGGTGTGGATCACGGACCACCATCGCTCCTCGAACGCGCCAGGCCGGTCGGGGACGGGAAGGTCGTACCGCTGAAGCACCGCGGTTTCCGGTGTCCCGGTGTGCAGAAGCCGGTGGAGTGACACTTTCAGGTTCTGTTCCGCGTCGTCGCGGACGCCGCGACTGTCCGGCAGGACGTCGAAGAAGTACCGCCCGATCAACTCCTCCTCGGTCCTGCCGATGGTCCGCAGGCATGCCGGGTTGACGTAGCGAATCACCAGGTCCGTATCCAGCACCAGGTACGGGCTTGGGGTGGCGTCGAAGAACGCCGTGAAATCGATGTCCGCCGTCATGGTCATCAGGTGCGGTGCAGTCGCTGACCGAGGTGCCCATCCCACTGCACGGGTGGCGCTTCGCCCGCTCGTCCGTGACTGGCCGGTCCGGCCCCTGTGATCAGTGCTGGGGATGCGGTCGGTGGAACAGGGGCCGCCGCTGTGCGGCAGTGCCGCCCGGAGCGAGACGGCCGACTTCGACGCGCATCCTGATGGCCTGGAACACCTCGACCACGCCGAGGACCACGGCCATGACACCCACCGCCAGGGTGAGTGCGGCGATCGAGGTGAACGGCGAGACGATCAGCACGATGCCCGCCACCGTGCTGATGATCCCGTGGAACAGCTGCCAGCCGCGTGCCGGCATGTCCTCGGCGGAGGCCGCCGCAGCCGTCACCATGATGCCGCGCAGCAGCCAGCTGAAGCCGATCCACAGGGCGAGCAGAAAGATCGACTGCATGGTGCCTCGGAAGCAGATCAGCCCCAGCAGGACGGACAGCGCACCCGTGATGAAGTGCAGGGCACGTAGATGCCCAGGGACGTGCGTGCCGAAGGCGGCGGCCAACTGGAAGACGCCGGTGACCAGCAGATAGATGCCGAAGAGCACGCCGACGACGCGCAGCGTCTCCTCCGGCCAGGCGAAGACCACGACGCCCAGGGCGATCGTGGCCAGGCCCGTGGTGAGCAGGATCTGCCACCCCATGTTCGCCAAGGCGGCCAGGCCTTCGGTCAACGGGGCGTCTTGCGGCTCGGTGCCGCGCGAAGGGCCGGTGCCCGGGGAATCAGAGGGATAAGTCATGCCGCCGCCTCCTCCTGGAACAGCAGGACCGGGCCGTACACCTCCATCGTCACTCACCCGGCCCTGCTTCACCTGGCGGCGGCCTTCGCAAGCCCGGTCAGGAACGGCCGCGGCGACGCAGCAGGCCACGCAGCCACGCGAGCAGCGACGGACCACCCCTGCGGGTAACGTCGGTCGTTCTGTGCCCGCAGATCATCCGCGACGTCGTACCGCTTCACACACGCACTGAAGAACGGCTGCAACGTGGCCACCACCGGAATGGCC
Source organism: Streptomyces davaonensis JCM 4913 (assembly GCF_000349325.1). Taxonomy (GTDB): domain Bacteria; phylum Actinomycetota; class Actinomycetes; order Streptomycetales; family Streptomycetaceae; genus Streptomyces; species Streptomyces davaonensis. Next base: position 1,919,181 of record NC_020504.1, read on the forward strand.
ATCAGCGTGCCGGCCACACCGAGCAGCGCGGTGCCCGCGATCACGGAGCCGAAGGCCACCGCTGGATGGATGTCCACTGTTTTGGACGTGAGTTTCGGCTGGATCAGATAGTCCTCGAACTGCTGATAGACCACGACGAAGACCAGCACCCACACCGCATACCAGGGGTCGACGGCGAGCGCGGCCAGGATGGGCACGGCCCCGGCCGGATAGGTGCCGATGACCGGGATGAACTGCGACACCACCCCCACCCACACGGCGAGCCCAGGGGCATACGGCACACCCAGCACCGCCAGCATGACGAAGTGGTCGACCGCGATCTCCCAGGCCCGCAGCACCTCGGTCTGCTTGGCCGGTGGCAGCGGCGAGCACAGCGCGCGGCGCAGCCGGGGGCCGTCCACGGCGAAGCAGCAGGCGAAAAGGAAGATCGTCAGCAGCCGGAACAGACCGCCCAGCACGGAAGCCGAGAAGTCAAACACGCCGCCCGCGCTCTTCTGTACGTACGTCCGCAGCCAGTCCGGGCGCAACATCCGGCCCTGGATTTCAACCCGTGACAGATCCGTGTGGAACGTCCGGTTGATCCAGCCGATGAGGGAGTCGAAGTACATCGGGAAGTGCTCGACGATGCCGCTGATCTGGCCCGCCAGGAACGAGCCGAACAGCGCGAAGAACCCCGCCACCGGTCGCGTCCCCGGTCTTGGTGTAGCCGATCATGCCCCGCTGCCTCCGGTCTCGGGCCCGACAGGCGTGTCCCGACATGAGGTGCCCGGCAGTTGTCGCCGGTCGCAGCGGCGCGAACCCCGACATGCCGTGCGGCAAAAGCAATCAGGCCTGCGACCTGGGCGTTCCGCCCGCTTGACCGGCTACACCTCGTGGCAGGACACCACCGTGCAGAGTGCCATCGCCAAGGACCAGGAGGATCTGGCGGCCGCGATCGAACAGGTTCAGCGGGAGACGGAACAGCAGGCAGAGCAACTCCGCCGTGAGGGAGCCGCGCAGAAGGCCGCTGCCGCTGCGTCACTGGAAGAGGCCAGGAACAAGTGGCAGGAGCACGTAGCGAAGGTCAAGAGCCAACTCCAGGAGCGCAAGGGCGAGCTTGACGTGAAGCGTGCCGAGCTCAAGGCGGATGATGCGGAGGGGTGCGCGTCGTTCGCGATCGACTTCGCCGGCTCCGCGATCCTGGAGGCGGAATACGCTGAGCTGGAGGCGGTGCGGGCCCGTACGGAAGCCGAAGCTCTGGCCAGCAGGTAGGAGCCAGGTCGGGAGGACCGACCAATCTCAAGTCTCAAACGGTGCAGCGGGCTGCCCAGGGCAGAGCAGCACCACACGCCACGCCCCAGGGCAGCTCGCCACCGGGCAACTGAAAGCGCGCCCGGGTGCCTTCGCCGCCCGCGATCCCGAACAGGTCCGCCGCCACGGCAGCTTGGGCCTCCAGCACCATGTGGCGTCGAAGACCGCCGTGAAATCGATGTCTGCTGTCCGGCTGCGACTGGAAGCCGACCGCCGCACTCCCGGCGCGGCTGCCCAGCGACGGCCGCTGTTTCGCTCTCGGCCGCACCCCCAGCACTGACCGCGGCGGCTCCGGCACCGCACTCAGGCGGTGCGGGAACCGTCACATCCAGGCCGACCCCGACTTCCACCCATGGAACCGCGCCGACCAGAGGCCCTCAAGCAGCGACTTCGGGTCCAGGTCGAATGCCTGGACTCTGTCGCTGTCGGTCGCGCGGAGGCAAGGAGGGGTCTGCCAGCCTGGTCGTACTGGACTCGATCGGTCGGTCGGCGACCGACGGGCGCGGCGGAAGTGGGTGCGGTGATGGCTGGAGCTGGGGCACGTACTCGGGTGGTGGTCGTGGCAAATCCACGCTCGGGCGGCGGCAAGACTGCCCGTTTCGACCTGGTCAACCGTGCCGAGAGCATGGGCGCACGGGTCTGGTCGACCAGCGCCGAGCAGGACGCAGCGTCACTCGCCAGGCGCGCGGTCCATGAGGGGGCCGAGGTACTGGGGGTCGCGGGCGGCGACGGAACAGTATCGGCCGTGGCCGCGGTGGCCTTCGCCACGGACCGGCCGTTGCTGGTGGTCCCGGCGGGCACGCGCAACCATTTCGCCCGGGATCTGGGCCTCGACATCCGCAACCCGGTGTCCTCACTGAGTGCCGTGACCGACGGCGTGCTCACCCATCTGGATCTCGGCGTGGTGGGCCCGCACGTCTTCGTCAACAACGTGTCGTTTGGCCTCTACGCCGATGCCCTGCTGGACCCCGGGTACCGGGAGGACAAGGCGCGCACCTTCGCGTCGCTCGCCCCCGACTACCTCAAAGGAACGCAAGGGGTCGAGGCCGACGTGGACACCCCGCGGGGAACCGTCCGGTTCCCGCAAGTGGTGCTGGTTTCCAACAACCCGTACCACATCGCCACTCCACGCTACTTGGGGCGCCGCTTCACGCTCACCTCGGGCCTACTCGGCGGCATCGTGCTCAAGGGCCCGACCGACACACCGCCGGATCTCCTCCGAGCCCTCCGCAGCCAGCTGCTGGGACAGCAGCCCGGCCCAGGTCCGGCAGGCGATGCTGCCATCGCTTGGAGGGCGGCCAGCATCACGTTGCACGGCCGGGGACAGCAACTGCTGCACGCAGGGATCGATGGTGAACCCGTGACGCTGCCTCTTCCCGTCACGTGCGAGGCCCGGCCAGGCGGACTGCGAGTGCTGCTGCCAAGAGACCGACCAGGAATCCCAGTGGAGCCGGTGCCCGGGCGCCCAAGAGCACCACGTGATCACTGAGACAGCGGACTCAGACATCCGCCCTATGACCGGGGCGGTTCATGCCGGGTGAGCGAGCACCTGCCGCGCTGCCGCAAGCACGCAGGGCGTCACATCATCAGCTCAAGGCCGAACTTACGGCCTCAAAAGCATCTGGGTTCCCCTCCCGGCCGTTTCCATGGCAGCTGTCTCTCCCCTGCAAAGCCAGGTGGGGCGCCAGTCGCCGCAGGGCGTCAGCCCCGTATCCGCGGCCATCCCCCACCCTCACGGGCCAAAGTGCTCACGGACACCGAACTCTCAACCGCTGCACGGCTACCGTTCTCCCTCCTCCGAGCGGTCTGGACAAAGCGAACCAGTGAAACAGCTCACGGCAGGTCGCAGCGACCAGCGATCGAGTTCAGCCAGAGCAGGGCGGCAAGCAGACATCCCGTACATGAACGAACAGAAATTAGCGCGTTAACTAACAAGAATCTCATCTCCGGACAATCACGGCAGCTGCGCGATCGGATGTGTTCGCCGAGCCCATCACGGGCCACCTCAGGAGTGATCAACCCAGCGGGGACACCCCGCAGCCGCTGCCAGTGACGAGCAAGACGCACGACAACGCCCTGACCAGCTCTTTCGTAGATACGCTTCCGCCTGACAGAAGCCGCCTTGCGCGCTAACCACACCCCTCACGACCCTGATTCCAACCACGGCACGCGGGGCGAGGCCGCCCCGCCGACAGGGACGGGAACCCCCATGCCTCACATGACCGCCTTCGCCAGGAACCAGTGGTACGTCGCCGCCTACAGCCATGAGGTGGGGCGGGAGTTGTTCGGGCGGAGGGTGCTCGGGGAGCCGCTCGTCTTCTACCGCACGGAGGGGGACGGGACCGTCATCGCGCTCAACGACCGGTGTGTGCACCGGCGTTATCCGCTGTCCGAGGCGCCGACGCGGCTCGACGGGGACCGGGTCGTGTGCGGGTATCACGGGTTCACCTACGACACGACCGGCACATGCGTCTATGTGCCGGGGCAGAAACGCATCCCCCGCACCGCCCGCATCGCCTCCTATCCCGTCGTCGAGCAGGACTCGCTGGTGTGGGTGTGGATCGGGGACCCCGACCTCGCCGACCCGCGGAGCATCCCGCGGGCCCGGCACCTGGACTCCCCCGGCTGGGTCACCGTCCGCGGCATGGAGCCCATCGCCTGCGACTACGGGCTCCTCGTCGACAACCTCCTCGACCTGTCCCACGAGACCTATCTGCACGGCGGTTACATCGGCACCCCCGAGGTCGCCGAGACGCCGATCACCACGGAGGTCGACGAGGGCGCCGGGATCGTCCGGGTGAGCCGGCACATGGACGACGCCGAATGTCCGCCGTTCTACGCCAAGTCGACGGGGATCGAAGGGCGGATCATGCGGTGGCAGGACATCGAGTACCACGCGCCCTGTCTCTATCTCCTGCACAGTCGGGTCGCGCCGGTCGGGGTCGTGCCGGAGGTGGACGGCAGTGATCCCGGTGGCTTCCACACCGAGATCACCTACGCCATCACGCCCTCCGGCGACGGCGAGGTGTACGACTTCTGGGCGGTCTCCCGGGACTGGGCGACCGACGACGCGGAGGTCACCGAGTTCCTGCGGAGCAACAACCACACCGTCGTCATGCAGGACGTCACCGCGCTCGATCTGCTCCAGCGCACGCTCGGCACCGAACGGCACGGCTACCAGGAGCTGAGCATCAACATCGACACCGGTGGACTGGCCGCCCGCCGTATCCTCGCGCGGCTGGTCGAGGAGGGCGACAAGCCCGTGGAGAAGGTCCTGTGACGGCACCGACCGGCGAGATCTACCGCATCGACTGGGTGCCGGGCACCGATGTCCTGCACGGCACCTGTCACTGCGGTGCCGAGCACACCGCCGAGGACCCGGTCGCCATGTGGGAGTGGATGCTCGGCCACCCCGAGGGGCATACGTCATGACCGAACTCGTCCTCCGGGAGCGGGAGTTCCTCGCCGACGGGGTGCTCGGGCTCACTTTGGAGCGCCCTCTCGGCGAGCCCCTCCCCGCCTGGGAACCCGGCGCCCACATCGACCTCGTGCTCGCCCCGGGCCTGGAGCGCCAGTACTCCCTGTGCGGCGACCCGGCCGACCGCACCGCCTGGCGGATCGCGGTGCTGCGGGAGGAGGACGGGCGGGGCGGATCCGCCTTCGTGCACGAGCGGTTGGGGGCGGGTGACAAGGTCGAGGTGCGCGGGCCGCGCAATCACTTCGCCCTCCGCCCAGCCCACCGCTACCGTTTCATCGCCGGTGGCATCGGCATCACCCCGATCCTGCCCATGCTCGCCGCGGCGGAGGCGGCGGGCGCCGAGTGGACCCTGCTCTACGGCGGCCGCACGCGCGCCTCGATGGCGTTCACCGAGGAACTCCGCCGCTACGGCGACCGCGTGACCCTCGCGCCCCAGGACGAGACGGGGCTGTTGGATCTGCCGTCGGTGCTCGACGATCTCCCGGACGGCACCCTCGTCTACTGCTGCGGTCCGGGGCCACTCCTGGACGCGGTGGAGGCCGCCACTCCCGCCGGAGTTCTCCACGTCGAGCGGTTCCAGGCGAAGGAACAACAGGCCGACCAGGACACCGAGTTCGAGGTCGTCCTCGCGCAGAGCGGCCGTACTCTCACCGTCCCGCCCGGCGTCTCCGTACTCGACAGCGTGCGCGCCGCCGGGGTCGAGGTGCTGTACTCCTGCACCGAGGGCACCTGCGGCACCTGTGAGACCGATGTCGTCGAGGGCACCCCGGACCACCGGGACTCGGTGCTGACGGAGGCCGAGCGGGCGGCCGGGGACACCATGCTCATCTGTGTGTCCCGGTGCCGGGGGAAGAGGCTCGTGCTGGACCTGTGATCCGGAGGTCGGCCTCGATCCGGGCGACCGTGTCCAGCAGCGGCGGCAGCAGGTCACGGCGCACGGATTCAAGGGAGTTCCGGCCCGCGTGCACCGCGATGTTCACCGCCGCCGTCACCTCGCCGCCCCGGTCCCGCACCGGGGCGGCGATCGAGCGCAGGCCCAGCTCCAGTTCCTGGTCGACGATCGCGTAGCCCTGGCGGCGCACGCGGCGCAGCTCGGCCCGCAGGGCGTCCAGCGTCGTCATCGTGCGCGGGGTCAGCGGGGTCAGGTCGGCGCGTGACAGGCGGGTGTCGATCTCCTCGTCCGGCAGGTCCGCGAGGATCACCCGGCCCACCGAGGTGACGTGGGCCGGGAAGCGGGTGCCCACCGTGATGGCCGCGGTCATGATGCGGCTGGTCGGCACCCGGGCCACGTACACGATGTCGTCGCCGTCCAGGACGCACAGGGACGACGACTCCCGTATGCGGCCGACGAGTTGCTCCAGATGCGGTTCGGCCAGCTCGGGCAGGGTGAAACTGGAGAGGTAGGAGTAGCCGAGCTCCAGGACGCGCGGGGTGAGTCTGAACTGGCGTCCGTCCTGGTGGACATAGCCGAGGTCGGCCAGGGTCAGCAGCAGTCGGCGGGCGGCCGCGCGGGTCAGTCCGCAGTCGCGGGCGACGTCGGAGAGCGTACGGGTGGGGTGCTCGGCGTCGAAGGAACGGACGACGGCGAGGCCGTGCGCGAAGGAGTTCACGAAGTGGCGTCCGCGGCCCGGCTCGGGCATCATCGCCTCCTGTTGCGGAAACTGTGTCAACAATTTTGTCAGCGAAACTGGCTGACCTGATCGGTACAGGCTTCTACCTTCCCGCTGAGCGCATTTGAGCACTACTGTGCGGTCAGCGCACAGCCTGTCGGAACACCGTTGTCTGCACAGGAGGAGTCATGCGTCGTCTGCTCGCCGGTCTCGCGGCAAGCACATTCCTGTTCGCCCTGACGGCCTGCGGCTCGTCCGACGACGGTGACACGTCGGACGACGGGGCGGGATCGCCGGGCGGCGTCACGACCGTCACCGTGGGGCTCATCCCCATCGTCGACGTCGCGCCCCTCTACCTCGGCCAGGAGAAGGGCTTCTACGAAAAGCAGGGCCTGAAGCTGAAGTTGACGACCGCTCAGGGCGGGGCAGCGATCGTGCCGGCCGTGGTCAGCGGGCAGTACCAGTTCGGGTTCAGCAACATGACCTCGCTGATGATCGCCCAGTCCAACAACGTGCCGGTCAAGGCCATCTCCAACGGCATCGCCTCAACCGGCCAGGACGGCAAGGACTTCGGGGCACTGACCGTCAAGGGCGACAGCGCACTGAAGTCGCCGAAGGAGCTCGCGGGCAAGAAGGTCGCCGTCAACACGCTCAAGAACATCAACGAGACCGCGGTGCGCGAGTCGGTGCGCAAGGCGGGCGGTGACCCGGACCAAGTGCAGTTCGTCGAGCTGGCCTTCGACCAGATGCCCGCCGCGCTGGACGCCGGGCAGATCGACGCGGCCATGGTGGTCGAACCGGCGCTCGCCACGATCAAGAGCCAGGGCGGGCGCGAGATCGCCTCCTCGCTGGTCGACGTGGCCCCGAACCTGACGGTGGCGATGTACTTCACCTCCACGCAGTACGGGCAGGAGAACCCGGAGGTGGTGAAGAAGTTCCAGGACGCCACCGCAGAGTCCCTCGCCTACGCCGACGCCCATCCGGACGAGGTCCGCCAGATCGTCACCACGTACACCAAGATTCCGCCCGCGGTGCTGGAGCAGGTGACCCTGCCGAAGTGGCCGGCCGACGCGAACCGCGCCTCCATCGAGAAGCTGATGCAACTCGGCGAGCAGGACGGGCTGTTCAAGACGACCCCGGACCTGGACAAGCTGCTCTCGTGAGGGGCCTGAACGCCATGCTCGGCGCGGCCGGGCTCGCGGTCTTCCTCGCTCTGGGCGAGGCGGTGCCGCGGCTCGGCCTGGTCAAGGAGGAGTACTTCCCGCCGACCAGCCGGATCGCCGACGCCTTCGGGACCGAACTCGCCGACTCCGCCTTCTGGTCGGCGCTCGGCGACACCCTCGCCGGCTGGGCGCTGGGCCTCGCCGTGGCCTCCTGCGCGGGCATCGTGGCGGGGGTGCTGATCGCCGTGGTGCCGTACCTCCGCGAAGCCACCGCCTCCACCATCGAGTTCCTCCGCCCGATCCCCTCCGTCGCCCTGATCCCGCTCGCCGTCCTGCTGTACGGCACGGAACTGCGCTCGGTCCTCCTGCTGGTCGTGTACGCCGCGTTCTGGCAGGTACTGATCCAGGTCCTGTACGGCGTCCAGGACGTGGACCCGGTCGCCGACGAGACGGCGCGGTCGTACGGTCTCGGCACCTGGGCCCGGATCCGGCATGTCCTGTGGCCGACCGCGCTGCCGTACGTCATGACCGGGGTACGGCTCGCCGCCTCGGTGGCGCTGATCCTCGCCGTGACCGCCGAACTCGTCATCGGTGCCCCGGGGTTGGGGGCGCGGATCGCCGTCGCGCAGACCTCGCAGGCGGTGCCGGAGATGTACGCGCTGATCGTGGTCACCGGGCTGCTGGGGCTGCTGATCAACGTGGGCGCGCGCACGGTGGAGCGGTGGGCGCTGGCCTGGCATCAGTCGGTGCGCGGGGAGGTGGCGGTGTGAGGCTGCTGCTGATGCGGCTCGTGTTCGTGCTCGCGCTGCCCGCCGTGCTGGTGGGCGTGTGGTGGCTGGCGTCGGACGACAGTACGGACGTGTACTGGCCACCGCTGCGGACCATCCTGGAGACCTTCCCGGATGTCTGGACCGGCGACCGGCTCAGGGACGACGTACTGCCCAGCGTCCTCCGGCTGACCGGCGGTTACGCCCTGGCGGCCGTGGTGGGTGTCGGGCTCGGCATGGTCATCGGTTCGTACCGGCGGGTGCGCGCGGTGTGCGAGCCGGTGCTGGAGTTCCTGCGGGCGGTGCCGCCGCCGGTTCTGGTGCCGGTCATCATGCTGTTCGCGGGCATCGGCGACACCATGAAGATCACGGTGATCGCGAGCGGCTGTGTGTGGCCGATCCTGCTCAACACCGTCGAGGGCGTGCGCGCGGTCGATCCGGTGATGGCGGAGACGGCCCGCAGTTACGGGGTCAAGGGCACGGCGCGGCTGCGGCATGTGGTGCTGCGATCGGCGAGTCCGCAGATCTTCGCGGGGCTGCGTCAGGCGCTGTCCATCGGCATCATCCTGATGGTCATCAGCGAGATGTTCGCCGCCAGCAACGGGCTGGGCTTCACCATCGTGCAGTTCCAGCGCAGTTTCGCGATCCCCGACATGTGGACCGGGATCCTGGTCCTCGGTCTGCTGGGCTTCGCGCTGTCGGTCGTGTTCCAACTCGTCGAACGGCGGGTGCTGGCCTGGTATCACGGCCTGCGCGCCGCCACCCGGCGGTCACCGTGAGCCTCGTGAACCCCGTGAACCTCGCGAAAGGGCAACCCATGCTCGACGTCCGCGGCCTGAGGAAGGTCTACGAGGGATCAGGCCGGCGCGTGGAGGCGGTGCGCGATCTGACCTTCACCGTCGACGCGGGTGAACTCGCCTGTCTGGTCGGCCCGTCGGGCTGCGGCAAGACGACCCTGCTGAAGTGCATGGGCGGACTGCTCGCCCCGTCCGGCGGTGAAGTGCTGCTGGAGGGCAGCCGGGTGACCGGCCCGCCGCCCGGGATGGCCTTCGTGTTCCAGGAGTACGGGCGCAGCCTGTTCCCCTGGATGCGGGTCGGGCAGAACGTCGAACTCCCTCTGAAGCAGAAGGACTTGGACAAGGGACGGCGCCGGGAGCTGGTGCGGGACGCGCTGGCGTCGGTCGGGCTCGCGGACGCGGTGGGGGCGTATCCCTGGCAGTTGTCCGGCGGTATGCAACAGCGGGTGGCCATCGCCCGCGCGCTGGCCTACGAGCCCCGGGTGCTGCTGATGGACGAGCCGTTCGCGGCGGTCGACGCCCAGACCCGGGCCGAGCTGGAGGACCTGGTACGGCGGTTGTGGCGGGAGCGGGGCATCACGATCCTGTTCGTCACCCACGACATCGACGAGGCCGTCTACCTCGGCGAGCGGGTCATCGTGCTGTCCGCCTCCCCCACCGTCGTCCAGGAGCAGCTGAAGATCGATCTCCCCGACGAGCGGGACCAGTTGCACACCCGGGTGGCCCCGCGCTTCGCCGAGCTGAGGACCCATGTGTACGAGCAGATCCAGGCGGCGAAGCGCGGGACACCGGTCGCGAAGTCGGATGCGCCTACTTGGCGGCCCACAGCCCCCGGACATGGCCCAGGTGCCGGGTCATGACCTCGCGGACCGCGTGCTCGTCGCGGGCCAGCAGGGCGTCGAGGAGTTCGAGGTGCTCCTCGGCGGAGGCCAGCAGCCGGCCCGCCTTCACCAGCGCGGTGAGGCCGTAGAGGCGGGAGCGGCCGCGCAGGTCGCCGACCACCTCGACCAGGTGGGTGTTGCCCGCGAGGGCGAGCAGGCCGAGGTGGAAGCGGGTGTCGGCCTCGACGTACGCGATGAGGTCGCCGGCCGCCGCGGCCTGCACGATCTCACGGGCGGCCGGGCGCAGCGCCTCCAAGGAGACCGCGTCGGCGGTCCTGGCCAGCTCCACCACCGTGGGGATCTCGATGAGCGCGCGGATGTGCTTGTACTCGTCGAGCTGCTTCTCGGAGACCTCTGTGACCCGGAAGCCCTTGTTGGGCACGGTGTCGACCAGGCCCTCCTTGGCCAGATCGAGCATGGCTTCGCGCACCGGGGTGGCCGAGACACCGAAGCGGGCGGCCAGGGTCGGCGCGGAGTACACCTCGCCGGGCAGGAGTTCGCCGGCGATCAGCGCGGCCCGTAGGGCGTCGGCGACCCGCTCGCGGTAGCTGCGCTTCTTGCCGCCCAGCGAGGGCAGGGAGGGGGCGCCGGCGGGCTGGGCGGGCATAGGGAGGTCTCCTAGGGAATGCAATGTCACGCGTCACCGGCATTATCCCCGGTGGGCGGATCGGGCTAGAGAACGAACCCGGCCGGAAACGGATCGTCCGGATCGAGCAGGTACTGGGCCGTCCCGGTGATCCAGGCGCGGCCGGTGAAGCTGGGCAGGACGGCGGGCCGCCCGGCGACCTCGGTGGTGCCGAGGAGCCGCCCGGTGAACCGGGTGCCGATGAAGGACTCGTTGACGAACTCGGTGTGCAGCGGGAGTTCGCCGCGCGCGTGCAGCTGGGCCATCCGGGCGCTGGTGCCGGTGCCGCAGGGCGAGCGGTCGAACCAGCCCGGGTGGATGGCCATGGCGTGCCGGGAGTGGCGGGCGGTGGCGCCGGGGGCGATCAGGTGGACGTGGTGGCAGCCGCGGATGGACGGATCCTCCGGGTGTACGGGTTCGGCCTCCGCGTTGATCGCCTCCATGAGGGACAGGCCCGCCTTGAGGATGTCGTCCTTGCGGGCGCGGTCGAAGGGCAGCCCGAACTCCTCCAGCGGCAGGATGGCGTAGAAGTTGCCGCCGTATGCCAGGTCATATGTCACCGTGCGCCCGTCGGGCAGTGCGATCTTGCGGTCGAGGGCGACGGAGAAGGACGGCACGTTCTTCAGCGTGACCGCCTTCGCGGCCCCGCCCTCCACCGCGACCTCGGCGACGACGAGTCCGGCCGGGGTGTCGAGCCGGATGGTGGTGACCGGTTCGACGACCTCGACCATGCCGGTCTCCACCAGCACGGTCGCCACGCCGATCGTGCCGTGCCCGCACATCGGCAGATAGCCGGAGACCTCGATGTAGATCACGCCCCAGTCGCAGTCGGGGCGGGTGGGCGGCTGGAGGATGGCGCCGCTCATCGCCGAGTGGCCGCGCGGCTCGTTCATCAGGAGCTGCTTGATGTCGTCGCGGTGCTCACGGAACCACAGGCGCCGTTCGTTCATGGTGGCGCCCGGGACCGTGCCGATGCCGCCGGTGACGACCCTGGTGGGCATGCCTTCGGTGTGCGAGTCGACGGCGTGCAGGACGAGTCTGCTGCGCATGGCCGCTACGCCAATCCGGCCGCGACGGCCTGCTCGGTGGCGGCCCTGACGGCGGCCTCCTGCTCGGGCAGCAGCGGGACGCGCGGCGGGCGCACGGGACCGCCGTACCGCCCCACGATGTCCATGGACAACTTGATGGCCTGCACGAACTCGACCTGGGAGTCCCAGCGCAGCAGCGGGTGCAGTTGCGCGTACAGCTTCCTGGCGGTGTCCAGGTCCCCGGCGACGGCCGCGCGGTACAGCTCGACGCTCGCGCGAGGCAGCGCGTTCGGGTAGCCCGCCACCCAGCCCTTGGCGCCGGCCAGTGCCAGCTCCAGCAGGACGTCGTCGGCGCCGATCAACAGGTCGAGTTCCGGGGCCAGTTCGGCGATGCGGTAGGCGCGGCGGACGTCGCCGGAGAACTCCTTGACCGCGTGGATGTGGCCCTCGGCGTGCAGTTTGGCGAGCAGTTCCGGCACCAGGTCGACCTTGGTGTCGATGGGGTTGTTGTACGCCACGACCGGCACGCCCGCCTTCGCGACCTCGGCGTAGTGCGACAGCACCGAGCGTTCGTCGGCGCGGTAGGCGTTGGGCGGCAGCAGCATCACGGAGGCGCAGCCCGCGTCGCGTGCCTGCTCGGCCCAGCGGCGGGCCTCGGCGGAGCCGTAGGCGGCGACGCCGGGCATCACCCGCTCGCCGCCGATGGCGGACACCGCGGTCTCGACGACCTTGGCCCGCTCCTCGGGGGTGAGGACCTGGTACTCGCCGAGCGAGCCGTTCGGCACGACGCCGTCACAGCCGTTCTCGACGAGCCACGCGCAGTGCTCGGCGTACCGGGCGTGGTCCACGGAGAGGTCGTCGGTGAGCGGAAGGGCGGTGGCGACGAGGACGCCGCGCCAGGGGCGGGGGTCGGTGGTGGTCATACGGGCTCCTCGATGATCGGTGAAGTGTGACATGTCACTGGTTCCAAATGACTCACGCGTCGCCGTCCGCCTCCCCGGCCCGCGCCAGCACCCCGAGCGGCACCGGCCGGGCGAACGGCCGCCGGGACGGGGTCAGGGCGCACCCGGCGAGTCCCGCGACCGCCGGTCCGCACACCCGCCCCTGGCACCAGCCCATTCCGGCCCGGGTCAGCAGCTTGACGGTCCGCGCGTCCCCGGCGCCGAGTTCCTCGACGGCCTCGCGGACCGCGCCGCCGGTGACCTCCTCGCAGCGGCACACCACGGTGTCGTCGGTGATCAGCGACGTCCAGTGCGCGGGCGGCGCGTACACGCCGTCGAGCGCGGCGAAGAAGGCCCGCAGCCGGGTCCGGGTCCGCGCGGCCGCCGCCCACGCGCGCGGGTCGGGCTCGGTCCCGTGCAGCCGGGCCGCCGCGGACCGGCCCGCGATGTGCCCCTCGGCCAGGGAGAGCACGGCCCCGCCGATGCCGGTGGTCTCCCCCGCCGCCCAGACGCCGGGTACATCGGTGCGCTGCTCCGCGTCGACGTGCACGGCGACTCCGTCGAGCCGGCAGCCGAGGGTCTCGGCGAGGTCGGTGTGCGGCAGCATGCCGTGGCCGACGGCCAGGGTGTCGCACGGGATCCGGCGCCCGGTGCCGGGCCTGGTCCGCCCGGCGCGGTCGAGCGCGGCCACCGTCACCGCCTCAAGGCGCTCGGTGCCGTGCGCCTCGACGACGGTGTGCCGGGCGAGCGTGGGCACCCGGTGCCGGAGCAGCCGGGCCGCGTACCCGGCGCCTTCGACGACCTTCGCGGGCTCGGCGAGCAGCGCCCGGGAGCGCCGTACGAAGCCCAGGGGGTCGGCCGATTCCACGAGGGCCGCGACCTCGACGCCCGCCGCCGCAAGGCCGGTGGCGACCGGCAGCAGCAGCGGTCCGGTCCCGGCGACGACCGCGGTACGGCCGGACACCGCCAGGGAGCCCTTGAGCATGGCCTGGGCGCCGCCCGCGGTGAGGACACCGGGGAGGGTCCAGCCGGGGAAGGGCAGCACCTTCTCGTAGCCGCCGGTGGCCAGGAGCACGGCGTCGGCGTGCACCTCGGCCGGGTCGGTCTGCTCGGGGCCGAGGAGGGCCCGCAGGGTGAAGCCCGCGCGGGGGCCGCGTTCGACGAGCCAGACGTGATGGTCCGTCAAGTGCCGTACGAAGTCGGCGTGTTTGCGCATTCCGTCGCGCAGTCGCTCCCAGGTGCGCCATTGGTGGTGGAGGGCTTCGGGGCGGCGGGCACCGAGATCCGACGCGGGCTGCCGGTAGAACTGGCCGCCCGCCTCCGGGGCCGCGTCGATCAGGGTGACCCGTACGCCGTGGGCGGCGGCCGCGAGGGTCGCGGCGAGGCCCGCGGGGCCCGCGCCGATCACCGCGAGGTGCGGTCGGTCAGTCATCGTGGCCCGTCCCCTCCTGGGTGCGGATCGCGTCGCCGGGGTGCAAGGGCACCAGACAGGCGCGTTGGTTGGGGCGGTCGTTGACGGTCACCAGGCAGTCGAAGCAGATGCCGATGCCGCAGAAGACACCGCGTGGGCGGCCCGCGCCGCGGGTGCCGCGCCAGGAGGTGATCCCGGCCGCCCAGAGCGCGGCGGCCACCGTCTGTCCGGGCAGCGCCTCGATCTCCCGGCCGTCCAGGGTGACGGTGAAGGCGGGTCCCGGGCGGGCTCCGGCCAGGTCCAGGGGTGTTCTCACGCGGCCTCCTCGGGGGCGGGGAAGCGGTCGGGGCGGAAGGGCGTCAGGCTCAGGTCGGGGCTCTTGCCGGTCAGCGCCTGGGTGATGAGGTGTGCGGTGCCGGTGGCGAGGCCGATTCCGGCGCCCTCGTGCCCGCAGGCGTGGTGCAGTCCCGGGACCCGGGGGTCGGGGCCGATGGCGGGCAGATGGTCGGGGAGGTACGGGCGGAACCCGGCGTAGGAGCGCAGGGCGCGGACGTCGGCCAGGACGGGGAAGAGCCGGGTCGCTCCGGCGGCCAGGGCGCGGACGACGGACAGCGAGAAGGTGCGGTCGAACCCGACCCGTTCCCGGCTGGCGCCGATCAGTACCGGTCCGGCGGCGGTGCCCTCCACGACCGGGGAGGTCTGGAGCGCGGCGGAGTCGCTGGCCACGTCGGCCACGTAGTCGGCGGCGTAGACCTTGTGGTGGATCAGGCGCGGGAACGGTTCGGTGACCAGGACGAAGCCGCGGCGCGGGAGGACCGGGAGGTGGGTGCCGGCGAGGGCGGCCAGGTCGCCGCCCCAGGTCCCGGTGGCGTTGACGACCGCCGGGGCATGGAGGTCCCCGCGGTCGGTGCGGACGCCGCGGACCGTGCCGTCGGGGGTGCGCAGGACGGCCGTCACGGTGTGGCCGGTCAGCAGGCGGGCGCCCGAGGCGCGGGCGAGGACGGCGGCGGCGAGGGCGGGCATGACCTGGCAGTCCTGCGGGTACAGCACACCGCCGGGCAGGCCCTTGGCCAGGTGGGGTTCGAGGTCGTACAGCCCCTCCCCCACGACGGTCTCGGCGACGACTCCGGCCGCGCGCTGCCGGTCGGCGAAGCGGTCCAGGGCCGTGAGGCCGTCCGGCGTCGAGGCGACGACCACGCCGCCCTTGGCCTCGTACTCGACGGACTCCCCGAACTCCTCGGCGACTTCCGCCCAGAGGCGGAGCGAGAGGAGAGCCAGGTCCAGTTCCGGACCGGGCTCCTTGTCGGAGACCAGGAGGTTGCCCTCTCCGGCGCCGGTGGTGCCGCCCGCCACCGGGCCACGGTCGACGAGGATCACGTCGAGGCCCGCCCGGGTCGCGTAGAAGGCGCAGGCCGCGCCCACCATTCCGGCTCCGACGACCACGACATCGCAGGTCAGTCGCTTGCTCACGCCAGTACTATGTCACATACTTCTCTTGCTGGGAACGTCAACGGAACACCAACCACACGGAAGAGGTGCCCGACGTGGCGAAGGGCCGAAAGAACGGTCTGTACCGAGGGATCTCCGAGGAACTCTCCGCACTGATGCGCACGGGCTGGGCCGACACCGAGCGCAGGGATCTGCTCCCCGCCGAGCAGTCGACCTACGCGGCCCGCCGCCGCGCCGCCCTCTCGGCGCTGTTCCCGGGCGAGCGGCTGATCGTGCCCTCGGGCGGCCTGCGGACCCGCTCCAACGACACGCACTATCCGTTCCGCCCGTACTCCGGCTATGTGCATCTGACGGGCGACCAAGCCCGGGACGGCGCCCTGGTGCTGGAGCCGCGCCCCGACGGCGGCCATGACGCGCACTGCTACCAACTCCCCCGCGACAGCCGGGACAGCGACGAGTTCTGGGCCGGCTACACCGCCGAACTGTGGATGGGCCGCCGCCGTACGCTCGCCGAGTCGGAGCTCGTGCTGGGCCTGCCCTGCCGTGACATCCGCACTGTCGCCGAGGACCTCACCCACTCCTCCCCCGCGCCCACCCGGATCGTCCGCGGCGTCGACCCGGCGCTGGAGGCGGTCGTCGACACCGACGAGGCGCGCGACGACGCCCTGGAGGAGGCGGTGTCCGGGCTGCGGCTGGTCAAGGACGACTGGGAGATCGGCGAGCTGCGCCGCGCCGTCGACGCCACGGTCCGCGGCTTCACCGATGTCGTACGGGAGTTGTCGCAGGCCGTCGCCACCTCGGAGCGCTGGATCGAGGGCACCTTCTTCCGCCGCGCCCGGGTCGACGGCAACGACGTCGGCTACGGCTCGATCTGCGCCGCCGGGGAGCACGCCACGATCATGCACTGGCAGGACAACGACGGCCCCGTCCGGCCGGGCGAACTCCTGCTGCTGGACGCGGGCGTCGAGACCCGCACCCTCTACACCGCGGACGTCACCCGCACCCTCCCGATCAACGGCACCTTCAACCCCCTCCAACGGAAGGTCTACGACGCCGTGTTCGAGGCCCAGGAGGCGGGCATGGCGGCCGTCAAGCCGGGCGCGCACTACCGCGACTTCCATGAGGCGGCCCAACGCTCGCTCACCGAGCGGCTGGTGGCCTGGGGCTTCATCGAGGGCCCCGCCGAGCGGGCCTACGAGCTGGGCCTGCAACGGCGGTTCACCATGGCGGGCACCGGGCACATGCTGGGCCTGGACGTCCACGACTGCGCCCAGGCGCGCAACGCGGACTACGTGGACGGCGTGCTGGAGCCCGGCATGGTGCTCACCGTCGAGCCCGGACTGTACTTCCAGCCCGACGATCTGACCGTGCCCGAGCAGTGGCGGGGCATCGGGGTGCGCATCGAGGACGACCTCCTCGTCACCGCCGACGGTCACGAGAACCTGTCGGCGGCGCTGCCGCGCTCGGCAGCCGAAGTGGAGGCGTGGATGCGGGAGTTCGCGGGCTGAGCGAAGCCGCGGGGTCCAGCCGACTCTCACAAGATGCCGAGTCCTGACCAGGCGCCGTCGGCGACCTGAACGCCGACGGTGCCCGTCAGACCTCGGGGACGGGCACCACGCTCAGGTGGGCCGCCGTGCGGCGCGGACGTCCGGCCCGGCGCGCGGGGGGCGTCGCGCGGCGCGTGTCGCGCAGGACGAGCGTCATCCGCGTGTAGCCCATGTCCTTGAGGACGCCGGGGGTCTCGTCGACGATCCGGCAGTCGGTGGCGCCCCAGCGCGGGTCCGGGTGGAGCAGCGGCCGTACGGCGCCGTCGTGGGCGAGGGCCTGTTCGCCGACCGTGCGGATCCACAGCGGCAGGCCGTGCCGGTAGGCGGCCTCCATGATCGGGTCCTGGGCGATGTCCCGGCGGATGGCCTGGAGTCCGTGGTCGTGACCGTGCCGCTCCACGGCGGCCGCGAAGTTCGCCAGCATCGGCAGGCACCAGCTGGACTCATGGTCACCGAGGACGGTGCCGGCGTCGGGGTGGAACAGCACGAACCGCAGGAAGTTCTCGCCGGGCATGGCCGTGGGATGCGGGTCCACGCCGCGGAAAAGTGACGCGAAAGCGGTGTTGGCCAACACGACGTCCCAGCGGTGGTCGAGCACCACGGAGGGGAAGGACACGGCTTCCAGAAGCGTGGCGTAGTCCTGGAGATAGGCCTGGGCCTCGGGATTCTCGGGGACGGGCCGCGGTGCCGATCGCTGCCCTCCTGCCTGATATGCCATCGGGAGGTCACCCCTCTTGCCTGTGCGGCCTTGACGCGGCGCCCCGATCCTGCGGCCCAGATGCTCACGGTGTCAACTATCGTGGCATTTCATGCCGGTTGACGGCTGAAATTGGCCACAGTTGTGGCGAGACCTGGATGTGAGTTCGAACCACCCGCTACTCTCCGGGAAGTTCACACGCGACCGCTGGTGAGAAGACGGTGAGAGACGTAGGAGTTCTGTCGGTGACGGGTGGCTTCGAGGGTCCGGGCGCCACGGGTACGGCGGCTTTGCCGGCCGTCGTCGTTCGGGTGAGCGCGCTCGCCGACCGGCTGGACGTGCGGCACACCGAGGTCTTCCACAGCGGCAGGCTGTCCGTCGCCTCCGGCGTGCCCGAGCCCGTGGTCAAGGCGCTGCTCAGCGGCCACCGCGCGGGCGAACCGGATGTCCAGGCCCGCTTTCTGCAACGCCTGGACCTGCTGCGCCGCACCCGGCTCAAGCCCAACGGCCGCAAGTACACCCAGCAGGAGATCGCCGACGGCGCGGGCATGTCACGCCAGCAGGCGGGCGCCCTGATCAACGGCGACCGGCGCCCCACGATGGAGCACTGCGACGCCCTCCAGCGCTTCTTCCGGGTGCACGCGGGATTCCTCACCGCGGAGGACCCCGAGGCGCTCGCGGGCGCCCTCCAGCGCACGGAACAGGAGCTCCTCCAGCAGCTCGCCGAGCGGGAGGCGGCCGCGGCCGCCGAGGATCCGCTGGAGCGGCTGCTTCAGGACCACGGCGTGCGCGGGATCGCCTGGCGGGCCGCGCAACTGCCCACCGACCAGCATCGCGACAAGGTCGCCGAATGGCTGGACATGCTCCTGGAGAGCGTCCAGCGGCCCGAGTCGTGACCCGGGGGAGAACTGTGGGCATCCGTAGGGACATGCACCGCCTGTGCGGCGAACTGGTCGGCGAGCTGGAGCTCCCCGCTCCGGCGCGCCCGGCGGACCTGTACGGCGCGCTGTGCGAGGCGATGGCCAGACGCCGTGGCCGCCCGGTCCGGTTCCGGATGGCCGCCTTCCCGGCCGACACCGCGAGCGGGCTGTGGCTCGACATGGCCGACCAGGACCTCGTCGTCATCGAGGAACGCACCGCGCCCGACCACCAGTTGGTGATCCTCGGTCATGAGCTGTGGCACATGAAGGCCGGGCACAGCGGTCATCACGTCGACGGTGCCGCGGTCGCGGCCCGGCTGCTCCAGGACGACGCCCAGCTGGAGGCGACGGTGCGGCAGGTGGCCGCGCGCAGCCGCTTCGATCTGTCCGACGAGCAGGAGGCGGAGAGCTTCGGGCTGCTGCTGGCCAGCAAGTGCCGGACCTGGCTCGCGGGTTCGTCGCTGCGCGGCCCGGTCCAGAAGGACCATCTGGCGGGCCGGATCGAGGCCTCGCTGGGCTACCGCGGCCCGCAGGGCTGAGCGCTCGTCGCACCCCCTCCGGGCTGCGCTGAGTGGGCGAACCGGCGAGTGGCCGGACCCGATTGTCAGTGGTGGGCGGCAAGCTGGTGGTGCGCCCTCATTTGCGGGGCGGGTAAGACGACGCCGACTTCGGGGAGAGCCGACCGATGCCCACCGCCGTACTGACCGACCGCGAACGCATCGCCGTGCAGGCGTATCTACGGCTGCTGCACACCGTGCGGGCCGCCTTCGACGTCGCCGGCGGCCCGCCCGGCGAGGGACGACCACCCGTGGTCCCGCCCGGAGTGCTCGCCGAGGCGGAACAGGCCCTGGCCGCCGCGGGCCTCACCGGCAACGAGGAGGAGTTCTTCCGCCTGCTCCAGAGCTGGTGCCCGGAGCCGTGAGTCCTGAGCCCTGACGGAACGGCTCAGGTGTACGGCACAGTGACCGCCGTAGCGACCAGGCCGCGTTCCACGGTCCAGCGGCCCTCGAAGACGTCGACTCGGTGGCCGCGGACCAGGGGGCCGGGGACGAGGAGGGTGGCGGTGAAGGTGCCGCCGGGGTGGCCGCTCGGGTGGGCGGACAGGTGGATGTCGGCCTCGGAGAAGTCCAGCCACTGCCCGGTGAGGGGGAACCACGCCTTGTAGACGGATTCCTTGGCGCTGAACAGCAGGCGGTCCCAGTGGATCCCCGGGTGGTCCAGGGTGAGCCGGCGGATCCGTTGGGCCTCGCCGGGCAGGGACACGGCGGCCAGCACTCCGTCGGGGAGCGGTTCGTCGGGTTCGGCGTCGATGCCGAGGGAGGCCAGGTCGGCGGCGCGGACCAGGGCGGCGGCGCAGTAGCCGTCGCAGTGGGTCATGCTGCCGGCCAGGCCGTCCGGCCAGCGCGGGGCGCCCCGGTCGCCGGGCAGCAGCGGCTGCGCGGGCACGCCGAGCTTCTCCATGGCCCGGCGGGCGCAGACCCGTACGGCGGCGAACTCCCGGCGGCGTTTGTCCACCGCCCGCGCCACGACGGCCGCCTCCTCGGGATACAGGACCGCGGGCGAGGCGTCCTCCTCGCCGTACGCCTCCACGGTCACCACCGAGTCCGGCAGCAGCTCCTCGATCACGGACCCCCGACCTCCCTGGGCAGTATGCGGCGCAGCCGTCCCGGGGGTTCCGGGCGCTTGCGCCACTCGCGCGGGTAGCCAACCGACACCTCCTCGAAGCGGACCCCGTCGTGGAAGGTGGTCCGCGGGATGTGCAGGTGGCCGTAGACCATGGTCTCCACCCGGAACCTGCGGTGCCAGTCCGCGGTCTGCTCGGTGCCGCACCACATGGCGAATTCGGGGTGCCAGAGGATCTCCATCGGGTGCCGGTCCAGCGGGTAGTGGTTGACCAGGACCGTGGGCAGTTCGCCGGGGAGCTCGGCGAGGCGGCGCTCGGTCAGGGCGACCCGGGCCCGGCACCAGGCCTCGCGGGTCGGGTAGGGGTCGGGGTGCAGCAGGTACTCGTCGTTGCAGACGATGCCGGTGCCCTGGGCGTAGCGCAGCCCCTCCTCCTTGGTCACGCAGCCCTGCGGAAGGAAGGAGTAGTCGTAGAGCAGGAACAGCGGGGCGACGACGACGGGGCCGCCGGGGCCGTCCCAGACCGGGTAGGGGTCCTCGGGAGTGGTCACGCCGAGTTCCCGGCACAGGGCGACCAGGTACTCGTAGCGGGGGACGCCACGCAGGGTGACCGCGTCCTTCGGGTGGGTCCACAACTCGTGGTTGCCCGGCGCCCAGATGACCTTGCTGAAGCGCCCGGAGAGCGTTTGCAGGGCCCATCGGATGTCAGCCACGGTCTCCGCGACGTCGCCGGCGACCACCAGCCAGTCGTCGTCGCTCTCCGGCCGCAACTTCTCGACCAGCGCGCGGTTCTCCTCGTAGCCGATGTGCAGGTCACTGATGGCCAACAGCCGTCCGGCACCCCCGGCCGATAACGCCACGTCTCGTCCCCCTCGTCACGTGGAAAGCACCACGAGAACACATTCGCGGTTCTGGGACAAGGCGGGTTCACGCCCACGGCCTGTCGTGTCGCGGCTCGACTACGGGGTCCCTTGATCCACCCGCTCATGATCGGAAAATCCGTAACACGCATGTTGCACGCGGGGCCTCCGGCAAGCCGTATGATCGCCCCAACACCACCGCCAGGAACTTCCCTTCGCACGGGGCGGTTTGGTGTCCCTCCAACCTCCCTGGCCGGGCACGGCCTGCTTCGCCGTGCCCGCGAACCGTGAAAGGCGGCCTGCATGGTCTCTCGCGTACGCGTCTGGCTCAACCGCACGTACGCGGAGAACGTGTTCTTCATGGATCAGCTCCGCCGAAATCCCAGCGATCGCGCGGTGGAGATCCATGCGACGCACGGGGACGCCGACTCACCCGTGCTGGCCGCCGCCGACACCGCCGATCTGGAGCCGGAGGGCCTGTCCCCGGCCGGGTATGTGGAGTACGCCCTCGACCAGTGCGTCCGGCGGGGCATCGATGTGTTCGTGCCGCGGCTGCACCAGTCGGCGGTGGTCGCGCACCGCGCGGAGTTCGAGGCGGCCGGCACCGCGCTGCTGGCGCCGCCGCCGGAGGCCGTCGCCGTCTTCCACGACAAGGTGATCGCCTACGAGGCGGTGCAGGCGATCGGGGTGCCGGTGCCGCCGTGGTGGCGGGTGCGGGGCGCCGAGGAACTGGTCGCTGCGGTGGAGGAGCTGGAGGCGGGCGGTCACAAGGCCTGCTTCAAGCCCGCCTACGGGGCCGGCGGCGTGGGCTTCCGCGTGATCACGCGCGCCCCCTTCTCGATGATGCACCTCAGCGGCTTCCCCAGCCCGTATGTCCCGCTGGACCTGGTGCTGGACGCGCTGGCGCAGTCCGAGGAGGAGGTCGACTGGCTGGTGATGCCGCGGCTGGAGCAGCCGGAGGTGTCGGTGGACTGTCTGACCGGCCCGGACAACCGGATCCGGATGGCGGTGGGCCGCACCAAGAACGGCCGGCGGCGCGGATTCACGCTGCACGAGCAGTGGCTGGAGCCCGCGCGGGCCATCGCGGAAGGGTTCGGGCTGCACTACTTGTCGAACATCCAGTTCCGGATGTTCGGGGACCGGCCGGTGCTGATGGACGTCAACACGCGTCCGGCGGGCGGGCTGCACCAGCTGTCGCTGTGCGGGGTCAACGCACCGTGGGCGGCTGTTCAGTTGGCGCTCGGCGAGGACCCGGGCGAGATCGCTCCGCCGTTCCTCGGCCAGGACTACACGGTCGTCTCCGGGCCTCGGCCACTGCGTGGCGTGTCCCTGCCCCAGCAGCGGCTGGAAGAGCCCCAGCAGGCACTCCCGGCCGTGCCCGCGCCCGTCAACTCCCTTGAGGCGAGGGCGGGTCAGGCGCTGCCACTGTAGCCGCTCACCGGTATGGACCAATTACCGCACAGCTTCTTGACAGGTCGGTTGGTCCATACCAATTTGGTTGCGCACTCTCTTCTGCACCACCTCCCGAACCATCCCCACTTCTTGAGGGAGTTCGCGTGCGCACCTCACTGTTCGGACGTTCCAGACGTCGCCTTCTCGCGCTGCTCGGCTCGGCGGCCCTCGCGCTCACCGGAGCGGTCGCCCTGCCCGGCACGGCCCACGCGGCCAACATCCTGTCCAACCCGGGCTTCGAGTCCGGCGCCCTCTCCCCGTGGTCCTGCACCGGGAACCTCGGCTCGGTCGTCTCCTCCCCCGTGCACAGCGGCTCCAGGGCCCTTCAGGGCGCGGTGAGTTCGAGCGACATCGCCAAGTGCACCCAGACCGTGCGGGTCCAGCCGAACACCGCCTACACACTCAGCGGCTGGGTGCGCGGCAGCTATGTCTACCTCGGCGTGGACAGCGGCGCCTCCACCTGGACCACCTCGCCGTCGGCGTACAGCAAGCTCAGCGTGTCCTTCACGACCGGCGCCTCGCAGACCTCGGCCACCGTTTACACGCACGGCTGGTACGCGCAGGGCACCTACCACGCCGACGACATCAGCCTCGACGGTCCGGGAGGCGGCTCGGACACCCAGGCGCCGACCGCGCCGGGCAACCTCCGCTCCACCGGCAAGACGTCCTCCAGCGTCTCGCTGGCGTGGAACGCCTCGACGGACAACGTGGGCGTCACCTCGTACGACATCTACAGCGGGTCGAACCAGGTGCTCAGCGTGTCCGGTACGAGCGCCACGGTGAGCGGGCTGTCGCCCAGCACCGCCCACACCTTCACCGTGCGGGCCCGGGACGCGGCCGGGAACACCTCGCCCGCCTCCAACGCGGTCTCCGTGACCACGGATCCGGGCGGCGGCGACCCCGGCGGCTTCAAGCAGGCCGCGCCCTATCTGTACCTGGGCTGGGGCGACCCGCCGAGCGCGACCTCGGTGATGAGCGCGACCGGCATCAAGTGGTACACGATGGCGTTCATCCTCTCCTCCGGCGGCTGCAACCCCGCGTGGGACGGCAACCGTCCGCTGACCGGCGGCAACGACCAGTCCGTCATCAACTCGATCCGTTCGGCGGGCGGTGACATCGTGCCCTCGATCGGCGGCTGGAGCGGCAACAAGCTCGGGCCGAACTGCTCCACCGCGGAGGCGCTGGCCGGTGCCTACCAGCGGGTGATCGACGCCTACGGCCTCAAGGCCATCGACGTCGACATCGAGAACACCGACGAATTCGAGAACGCGGTCGTGCAGGACCGCATCCTCAACGCCCTGAGGATCGTCAAGGCCAACAACCCGGGCCTGCGCACGATCATCACCTTCGGTACGTCGACCACCGGCCCGACCTACTGGGGCAACCGGCTCATCGACCAGGCCAAGGCGCTGAACGCCAACATCGACGTGTTCACGATCATGCCGTTCGACTTCGGCGGCGGCGCCGACATGTACGGCAACACCGTGAACGCGACCGAGGGGCTGAAGAACAAGCTGAAGTCCGCCTTCGGGTGGAGCGACGCGACCGCCTACGCCCACATCGGGATCTCCGGCATGAACGGGCTGAGCGACCAGCAGGAGCTCACCTCGCCGGCCACCTGGACGCAGATCCGCGACTGGGCGAACTCCCACCACATCGCGCGGCTCGCCTTCTGGTCGGTCAACCGCGACCGGCCGTGCCCCGGCGGGGGCGTGGTGAGCAACTGCTCCGGCATCAGCCAGAACAACTGGCAGTTCACCTCGATCACGGCCGGCTTCACCGGCTGACGCTCGGCGGCGTGGGGGTGCTTGAAGCCCAGCCAACGGGCCTCAGACCTCGTACCCCCACGCCGTCGCGATCTCCCTCAGCCGCGGCGGCAGTTCGACCGTGGGGTCGGCGGTTCGGGCGGCCTGGATGCGGCCCGACTTGATGGTGCTGCTCCAGTCACCGAGCTGGGGGCGGAACCTGCCGTGGTCCTTGCTGCCGTAGTCGAGCATGCCGCTCTCCCACTCGACGCCGAGGTACTCGCACAGCGCGCGGGTGGCCTTCTCCGGCTCCGCGGTCAGGTCCTCGTACGTGACCACGTGGACGTTCAGGGTCTGGCGGGCCTCCTCCAGCTTCTCGGAGTAGTTGAGCACCTCCGCCAGGATCTCCGCGTGGTCGGGGTCCTGACGGCGCTCGGTGAGGGAGGCGATGATCGCGCCGGGGTGGCGCAGCAGCAGGATGTAGCGGGCCTCGGGCCAACATCGGTGCAGCCGGGGCCAGATGAGGGTGTTCGGCGGCGTCTTGTCGACGATGACGTCCTTGCCGCTGCGGGTCAGCTCCAGGTGCATCACCCGGTCCCACAGCAGGTGTTCCAGCTCGGTCTTGTCCAGCTCCAGCGCCTTCATCGCGTCCGCGGTGAAGCTGCGGGTCAGCTGGACGTGGACGGTGCGCAGATGCATCTCGTGCGGGGCGCGGATCCGGCTGTGACTGTTGAGCAGGACCCGCAGCAGGGTCGAGCCGGAGCGCACCGAGGAGAGCACGAACACCGGGGAGTCCACCAGGCGCGGGGCGCGCGGGGCGACGTAGGACGACTCCGTGGGCGCGGCCTCGGTCC
Organism: Streptomyces davaonensis JCM 4913; assembly: GCF_000349325.1. GTDB lineage: Bacteria > Actinomycetota > Actinomycetes > Streptomycetales > Streptomycetaceae > Streptomyces > Streptomyces davaonensis. The sequence goes on from NC_020504.1 coordinate 1,944,319, forward strand.
GGGGGGCCGGGATGGCGTTCAGCGTGCGGCGGGGCGGGCTCACCGCCTGGATCATCAGCCTGCCCCGACGCCTGAGGCCCTTGCCGATCACAGACTTACGCGAGTCTCGCACCGTCACACCCTTCTCTTACGCCTTCGCCCCGCATCCCAGAGGCAGAAGGCGAACCGGAGGTGTCCATCAGGCAAAGCGCCAGGGTCACGGAGGCTCTCATTCCGGGCGTGACCTGGCGCTTTACCGCTTCCTTAAATCTTCATGGGAGTTTCCGGGACAACCTCTGAACCATCAGGACCGTCCGGACCCCCGGTAGGCTCGGCACGGCTAGCCCCTCGCCAGGCGGAGGGTCAGGATCTGGAACGGGCGGAGCTCGATCCGTACGGCGTCGTCGGTGATCTCCGCGTCGGACAGGGGGCGTTCGAGCAGATCCGTGACGTGGGCGCCGGTCAGGGGGAATCCGGTGCGCAGGGTGCCCTGGGCGCGGCCGCCGCGGGACTCGTAGAGCCGTACGACGACATCGCCGGAGCGGTCGTCGGCGAGCTTGATCGCCTCGACGGTCACGCCCTTGCCGTCGACGGAGATCACGGGCTCGGGTGCCGCCGCCGTGTCCGCCAGTCGCAGGGGCAGGTTGAGGGCGTAGCCCTCGGCGACCGCGTCCTCGATGGTGGCGCCGGGGAGCAGGGCGTAGGTGAACCGGTGCTTGCCCTGGTCGGCCTCGGGGTCGGGGACGCGCGGGGCGCGGACCAGGCTGAGCCGGACCGTGGTGGTCGTCCCGCCGTCCTCGCGGACCGTGCGGGAGATGTCGTGGCCGTAGGTGGAGTCATTGATGACGGCGACGCCGTAGCCGGGTTCGCCGAGGTGCACCCAGCGATGGCCGGAGACCTCGAAACGGGCGGCTTCCCACGTGGTGTTGGTGTGCGTGGGCCGCTGGACGTGGCCGAACTGGATCTCGGCGGAGGAGTGCGGGGCACGGATGTCGATGGGGAAGCCCGCCTTGAGGAACTTCTCCGTCTCGTGCCAGTCGATCTCGGTCTCGAAGTCGATCCGGGGGCTGTCGGCGCGCAGGGTGACGGTCTGGGTGATCTTCGAGCCGTTGCCGAACGAGCGCACGACCCGGATCGAGCCCAGCAGCGGGTCCCGGTCGACGACGGTGATCTCCGAGGCGTCCAGCAGGTCCGTGTACCGGTTGCGGTAGTGCTTGTCCACGTCCCAGGCGTCCCAGCAGTTGGGCAGGTCGGTGTGGAGGCGGAGCAAGTTGCCCTGGCCGGCGAGGACTTCGCGGCGGGCGCGGTGGTCGTGGACGGAGGACAGGGTGCCGTCCTCGGCCAGCTCGACCCGGACGAGGCCGTTGTCGAGGGCGCGGTCCTCGACGGTGACGGGGTGGTCCGGTGCGGCTTCGGCGAGGGGGGCGCTGCCGCTCGCGGGCACGTGCACCAACCGGGGGTCGCCGTCCCTGCCGCGCACCACCTCGCGGCGCTCGAAGGGGCTGGTGTTGAGGGCCCGGGTCTCCGCTGCCCCCGACGCCCGGGTCTCCCCCGCGCCGAGCGCCTGGAGCGCCTCGCCAATCAGGGCCTCCAACTCCCCCGCCACCCGCGCGTATTCGGCCTCCGCCTCGCGGTGCACCCAGGCGATGGACGAACCCGGCAGGATGTCGTGGAACTGGTGCAGCAGCACCGTCTTCCACAGCCGGTCGAGCTTCTCGTACGGGTAGGCGTAGCCCGGCGCGTGCAGCGCGGCCGTCGTCGCCCACAACTCCGCCTCGCGCAGCTTGTGTTCGCTGCGCCGGTTGCCCTGCTTGGTGCGGGCCTGGGTGGTGTAGGTGGCGCGGTGCAGCTCCAGGTAGAGCTCGCCGACCCAGACGGGGGCGTCCGGGTACTCCTCGCGGGCCTTGGCGAAGAAGTCGTCCGGGTGTTCCACGACGACCTTCGGCGAGCCCTCCAGGTCCGCCAGCCTGCGGGCCCGTTCCATGATCTCGCGGGTGGGTCCGCCACCGCCGTCGCCCCAGCCGAAGGGTGCCAGCGAGCGGGTGGCGCCGCCCTTCTCGGCGTAGTTGCGGACCGCTCGGGACATCTCCTCGCCGCTGAAGCGGGCGTTGTAGGTGTCGATGGGCGGGAAGTGGGTGAAGATGCGGGTGCCGTCGATGCCCTCCCACCAGAAGGTGTGGTGGGGGAACTTGTTGGTCTGGTTCCAGGAGATCTTCTGGGTCAGGAACCACTCGTTCCCGGCGAGCTTGGCGAGCTGCGGGTAGGCGGCGTTGTAGCCGAAGGAGTCCGGGAGCCAGACGCCCTTGGTCTCGATGCCGAAGTGCTCGATGAAGAACCGCTTGCCGTGGATGAACTGGCGGGCCACGGCCTCGCCGCCGGGCAGATTGCCGTCGGCCTCCACCCACATGCCGCCGACCGGCGCCCACTGCCCCTTCTTCACCGACTCCTGGATACGCGCCCACACCTTGGGGTAGTGATCGCGCACCCACTCGTACTGCTGGGCCTGCGAGCAGGCGAAGATGAAGTCGTCGTACTCCTCGGCGAGCGCGGTGACGTTGGAGAAGGTCCTCGACGTCTTGCGCTTGGTCTCGCGGATGGGCCAGAGCCAGGCGGAGTCGATATGGGCGTGGCCGACCCCGGAGATGATGTGGGCGCTGGCGTGCGCGGGCTTGGTCAGCGCGGGCCGCAGGGCCTCGCGCACCGCGGCGGCCGAGCCGGCGACGTCGTCCAGGTCGAGGAGGTCCATCGCCCGGTCCAGGGCGTGCGCGATCTCGTGCCGGCGCGGGTCGTGCTCGCCCAGCTCCCGCATCAGTTCGCTCAGCACCTGCACGTCGAGGTCGAGATGGAAGACCTCCTCGTCGAGGACGGCGAGGTCGGCGCGGCGGAAGGTGTAGAGGGGCCGGTCGCCCGCGGTGCGGACGTCGCCGAGCGGGGTGGGGCCCGCGAAGCCGTTCGCGAGGATGTCGGGGTTGGAGGCCGCCTCGACCAGGTAGTCGACGCTCTCCCCGCCGATCGCGGGGTTGGCGGTCGGCACGTACTGGTTGAGCGGGTTGACCGCCTTGAGCGGGGTGCCGTCGGGGCGGTGGACCAGGGCCTCGGCCTGGTTGCCGGGCCAGTCCCCGACGAAGCCGAGGTCGATGACCGCCTCCACGCGCCGGCCCGCCCATTCGGCGGGCACCTCACCGCGCATCCGGAACCAGGTGGTGCCCCAGGGCGGGCCCCAGGGGGTGTCCATCGCGAAGGGGGCGTAGGAGGCGGCCGCCGCCTCCTCGAAGGGGACCGGCTCGCCGGGTGCCTGCCAGGACTCGACCGCGAGCGGCGCGGTGGCCGCGTAGATCGCGGGCTTGATGCGCTGGCTGTGGAGGCGCTCTACGCGCTCCTCGATCCGTCGGCGTTCGTCGTGCATGGAAGACTCCAGAAGAGGATTGGAAAGCGCTTTCCAAGCGGGTGACTACCTAAGATATGCCAGCCCCGGATGGACCTCGGCATACCCCTCGACCAACCGACGGGCCACGTTCACCGAGTCGACCAGCGGATGCAGCGCGAACGCCTTCACGGCCGTCGCCCGGGACCCGGACTCGGCCGCGGCGAGGACCTCGCGCTCGACGGCCTTGACCGAGCAGACGAGTCCGGTGGCATGGCCGGGCAGCGGGTCGACGGCGACGGGGTGGGCGCCGTTGGCGTCGACGAGACACGGCACCTCGATGACGGCGTCGTCGTCGAGGACGGACAGGGTGTGCCGGTTGCGGACGTTGAGGATCAGGGTGGTGCGCTCGTCGCGGGCGATGGCCCGCATCAGGGCGAGGGCGACCTTCTCGTAGCCGCCCGAGAGGTCGTCGGCGTCGCGCTCCCCGGCGCCCGCGGTCTCCCGGTTCTCCGCCATGTAGGTGGCCTCGCGCTCGGCGCGGGTGCGGTCCCAGCTGAGCAGGGCGGACGCGCCCGGGTCGGCCATCTCGTCGTAGAACCGGGCCTGTTGGTCGCGCAGGAAGGCGCCGCGGGTCTGCTCGGCCTCCTGGTAGGCGCGGACCGCCTCGCGGTTGAAGTAGTAGTAGTGCAGGTACTCGTTGGGGATCGCGCCGAGGGAGCGCAGCCACTCGGCGCCGAAGAGCTTGCCCTCCTCGAAGGAACCGAGCAGGGCGGGGTCGGCGAGCAGCCGCGGGAGTTCGTCGCGGCCGGCGACGCGCAGTCCGCGTACCCAGCCGAGATGGTTGAGACCGACGTAGTCGATCCAGGCCTCGGCCGGGTTCTTCACGCCGAGGACGCGGGCGATACGGCGGCCGAGGCCGACCGGTGAGTCGCAGATGCCGATGACGCGGTTGCCCAGGTGGCGGGACATGGCCTCGGTGACCAGGCCCGCGGGGTTGGTGAAGTTGATGACCCATGCGTCCGGCGCGAGCCGGGCCACGCGCCGGGCGATGTCCACGGCCACCGGGACGGTCCGCAGGCCGTAGGCGATGCCACCGGCACCGACCGTCTCCTGGCCGAGGACGCCCTCGGCGAGCGCCACCCGCTCGTCGTTCGCGCGCCCCTCCAGGCCGCCGACGCGGATCGCGGAGAAGACGAAGTCGGCGCCGCGCAGGGCCTCGTCGAGGTCGGTGGTGGCGGTGACCGCGGGCGCGTCGGGAATCTCGGCGGCCTGCTCGGCCAGTACCCGCGTCACGGCGGAGAGCCGTCGGGGGTCCAGGTCGTGCAGGACGACCTGGGTCACGCGTCCTTCGCGGCGGTCCGTCAGCAGCGCCCCGTACACGAGCGGCACCCGGAATCCGCCGCCGCCCAGAATCGTCAGTTTCACGTCTGCACCTTTCCTGCCACGATCGCGTCGGCGCCTGGCCTCCTACAGGCTCTCACCCGAGTCGCGCCCGGCGCGGTCGACGGCACGTTCGCCGATCACTGGGCCGCCATCGAGTCAACGCCAGGTCTTCAGGGCGGCTTCATCCGGTGGTTCTGGGGCCACGGAATCGTGCGGCGCGTGACAGACGGCAGACGCGTGTACGAGCACCGGGAGCTCACCGCTCCGGTGCGGTTGCGATCGTTCCGCCACGAGGGCCTGGTGGTGCAGAACCACCGGTGCTTCAGGGGCCTGGACTGGCTCACCGCCCGCTGGGAACTGACCCTCGCGGACGGCCGTACGCTCACCGCCCCGGCCGAGCTGCCCGAACTGCGGCCCGGCGAGACGGCCGCGATGCCGCTGCCGTTCACGCTGCCCCGCGGCGGGGGCGAGATCTGGGTGACGCTCCGGGTGACCACGAAAGACGACGAACCGTGGGGACCGCGCGGCACGGAGGTCTGCGCGCCCAGGCTGCGGCTGCGGGCGGCGCCCGTCGAGGTCGACGCGGAGGGGCTGCTGCCCCTTTCCCTGCTGATCCGGTCCCTGCTGAACCAGTCCCTGCCGACCGTCGCCGGTTGATCGCTGTCCCGGTCCCCGTCGACCCCGCCGCCCGCTGATCCCCGAACACGACTTCCCTCACACCGGAGACGATGTGTGCACCTCGCACGAGCCTGGGCAGGAGTCCGCCTGCGCCGACGCCGGCCGACGCAACTTCCTCAGGGCCACCGCGCTGATCGGCGCCGCGGCCACCGCCGTCACGATCCCGGCCGTCGCCGAAGCGGCCCCGGCCGGGCGTGGGTGGCGGCCCGACACCGAGAGCCGTCGCTTCACGCTGGCCGTGATGCCCGATACCCAGTACCTCTTCGACGGGCCGAGCATCAACGCGGCGCCGGTCGAGGCGTCGTTGCGCTATCTGCTGGAGCACGGGCGCGATGACAACGTCGTCTTCCTGTCCCACCTGGGTGATCTGACCGAGAACGGCTCCCGGGCCGAATGCGAGGCGATCGGCGAGGCGTTCGAGCTGCTGGACCGCCGCGGGGTCGGCTACAGCGTGCTGGCGGGCAACCACGACGTCCGCTCCTCCACCACCGACCAGCGCGGTACGACCCCGTACCTGGACGTCTTCGGACCGGACCGCTTCCAGGGCAGCCCGACCTTCGGCGGGGCCTCCCCGGGCGGCTACAACACCTTCCACGTCTTCAAGGCGGCCGGGCGCGAGTGGCTCGTGCTCGCCCTGGACTGGCGGCTGTCGGACCAGGGTTACGCCTGGGCGAAGGACGTCCTCGCCCAGCACCCCACCAAGCCCGTCATCCTCACCACGCACGAACTGGTCCACGGCGACGACGCGTTGTCCTCCTACGGGCAGCAACTGTGGGACAGGCTGGTCAAGGACCACGACCAGATCTTCCTCACCCTCAACGGCCACTACTGGCCCGCCGCCCGCGCGGTCCGCGAGAACGCCGCCGGGAACGACGTCCACCTGCATCTGACGAACTACCAGAACCGTTACTTCGGCGGCGCGGCGATGATCCGTCTCTACCATTTCGACCTGGACCGGAACACGATCGACGTCGAGACGCTGTCGCCGTGGATCCTCGGCCGGGCCGCGAAGGGGCTCAACGAGCTGGAGCGGCAGGAGATGGAGCTGTCCGGTGCCGCGGACCGCTTCTCCGTCGACATCGACTTCGCCGAGCGGTTCGCCGGGTTCGCGCCGGTGCCCGAGCGGCCGTCCCGGCCCGCGTCCAAAATGCTGGTGCGCGGGACGCTCGCCTACTGGCGGTTCGACGGGCACGAGGAGGGCGCGCCGGTCGCGGGCACGGTCCGCGACCTGTCCGGGAACGGCAACGACCTGACGCCGGTCACGGTCGGCGAGGGCGCGCTGACGTGGTCCACCGCCCACCACCCCGACCAACCGGGGCACGGCAGCGTGTACTTCCGGGGCGGCAAGCCCCCGCTGACGGGCGCCTACCTCCGCACGGTCGACGGCGCTCCGCTCAACTCCGCGACTTTCAAGGCCGGTTACACCATCGAGGCGTTCTACTGGCTGCCCGCCGACTGGACCGCGTCGCGCAACGCCTGGGCCGGACTGGTCAGTCGTACCGGCACCGGCGGGGCGGCCGGGAAGACCGAGGGCGACCCCGACGAGCCGCTCGCCACGCTCTCGATCTCCGACGGACCCGGCCCGCAGTGGGCCGTACGCCCGCTCAACCAGCAGGGCATCGCCACCAATTGGGGCGACGAGACGGCCCGCGAGCGCTGGTGGCACCTCGCCGTCGTCAACGACGGCAGCCACACCACGATGTACGTCCAGGGCTGCCCGGTCGCCCGCAACCCGCACGCCCCCGCCGTCGGCCTCACCACGGTCGGCCTCCCCTGGCTGCTCGGCGGCTACGAGTACGGCGGCCGGATCGACCAGATCCTCTACGGCCGTCTCGGCGACGTCCGGATCGTCGGACGGGCGCTGCCCGTCACGTCGTTCATGAACCACTGACCTCCCGCATCTCCCAGCACCGCCCGGCGAAAGGGACGACCTTCCGTGAACGACCAGCAGCTGCCCGTCTGGGCCGACCCGTCCGTATCCGCCGAGGCGCTCGACCCGCAGGGCTTGTCCCGGCGCGGACTCCTGCGCGGCGCGGGCCTGTTCGGCGCCGCCTTCGCCCTCGGGGCCGCCATACCCGCGACGGCCTCCGCGCAGCCCCTCGGCGGTGACGACCCGCGGCTCGCCTACCTCGTAGGCGACCACCACATCCACACCGTGTACAGCCATGACGCCAAGTACACGTTCTCCCAACTCGCCGCAGCGGGCGCCGAGTACGGCCTGGACTGGATGGTGTTCACCGAGCACTCCAACTTCGGGCACGCGAAGTACGGCGCCCCGCTGGAGCACCAGGAGATCCTCCGGGCCCGCGCCGAGAACCCGCGCCAGCTGATCTTCCAGGGCCTGGAGTGGTACATCCCGGCCGCCGAGCACTGCACGGTCTTCACGGCTCCCGGCCGCCACGAGGTCGATCTGCTCACCCGGTTCGAGAGCCTCTACGACGGCAAGCTGCTCGGGTACACCGAGGGCGCCACCGGCGCCGCGGACACGGCCCGCAACGAGGCACACGCCCTCAAGGCGATCCAGTGGCTGGCCGAGCAGCGCCGCACCGGATACATCGACGACGTCCTCGTCCTCGCCAACCACCCCATGCGCCTGGGCATCGACTCCCCGCACGAGCTGCGGGGCTGGCGGGACGCGGCCCCCGAGATCATGATCGGCATGGAGGGCGCACCGGGCGCCCAGGGCGCCGCGCTCCCCGGCTGGCGCGGCAGCAACAGCATCCGCGGCGAGTACGAGAACCAGCCGTCCGCGCAGTCCTGGCCGGGGTATCCGGCGGACGCGTACCGCACCTACGGCGGTTTCGACTGGGCGACGGCGACCGTCGGCGGGCTGTGGGACGCGATGCTGGCGGAGGGCCGCCTGTTCTCCATCACCACCAACTCCGACGCCCACCGGATCGTCTTCGACACCTGGAAGAACGGGGACTGGCTGCCGGGGCAGAACTTCGACAACACCGGCCGGCTGCCCGACCCGGTGAACACCGGCACCCCGCAGCCCGGCAGCGACTTCTGGCCCGGCCAGTTCTCCCGCACCCACGTCGGCGTGACCCGCTACGGCTACCGCTCGGTGATGGCGGGCCTGCGCGCGGGCCGGGTCTGGCTGGACCACGGGCATCTGCTGGACGGTCTGGAGGTCCGGCTGAAGCGGGACTGCGACCACGGCCGGGGCGTCACCCTGGGTGGCCGCCTCCGCGTCCGCAAGGGCGAGCGGCTCACCCTCAGTGTCACGGTGACCAGCGCCTCCCGCCCCAACCCGCTGGGAATCCTGCCCGAGTTGGCGCATGTGGACGTCATCCGGGGCGCGGTGCGCGGCCCCGCCGCCGACCGGGACGGCTGGCGGGCGCCGGACACCAAGGTCGTCCACACACGGGACGTCAGCGGCCGCAAGGGGACGTACACCCTGCACATCCCGCTGGTCGCCGGGGACGAGTCCTTCTACGTCCGGCTGCGCGGCAGCGACGGCAGCCGGCACGGCGCCGGGTACCTCGGCGCGGCGGTCGACCCGCACGGGCCGGTCGTCCACGATCCCGGCAACGGTGACCCGTGGGCCGATACGTGGTTCTATTCCAACCCCGTATTCGTCGATGTGAAGGGTGCCTGATGAAGCGTCAACTGACCTGTCTGGCGGCTCTGTTCGGTGCGTTCGCGCTCGGTGTCGGCACGGCCTCGGCGGCCGGTGACCCACACTGGGAGGAGTCCGGCACGGCGTACACCGACACCCTGGGCGGTGGACAGGGTCTGGCCAGCCGGGCCGACGGCTCGCTGCTGTACCGGGGGCTCATCGACATACCCCTGTCGCTGCGGATCAAGGGCTGGAACCACGTCGGCGACCCGGACATCGCCGAGGGCCATGTCTTCGACGCCTACCAGGGCCCGGACACCGCCACCTCCAAGATGTTCGCGGTGACCACGCCGGCCGGGAAGCGCTACGAGTACGTCCATCAGCTCAACCCGGGCGAGAAGCTGAACAACTCCTTCGCGACCGTCTCCCCGGACGGGCAGTGGATGGTGTCGGGCGAGTGGGGCGACCAGAACCGCCTCCAGGTCTTCCCCACCCCGCTGCTCAACCCGTCCACCCCGCCCACCGGCGGGGAGCTGAAGGAGGCCTGGCAGATCACCCTGGACAAGCCGGTACGCGACATCCAGGGCTGTGACTTCGTCACGGACACCCGTCTGGTGTGCGCCTCCAACGACGCCACCGGCTCGCTCTTCCCGGAGATCCACCCGCTCCTCCAGGTCGACCTGCCCCGCAAGCTGGACGGCCAGCCGATCACCGGCGCGGTGAAGTCCCTGTTCGCCATCCCGCAGCGCAGCCTGTGCACGGGCACCTTCGAGACCGAGGGCGTGGACTACGACGCGAAGAGCGGCGCCCTGCGCGCCGAGGTGATCCAGCCCGGGGTGTGCGCGGTGTCGACGACCGTGTACTCGTACCGGCAGGTCACCAACTGATCCACCTCGGGTTACGGTGGCCGCGTGACCACGGAAGAGTCGCTGCGGCCCCAGTCCCTCATGCTGACGTTCCTGGGCGAGCAGGTGCTCGGCCGGGACGTCTGCGTGTACTCGGGCAGCGTGATCGACGTGCTGGGCCGCGCGGGCGTCGGCGAGCAGGCGACGCGCTCGACGCTGACCCGGATGGTGAACCGGGGCCTGCTGCGCCGCCAGCGCGAGGGGCGCCGCATGTACTTCGGGCTGACCGACCGCTCCACCTCCGTCCTGCGCGACGGCGAACGCCGGATCTGGCACACCGGCGCGGTCAACCGGCAGTGGGACGGCACCTGGACCCTGCTCGGCTTCTCACTGCCGGAGTCCTGGCAGCGCCAGCGCCACGATCTGCGCTCCCAGCTCACCTGGAGCGGCTTCGGACCGCTGTTCAACGGCCTGTGGATCGCCCCGGGCGAGGTCGATGTGTCGTCCCTGGTCGCCGAGTTGGGCCTGTCCGCCCATGTGAAGGTCTTCCGCGCGCACGCGGACTCCGGCACCGATATCGGCGCGATGATCGAGGAGACCTGGGAACTGTCCGAACTCGCCGCCCGCTACGAGGCGTTCAGGTCCCGCTGGCTGCCGTGGGAGACGGACCCCCCGGACGCCGACGACGCGCTCGCCCTACGACTGCGGCTCCAGGCGGAGTGGCTGCGGCTGATCCGCCGCGACCCCCGGCTGCCGGTGCGCCATCTGCCCGAGGACTGGCCGGCGGACCGGGCCGAGAAGACGTTCCGCTCCGTCCATGAGCGACTGACCCCGCTGGCTGACGCGGCGGCGGAGCGACTCCTCGACCTGGTGCCGGTGCGCGAGGACCCGGCGCCTTCGCCCGCGGATCAGGCGTAGAACCTCGACAGGCTGCGCAGCACGGCCGCGGGCTTCGGGCCGTCCTCGATCTCGATCGTGCCGTCCACGGCGATCTGCACCCCACCGGGCACCTCGGTGACCTCGGCGAGCTTTCCGGTCAGGCGGATGCGCGAGCCGACCTTCACCGGCGCCGGGAAACGCACCTTGTCCAGACCGTAGTTGACCTTCGTGGCGACGCCCTGGACGTCGAGCAGCTCGGTGAAGAGCGGGATGAAGAGCGAAAGGGTCAGATAGCCGTGGGCAATGGGAGCACCGAAGGGTCCCGCCGCGGCCCGCTCCGGGTCCACATGGATCCACTGGTGGTCCCCCGTCGCGTCGGCGAAGGTGTCGATGCGGTCCTGGGTGACCTCGATCCACTCGCTGGTGCCGAGGTCGTTCCCGGCGAGCTTCTTCAGTGCGTCGAGGCCGTTCACGGTGATGCTCATGGGGTTCCTTACTTGTTTCCGTACCGACTGCGGACACGGGACTTGAGGAGCTTTCCGGAGGCGGTGCGCGGGAGTTCGTCCGCGAGGACCACCGATTTGGGGATCTTGTACTTGGCGAGGCGACCGGAGAGGGAGGCGAGGATCTCGTCCGGGTCGGGTGAGGCGCCCTCGCGGGGGACGACGACCGCGCGCGGGACCTCGCCCCACTTGTCGTCGGGCACGCCGATGACCGCGCACTCGTCGATGTCCGGGTGGGCGAGGAGCAGATCCTCGATCTCGGCGGGGTAGATGTTCTCGCCGCCCGAGATGATCATGTCCTTGATGCGGTCGACGATGAAGACGTACCCGTCCTCGTCTACCCGGGCCGCGTCCCCGCTGCGGAACCAGCCGTCGGTGAAGGCGGCGGCGGTCTCCTCGGGCAGGCCCCAGTAGCCGGGCATGACATGCGGTCCGCGGACGATGATCTCGCCGGCTTCTCCCGCGTCGACGGGCGCCAGGTCAGGACGCACGACCCGTACGTCGCTGAAGAAGTGCGGCACCCCGGCCGAGCCCGCCTTGCGCACGGCGTGCTCGGCGTCCAGGAACAGCGTTCCGGGCGAGGCCTCGGTCATGCCGTAGCCCTGGAGGAAGGTGAGGCCGCGCTGCTGGTACGCGGCGATCAGGGGCGTCGGCACCGGGGAGCCGCCGCAGGTGAGGATCCGCAGCGAGGACAGGTCGGCGTCGGCCCAGCGCGGGTGCCGGGCCAGCTGCTCGAACATGGTCGGCACCCCGAACATGAAGGTGATCCGGTGCTGTTGGATCAGCTCCAAGGTGGCCGCCGGGTCGAACGACTCGGTCAGGACGCAGGTGCCGCCCTTGAGCAGGACCGGCAGCGTCAGCATGTTCAGCGCCGCCGTGTGGAACAACGGGGCGGAGACCAGGGCGCGTTCACCGGCCGTCAGATCGTGGTCGATCAGGACGTTGATCGCGTTCCAGGTGAGGTTGGCGTGGGTGAGCATCGCGCCCTTGGGGCGACCGGTCGTGCCCGAGGTGTACATGATGACGCAGGTGTCGTCGGGGGCGACCGGCTCGTCGATGGGGTCGCCTTCCGATGAGGCCAGCAACTCCTCGTATTCAGGGCCCACTTCGACGTACAGCCGGACATCCGTGCTGCCCGGGAGCCCGGCGACGAGGGCGGTGTGCGAGGGGCCGTGGATCAGTGCCTTGGCACCGGAGTCGGTGAGCTGGTAGGCGATCTCCGGTCCGGCGAGGCGGGTGTTGAGCGGGACGAAGACCGCGCCCAGGGTGCCCGCGGCGAACAGGGTCTCCAGGTAGGAGGGGTGGTTGGGGCCGAGGTAGGCGATCCGGTCGCCGCGGCGCAGGCCCCGGGCGCGCAGGGCGTGGGCGAGCCGGGTGACGCGGTCGTGCAGTTCGGCGTACGTCCGGGTCGTGTCGCCGTGGACCAGGGCGGTGCGGTGCGGGGTCTTGCGGGCCCGGCGTGCGGGCCATGAGCCGGTTCCCTCGTTGCGCATCGGGCGCCCCTTTACGGTGTCTTCAGCCCGAGAAGTCGGGCGGCGTTCTCCTTGAGGATCTTCGGCCTGACCTCGTCCTTGATCTCCAGCTTCGCGAAGTCGGCGAGCCAGCGATCGGGGGTGAGGACGGGGAAGTCCGAGCCGAAGAGGACCTTGTCCTTGAGCAGGGTGTTGGCGTACCGCACGAGCTGCGGCGGGAAGTACTTCGGCGACCAGCCGGACAGGTCGATGTGCACGCCGGGCTTGTGGGTGGCGACGGCGAGGGCCTCGTCCTGCCAGGGGAAGGAGGGGTGCGCCAGGATGATCTTCAGGTGCGGGAAGTCGGCGGCCACGTCGTCGATGTGGAGCGGGTTGGAGTACTTCAGCCGGATCCCGCCCCCGCCGGGGACTCCGGCGCCGATGCCGGTCTGCCCGGTGTGGAAGAGGGCGATCGTGCCGGTCTCCTCGATCAGCTCGTAGAGGCCGTACGCCACCGCGCGGTCGTCGGGGAAGAAGCCCTGGATGCTGGGGTGGAACTTGAACCCCTTCACCCCGTACTCCTCGACCAGCCGGCGGGCCTGCTGCACGCCCGCCCTGCCGCGGAACGGGTCGATGGAGGCGAAGGGGATGAGGACGTCGGAGTTGGCGGCCGCGGCCTCGGCGACCTCCTCGTTCGGGACCGGCGGGGTACCGGTGGCGGACTCGGCGTCCACCGTGAAGATCACGGCGGCCATGTTCCGCTCCCGGTAGTAGGCGGCAGTCTCCTCCAGCGTCGGCTTCCGCTTGCCCTCGACCTTGAAGTAGGCGGAGGAGGCGTCGTGCAGGTCGTCGGCGAGCGAGGAGTGCCCCCGGGAGGAGACCTCGGCGTGGGTGTGGACGTCGATCGCGACCAGCTTGTCGGGGTCCATCACGCCTCCGGGAGCTTCGGCGCCGGGATGCCGACCGACTGGAGTTCGGCGCCGACCGAGGCCGACCAGGCGTCGGCGAGGGTTTCGGGGGTCCAGCCGCCGTCGGCGTAGGCCGTGCTGATCTCCTGCGGATGCGACCAGAGTGCCACCTTGTCGCCGCCGATGGCGATGCACTGACCGGTGATCTCCCGGGCCGCGGCGGAGGCCAGGAAGGGGACGAGGGCCGCGCAGTCCTCGGGGGTGCCGAAGCCCTCGCCCTTGCGGAGGAAGCCGGGGAGCGGCTCGCCGGCCCGCAGCGCCTCCACGTAGGGCGCGAAGGCGGGGATGGTCTCGGTCATCGCGGTCGCGGCGACCGGCACGATCGCGTTGACGGTGATCCCCGCGCGGGCCAGTTCCATCGACCAGGTACGGGCCATCGCGGCGATGCCCGCCTTGGCCGCCGCGTAGTTGGTCTGCCCGAAGTTGCCGCGCTGCCCGGCCGGGGAGCCGACCAGGATCAGGCTGCCGCCCTCGCCCTGCTCGCGCATCCGGACGGCGGCGGCACGGGCGCAGGTGAAGGTGCCCCGCAGATGGGTGCTGACCACGGCGTCGAAGTCGTCGTCGGTCATCTTCCACAGCACCTTGTCGCGCAGGATGCCGGCGTTGGTGACGAGGACGTCCAGCCGTCCGTACTCGGCGACGGCCCGCCCGACGAGCCGGTCCGCGGCCTCGGCCGTACCGACCGCGACGGTCTCGGCGACGGCCGTGCCGCCCGCCTCGGTGATCGACTTCGCGGCCTGCGCGGCGATCGCCTCGTCGAGGTCGTTGACGACGACCGAGGCGCCGTGGGCGGCCAGGGCGTGCGCGTAGGCGAGGCCGAGGCCCCGGCCGCTGCCGGTGACGACGGCGACCTTGCCGGTGAGATCGATGCTGGGCACGGGCGAATCCCTTCGCGAGATGGTGTGACGTGACGGAGATCGAAGCTAAGAGCAATAATTGGTGACGTCAATAGTTGTCCCCAACCGCCGACTGCGAAAGACTGGGGCCATGAAGACGACCGCCATCGACGCGAACGAGCCCTGGATGCGTGAACTGCACGCGGACACGGGCTACCTGCTCTACCGCCTGGGCCTGCGCTCCGGCCAGCTGTTCAACGCCTGCCTCCAGGAGTCCGGACTGCGGCTGCGCCACTATGCGGTGCTGCGCTTCCTCGCCACCGGCGAAGGCGCCCTCCAGCGGGAGCTGAGCGCCCGGCTCGGCTACGACCCGAGCGCGATCGTCGGCCTGGTCGACGACCTGGAGAAGCTGGGCTTCGCCGAGCGCCGCCCCGCCCCCGACGACCGCCGCAGCCGCATCGTCGTCCCGACCGAGGCCGGGCGCGCCTTCCTCCGCGACACCGACGAGTCGGCACTGCGGGTCTCGGGCGAGCTGCTGGGGCCGCTCGACGCGCGGGAGCGGGAGACCCTGCACGCCCTCCTGCTGCGGATCGCCGAGGAGAAGCCGACGAACTGATGTTGTGCAAATGATTGACGGCCGCACAGGAGCTGCCTAACTTCACGGGGGCATCCCGCCCCTCGTCCCCAGGGAGCTCCCCGTGCAGCCATCCCCTCAGCCGACCCCGGAATCCCGGCAGTTGCGCACCGTCGCCCTCTCCGGCCTGCTCGGCACGGCCGTCGAGTTCTACGACTTCCTCGTCTACGGCACGGTCGCCGCGCTGGTCTTCGGCGACCTGTTCTTCCCCGAAGCCGACCCCGCCGTCGGCACCGTCGCCGCCTTCGGCACCTTCGCCGCCGGATATCTGGCGCGTCCCCTCGGCGGCATCCTCTTCGGCCACTTCGGCGACCGGGTCGGCCGTAAGTCGATGATGCTGCTGACCATGCTCCTGATGGGCAGCGGCAGTTTCCTGATCGGCCTGCTGCCCACCTACGACGCGATCGGCGTCTGGGCGCCCGTGCTGCTGGTCCTGCTCCGCGTGGTGCAGGGCGTCGCGATCGGCGGTGAGTGGGGCGGCGCCACCCTGATGGTCGTCGAGCACGCCGAACGCACCCAGGGCACCCGGCGCGGACTGTGGTCCAGCTTCACCCAACTCGGGGCGCCGCTCGGCTCCTTGCTCTCGGCCGGGGTCGTCACCCTGGTCTCCGCGCTGCCCGACGACGACTTCCGCTCCTGGGGCTGGCGGGTGCCGTTCCTGCTGAGCGTCGTGCTGCTGGGCGTCGGCCTGTTCGTCCGGCTCAAGGTCGCGGAGAGCCCGCTGTTCACCAAGCCCGCGCCGCGCGAACGGCCGCCCGTGCTGGAGGTGTTGCGGCGCCCGAAGCCGGTGGTGCTGGCGGCGTGTGTCGGCATCGGCGCGTTCACCGCGCAGTCCCTGCTGACCAGTTTCATGATCTCGTACGCCGTCGATGAGGGCTACAGCCGCCCGCAGGTCCTCACCGCGGTGACCGTCGCCTCCGCCGTCGCCCTGCTGGTCCTGCCCACCGCCTCCGCGCTGTCCGACCGGGTGGGCCGTCGGCCCGTGGTGCTGACCGGCGCCCTCGCCTCCGCAGCGCTCGCCTTCCCGGTCCTCGCGCTCGTCGACTCCGGCTCCCCCGGGCTGCTGATCCTCGCCCTCGCACTCGGTCACGGCGTGGCCCAGTCCACGATGTACGGCCCGCTGGGCGCCCTGCTCACCGAGATGTTCGGCACCCGGGTCCGCTACACCGGCGCCTCCCTCGGCTACCAGGCGGCCACCCTGGTCGGCGCGGGCTTCTCCCCGCTGATCGCGAGCGGGCTGCTCGCCTCCAACGGCGGTGGCAGCACGCCCGTCTCCCTGCTGCTGTGCTGCGGCGCCGCGATCACCGCGCTGACGGTGTGGCGGATCCGCGAGACGCACACCGACACTCTGGAACCCGGCACGATCCGTTCCGCGACCCCCACCCCGGAAGGGACACCCCGTTGAGAACACTTGTCGTCGTCGCACTGGCGGTCACCCTGACCACAGCCGCCGCTCTGCCCGCCTCGGACACCCACCTGGAGGGCCAACTCCCCTCGGGCGCCACCTACTTGATGGACGTCCCGGCCGACTGGAACGGCACGGTCCTGCTGTACAGCCACGGCTACCGGGCCGCCGGATGGCCCAACCCGCCCCAGAACGCGCCGGATTCGGCCACCCGGGACAAGCTCCTGGAACAGGGATACGCCCTCATCGGCTCCTCCTACGCCACCACCGGCTGGTCCGTCACCGAGGCGGTGCCCGACCAGCTCGGCACGCTCGACGTGTTCACGGAGAAGTTCGGCGCGGCCGACCGCACCCTGGCCTGGGGCACCTCCTACGGCGGTCTGGTGACGACCACCCTCGCCGAACGCCACGCCGGCCGCTTCGACGGCTCGCTGTCGATGTGCGGTCTGGTGCAGGGCGGGGTGGCGAACTGGAACAGCACGCTGGACCCGGTGTTCGCGCTGAAGACCCTGCTCGGCACGGACGTCCCGCTCACCGGATTCACCGACCGGGCCGAGGCGCAGAACGCCGCGAGGACCCTGGGCGCCGAGATCACGGCCGCGCAGGAGACTCCGGAGGGCCGCGCCCGCATCGCCCTCGCCGCGGCCCTGCACAACATCCCCGCCGACGACATCGCGGGGCTCATCCAACTCCCCGCCTTCAGCTGGCGCCAGGAGGCGGAGAGCAGGGCGGGCGGCAACCCGTCCTGGAACACGGGCGTGGACTACACGGCGATGCTCCGCCGCTCGCCGTTCCACAAGGAGGTGGCCGACCTCTACAAGGAGGCGGGCGCGTCCCTGGGCACCGACCTCGCGTCCCTCAACCGCGCACCCCGCATCAGAGCCGATGCCTCGGCCGTACGGTGGATGCGGGACACCAGCGTCTTCAAGGGGCGTCTCACCGACCCCCAGTTGAACATCCACACCACCGGCGACACCCTGATCCCCGTGCAGTCGGAGAGCGCCTACCGCAGAGCCGCCACCGCGGCAGGGGCGGGCCGACTGCTGGCGCAGGCCTATGTGGCCGCGCCGGGCCACTGCACTTTCACCCCGGGTGAGATGCTGGGCGCCCTGCGAGCCCTGGAGTCCCGGCTGGACACGGGCCACTGGGACGTGTCACCGACAGAGCTCAACTCCCTTGCTCAGCAGGAGGATCCGGCCACGGGCGCCCGCTACTCCGCATACCGGCCCGCCCCCTACCCTCGCCCCTACGACCTCGCCCATCCGGGAGACGCCCGGCCATGACGCCTCGCTCCGCGCCCGACCGGCTGCTGTCCGTGCTCGCCGCCTTCGACCACGAGCACCCGGCCCTGAGCCTGACGGACATCAGCCGACGGGCCGGACTGAGCCTGACCACCGCGCACCGGCTGGTGGGCGCCCTCACCGAGTGGGGCGCCCTGGAGCGCGATCCCTCCGGCGTCTACCACGTGGGGCTCAGGCTGTGGGAGGTGGCGGCGCTGGCACCGCGCGGGCTGGCGCTGCGACAGGTGGCACTGCCGTATCTGGAGGATCTGTACGAAGCCACCCATGAGAACGTGCAGTTGGCGGTGCGGGACGGCGGGGAGGTCGTCTACATCGAGTGGCTGTCGGGGCGTTCGGCGGTGGGCGTGCACATCCGGGTCGGTGCGCGTTGGCCCCTGCACGCCACCGGCGTGGGCCTGGCGTTGCTGGCCCATGACGAGCCCGCCCGGCAGGAGGAGTACTGCGCGGGTCCCTTGGCCGCCTTCACCCCGTACACCATCACCGACCCGGTCCGGCTCCGTCGCGAGCTGGCCGAGGTGCGGCGCACGGGTGTGGCGGTGAGCAGCCGTCAGGTCACCGACGACGCGCTGTCGGTGGCCGCCGCGGTGCGCGGTCCCGGTGGCGCGGTGGTCGCGGCCGTGTCGGTGGTGGTGCCCGAGGCGGACGCCCAGGTCCCGGTGCTGGCCCCGGCCGTGCGGATCGCGGCGCGGGGAATCTCGCGGGCGCTGGGGTGGCGGCCGCCGGAAGCCTGACCCACCCGTCCGTGCCGTCGTTCCGGACTGCGATGTCAGTGGCTCCCAGTAGGTTTCTGGATGTCCCGCCGCTCTGGCGAGGACGTCCCCTTTGGCATGCATGGGAGTGGTGTGTTGTCGGTCTGGGAGAAGTCGAGCACGGTGCGGGTGGTGCCGCCCGCCCGACCGCGGAAGCTCGCCAAGGTGCCGTTCGTGGAACTGGCGGACGGACGGTTGCAAGGGGTGGTGTCCAGTGGGTCGGACATCGGGCGGGTCTATGTGTCGTCGGTCGCGGCGGGGTCGTACGCCTTTGCTTGCAGCACCAACAACAACCGGCCCTGCGGCGGGGCGCGCGGGTGGTTCTGCAATCACATCCGCGCGCTCGTCGGTGAGGCCGTGCTCCAGTACGGCGTCGAGCGTGTGGCGCGGTATCTGAGGGTCGAGGCCGCCGGTGACGCGAACGCGGTCCTCGATGCCATGACCTCCACCCACCCCGGGCAGGCCGACAGTTCGGCGGCGGCGCAGGTGTTCAGCCGGTTCCTGCGGCAGCTGGCCTATCTCGAACTGGCGCCGAGCACCGCCCCGTTGCCCGAGATGCAGTGGTTCCCGACCACCGGGGCCGCCTGATGCGTACGGAACTGCTGACCGGTCCCGTCGACGGTCTGGACGAGGCCCTCGCCGCGGTCGACGGGTTCGACGAGGCGCTGGTCGCCGGTCTGCTGCGACCAGCGCCCGCCCACGCGGCCGGCCTGGCCGCGCTCGCCGACGCCGTCGCCGGGTCGCCGCTGGCCGCACGCCTCGCGGAGGCGGCCGAGCGGACGGCGGCCGGTGCCGCGGGCGAGGACGACTTCGTCGCGCTCGCGGCCGCTCGCACCGCGCTGCTGGGTTCGGTGCACGACGCCCTCGTCGCGCGGGCCGAGGAGGCCGTCGGACGGAACCGGGCCGAGGAGGCCCCGGGTGCGGTCGCGGGTGTGGAGCCCGCGGTCAATCTGCTGGCGGCGGCCCGGAGTTGGCTGTGCGATCTGGCGCGTGCCGGATGGCAGGGCATCGATCACGAGCTCGTCGGCGGCGCCGCGCCCGTCGTCTCCGCGATGCTGCCCGAGCTGTCCCTGCGCCGACTGGCCACGCTGCTCGACGGGTTCGCCGCCGAACTCGCCGCGTCCTGTCCGGGGGCGACCCTGGAGCGGGTTCCGGTACGGCGGTGGGCCGATCTGTGGTCGCGGGCCATGCTGCTCACGGTGCCCGGCGCGAGCGGCTCGGCCGACGTCACCGAGGTGACCGGGCGGCTGCTGCCGCTCGGGGTCGACGTGCAGGAGCACGCCACCGCCGTACAGGCCCAGGTGCACGCGGTGTTCGAGCCCGCCGACGGCGGGCCGGCGCGGCTGGTGCGGGCCGGGGTGTCCGCGCCGAAGCCCGACACCGTCGTCGGGGCGGGGCTGTGGCAGCTGCTGCGGCCGCACATGTCGCTGCTGACGGCCGTCGGCGAGGGGCGCGCCATGGAGGTCGACGCGATGCCCCTCACCGGAGAGGGCGACCTGATGTGGGACGACGGCCGCGCCCGGTCGGGCGAGCCCGCCGACATCTTCACCACCGCGCGGGTGGCGCTGCCCGCGGCCGTCGCCTGCGCGACCGCGCCGCTCGACCGGCATCCGGCCCGGATCGCCGTGCCCGTCCTGCTGGAGGGGTACGCCGTGGACACGGCGGAGGACGACGGCACGGTGGCGTTCCAGGTCGCCGGGGAGCGGCTCGCCGTCGACACCGGGCGGGTTCCGGCCGCCGGTCCGCTCACCCCGGACGCCGTCGCCGGTTCCGGTGCCTGCTTCGGGCTGCTGCGCTGGAACGCCGGGGAGTTCCTGATCCAGCCGCTCGCGGTGGAGCGCACGGTGCGCAAGAAGCCCGTGGCCGTGCACGCCGGGGCTTGGGCCGGGGGCACGACCGACAAGGCCGGGGTGCGGGCCGAGAAGGCCGCGACCGACGCGGTGACCGTGCTGCGGGAGCGGGCGGGGAGGCTGCTGCGGAAATGAGCGAGCCAACCGTGCAGGAGAACCCGGAGCCCGTTCCGGACGAGAACCGGCGGCAGGTGCTGTACTGGCGGCTGCTGGCCCGGCTCTTCGACCCCGAGGAGCAGGCGAGTCTGGAGTCGGCGAGTGTGGCCGTCGTGGAGGACATCGGCCTGCCGCCCGCGCTGCTCGACCCGGGGGCGTCGGTGGAGTCCGTGGTGCAGCGGCACCCGGAGCTGGCCGCCGAGTTCGACGGGCTGATGACGCCCGGAGCCGACGCGGACGGGGAGCGCGACCGGGCCGCCGAGGTGCGGCGCGCGGCCCTGGTGTCGAAGGTGCTGCTGAACGTCTTCAGCACCGGCTCGGGCACCGTCACCGCCGAGCAGTTGGCGCGCTGGCAGTCCGACGCGGGCTGGCTGGAGCGGGCGCTCGGCTGCAAGCCCGGTGACCTCCGCGGCGGCCGGGGCGGTGGGGTCGGTGTCGGGGGCGCCATGGGCGGTGGCGGGGGTGTCAGCCCGACCGGTACCGCCATCGGCGGCGGCACGCCCGACCTCAGCCGGCTCATCCCCGAGATCGGCCCGGAACTGGGTTCCATCGAGGCCTCCCTGGTCAAGCGCATGCACCTGCGCGAGGTACTGGCCGACCCGGCACTGGCCTCCCGGCTGACGCCGAGCATGTCCCTGATCGAGCAGTTGCTGCGCGACAAGGACAACCTCTCGGGTGTCGCCCTCGCCAACGCCAAGGCGCTGATCCGGCGTTACGTCGACGAGGTCACCGAAGTGCTGCGCACCCAGGTGGAGAAGGCCTCGGTCGGTGAGCTCGACCGGTCCGTGCCGCCCAAGCGGGTGTTCCGCAACCTCGACCTCGACCGCACCATCTGGAAGAACCTCACCAACTGGAGCCCGGAGGAGGAGCGGCTCTACGTCGACCGCCTCTATTACCGGCACACCAGCCGCAAGACCACGCCCCAGCGGCTGATCGTCGTCGTCGACCAGTCGGGTTCGATGGTCGACTCGATGGTCAACTGCACCATCCTGGCGTCCATCTTCGCCGGGCTGCCGAAGGTGGACGTCCACCTGATCGCGTACGACACCCAGGCGCTGGACCTCACGCCCTGGGCGCACGACCCGTTCGAGACGCTGCTGCGGACCCAGCTCGGCGGCGGCACCGACGGCACCGTCGCGATGGCGCTCGCCCAGCCGAAGATCGCCGAGCCGCGCAACACCGTCGTGGTGTGGATCTCCGACTTCTACGAGTGGCGCCACACCGAGCTGTTCGAGAGCATGGCCGCCGTCCACCGCTCAGGGGCGAAGTTCATCCCTGTGGGCTCGGTGACCAGCTCCGGGCGCGGCAGCGTCAACCCGTGGTTCCGGGAGAAGTTCAAGGACCTCGGCACGCCGGTGATCTCCGGCCACATCAAGAAGCTCGTGCACGAGCTCAAGACGTTCCTCACCTGATCACGGGGCCGTGTCCGCCCCCGTAGTGATCACCCCATCGAAAGGCATCGCCCTCATGTCCGACCTGCTGCGCGCCCCTGCCGAGATCAAGTACGCCGAGGAGCTCGACTGGCTGGAGTCGATCGACGACAGCCCCAAGCCGTTCTCCTGGCGGCTGTCCCCGAAGATGGTCCGGCTGTTCATCCTCGGCTCCGAGCGGGCCGACGGCCTGGACCGGGAGGTCTCGCAGAAGTGGTTCGGCGACCGCAGCTTCGTGGAGCGGTCCATCGTCACCCTCGCCTCCGACCGCGGACTGCTGCTCATCGGTGACCCCGGCACCGGCAAGAGCTGGCTGGCCGAGCTGCTGTCCGCCGCGATCTGCCGCAACTCCACACTGGTGGTGCAGGGCACGGCCGGCACCACCGAGGACCACATCAAGTACTCCTGGAACGTGTCCATGGTGATCGCCAAGGGCCAGTCGCGGGAGTCGATGATCCCCTCGCCGATCATGACGGCGATGGAGGGCGGCGCCATCGGCCGCTTCGAGGAGCTGACCCGCTCCACCAGCGACGTCCAGGACGCGCTGATCTCGATCCTCTCCGAGAAGTACATCTCCGTGCCCGAGCTGGAGAGCGGCGCCGGCGACGACAACATCGTCTTCGCCAAGCCCGGGTTCTCCATCATCGCCACGGCCAACAGCCGCGACCGGGGCGTCAACGACCTGTCGTCCGCGCTGAAGCGGCGCTTCAACTTCGTCCGCATCCCGGTGGTGACGAACAAGAAGGCCGAGGCGGAGATCGTCCGCTTCCGCACCGAGGAGCTGCTGCGCCGCCACTCGATCGAACTGGACGTGCCGCCGACCCTGCTCGACGTGCTGCTCCAGAGCTTCGCCGATCTGCGCGCCTCCGCCGCCGCGGCGGGAAGCGACGACGAGAAGCTGGAGTCCGCGCTGTCGACGGCCGAGCAGATCGGTGTGCTGGAGGACGCCGTCCTGCACAGCAACTTCTTCGGCGAGCGCGCCCTGACCGCCCGCACCCTCGCCTCCTCGCTGGTCGGCTCCCTCACCCGGCGCGAGCCCGAGGACCTGGCCATCCTCAACAAGTATCTGCACGGCGTGGTCGAGCCGCGCAGCAAGGAACAGGGCGGCTCCTGGCCCGAGTTCCTGGAGGGCGGCCGCGACGCGATCGCCACCCTGTCATGAGCGGCCCCCAGGAGAGCACGTCCTTCACCGGGCTCCGCGGGCAACTCCAGGAGGCCGCGGCCACGTTCGCGGGCGGTCCCGACGCTCTGGAGGGCATCCTCCTCGGCATGGTCGACGACGTCGACCGGGCGGTGCGCGAGCCGCTGGAGATCTTCCCGGTCTGCCACCACTCCCCGGCCTCGGCGCTCGCCATGGCCCGGCGGCTGCGCGAGAAGCAGCCCAAGGTGGTGTATCTGGAGCTGTGCGAGGACATGGCGCCGCTGCTGACCGAGCTGCGCAACTGCCGACTCCCGGTGGCCGTACAGGCGTTCGCGGGCGAGGCCGACGGCTTCCCCGCCGAGTGGGCGCCGCTGTCGGTCGTGGCGCCGATCACCGAGGCGTCCGCCGAATACCAGGCCATCGCCTACGCCCTGGACACCCCGGGCGTCGAACTGGTCCTGGTCGACCGGTCCTCGGACCATGTGTTCCAGTGGGACACCCGCGGCGAGCGGGCCGTCGACGCCGAGGGCGCGGAGGCGGCCGACGAAGCCGAGGCCCCTGAGGCGGAGGCCGCGCTGCACAGCGAGGCCGTCGGCGTCGAGATCGGCGATCTGCGGCCGCGCTTCGCCGAGTTGGAGGAGCACCTGCTGCGGCACGGCAAGGTGCGGCACTGGTCGGAGTGGTGGCACCAGTACGTCGAGGTCCCCCTCGGCGACAGCGATCACGACACCTACCGCCAGGTCATGTTCCTCATCGGCAGCCTGTTCCGGCGGCTGGCCCCGGGCGACGGGTCCCGGGTCCGGGTCGACGAGGACCGCGAGCGATACATGTGGACCCGGATGCGCGAGCATCTCGCGGCGAGCGGCACCGATCCGGAGGACTGCCTGTATGTCTGCGGGGCGTTCCACGCGGCCAGCCGGGTCGAGGAGTTCGGCGTGCACGGCAGCACGGACACGTTCACGATCTCCCCGCGTACGGCCACCAAGTGGCAGTACGGGCTGATCCCGTCCAGCCACGCGGCGATCGAGGCGCAGTTCGGCCTGGCCGCGGGCTCGGTGTCGATCGCGTCGACGGAGTGGACGAAGGGCCTGAAGCGGACCCGGGTCAAGCCGTACGTGCTGGAGGGGCAGGCCGGGAAGAAGAAGTCCACGGCGAAGAAGACGGCCGCCCTCCCGGTGCCGGAGTCCCCGGCCGACGTGGACCGGCTGTCCGGCTTCCTGCGCCGGCCGCCGGTGCTCGACGCGCTGGACGAGGCCGAACTGCTCGGCTGGTCGGTGGAGATCGTGCGGGCGGCCCGGCGCAACGGCTATCTCGCCTCCACCGCCGACGCCATCGCCGTGTTCGAGACGTCGATCCTGCTGGCCGGGGTGCGCGACCGGGCCAAGCCCACGCCGTACGACTTCCAGGACGCCGCCGTCACCTGCATCGAGAAGGACCGGGTGCCCGGGCGGCGGGACGTGCGGCGGCTGGTCGAGATCATGATGGGCGGCGACCGGATCGGCCAGGTCGGCTACGACTCGCTGCCGCCGCTGGCCCGCGATGTGTACGACCGGCTCGCGCCGCTGGAGCTGAAGCTCGAACAGCGGGGCGTACGGCGGGCGTTGCTGGACCTGGCGGCGCGGCCGGAGCTCCAGGCCTGTTCCGATGTGCTGTGGATGCTGCGGCGGCTGCTGCCGCAGGGCGCGGCACGGCCGATCATGGGTGAGCGGCGGCTCGGTGAGCGGTCGATCCAGGAGTCGTGGGACCTGGCGCTCGGCACTCACCAGCGGGCGCTGATCGAGCTCGGCTACGAGGGTGTCAGCCTCGAACAGGTCCTGGAGCAGCGGCTGCGGCGCGACGCCTACGATCCGCGGGCGACGACGGCGACCGTGCTGGCCGCGGTCGAGGACGCGCTGCTGTACCTGGGCGGCCGCCGGGTCGCCGACGAACTCGGCTCCCACGCCCTGAAGGTGCTCTCCGGCGAGCGCAGTGTGGACGGCGCGCCGGAGGTGCTGCGCCGGGTGCGTGCACTGCTCGCGTACTACCGCACCAGCGAGCCGGTGCTGCCGGGGTGGATCGAGTCGTTCGTCAAGACCGGTTACGCCCACTACTGCACCCTGCTGCCGACGGCGTTCCGGGACGAGGACGCGACGGTGGGGCAGGTCGCGGCCATGCTCGGCTTCCTGTTCTCCATGGAGAGCCTGGCGCTGTCGCTGGGCTGCGACCGGACCCAGCTGGAACTCGCGGTCGCCCAGTCGCATCCCGAGGATCCGGCGAAGACGGCACTGCTCTGGGCGGCGCAGGTGCAGCTCGGCACGCTGTCCCGGGCGGAACTGCGGGAGCGGTGCGACGAGTTGCTGGACAATCCGCTGGTGGTGTCCGCGTATCCGCGTTACCTGAACGGGTTCGTGCACGCACTGGGGCCGGTGCCGGGGCTCGCGGACGTGGTCGTGGAGGCGGTGTCGAACGCCTTCGGGCGGCTGCCGGACACGGTGCTGCTGCCGTGGCTGCCGCTGCTGATCACCACCCTGAGGAACGGAGCGGCGGATCTGGCACCGCTGCTGATCCGCGAGGCGGGGCGCATCTTCCCGGCGCGGCTCGCGGCGCTGGACAGCTGGGTGCCACCCTGGAAGGCACCGCAGGCGGACCCGTTCGCCACGACCCGGGCACGGTCCGACGTCCGCCTTGGCGCCGCACTCCTCTCCGCGCACCCGGCGACCTGCGACGCGGTGGCGGAACTGCTCGGCTGCGAGGCCGGGTGGGAGGAGTCCGGCGCGTCGGCGGCACCGTCGGGCGTGGCGCTGCTGACCGCGTATCCGGCGACGTGTGATGCCGTGGCGGAGCTGCTGGGCCGCGCAACCGTCTAGCCCCTGCGTGCGCAGGCCGGACTCACCGGGTTCGGCCTGCGCACCTGGGTTGTTCAGCCCTTCTGCTCCACTCTCAGCCCTTCTGCTCCACTCTCAGCCCTTCTGCTCCACCCGCACCCAGTCCACCTCGGCCTGCACTCCCCCGGCCGCGACCCGGTCGACGCTGGACTGCGGCAGGCCCCAGTAGGGAGTCGTCACCTTGTTCCAGCCCGCCGGATAGGCGCCGCCCAGCGCGAGGTTGAGAATCACGTACTGGTTGTGGTCGAAGACCCACTGACCCCGGGTCGACTCCAGCTTGTTGCGGGAGGTCTCCTGGACCAGCCGGTCGTCGACGTAGAACCGCATGCCGACCGGCGTCCACTCCACCGCGTAGGTGTGCCACTGGTCGGCCCGGCCGCCGTTCGGGTAGGTCTGGCGGGCGCCGATGTTGCCGTCGGCGGAGTAGCCGGGGCCGTGCAGGGCGGTGCTGGTCCAGTCGGCGTAGCCGACGTTCTCCATGATGTCGGTCTCGCCGGAGGCGGGCCAGGACACCGTCGGGTCGTCGACGTTGCTGCCGAGCAGCCAGAACGCGGGCCAGAACCCGTCACCCACCGGGAGCTTCATGCGGGCGCTGACCCGGCCGTAGGTGAAGTCGAACTTGGTGTTGGTGTCGATGCGGCCGGAGGTGAAGTCGTACGTGCCGCCGCCCGCCTTCGTGCAGCCCTTGCAGTGCTTGGCCTCGAGGATCAGATTTCCGCTCTCCTGACGGATGTTGTCGGTGGAGTCGACGTACGCCTGGGACTCGCCGTTGACCGAGCCCATCTCCGTGCCGGTGCGCACCACGCGCCACTTGGAGCGGTCGAGGGAGGCGCTGGTGAAGTCGTCGAAGAAGGTGGTGCGGTAGGCGCCGGACTGGTCCGCGGGGAGCGCCGGGTAGGCCGCCTCCGCGCTGCCGCCCGTGCCCCAGACCTGGAACTCGTAGAGCGAGTAGCCGAATTGGGCGGTCGCGGGGGCCGGGTTGTAGAAGGAGCGGCGCTCCTTGCCGAGCATGCGGACGTAGCGGCCGGTGGCCGGTTGCGGCAGGCGGACCGAGTCGTGCAGGCCCACCGCCTCGCCCGGGGACTTCACGTTCGCGCGGCGGGTTGCGACCTCGGCCGCCGAGGGGCGGTACACCGTGCGCCAGGTGCGGTTGTCGTCGGAGACCTGGAGTTCGTAGTCGACGGCGAACGCGGCCTCCCAGTAGAGGTCGACCGTGTCGATCGTCGAGCGGGCGCCGAGGTCGACGGAGACCCAGCGGTCCGCGTTCCAGTCGCTGGACCAGCGGGTCTGGTCCGCCTTCAGATCGGCCGGCCAACCGCCGTCGGTGACGAACGCCGGGGAGTTGCCCGCGTGTTGGTAGACGTTCGAGTAGGCCGGGTGGTTCAGGGCCAGGTTGGCGCGGGTGGTCGAGGCGGGGGCCGGTTCACCGCCGTAGACCTTGAAGGAGTAGAGGGAGTAGCCCCAGGGAGTGGCGCGTTCGACGCCGCGCATGCGGACGTAGCGGCCGGTGACCTCCTGCGGGTAGGTGTGGGCGGTGACCGAGCCTCCGGTGCCGGCGGTCTCCGTGTAGAAGGGGGTCCAGTCCGTGCCGTTCTTCGAGACCTCCAGGACGTAGCGCTTGCCGTAGGCGGCTTCCCAGTCGAGGACGACGCGGTCGATACGGATGTTCTGGCCGAGGTCGAGGCGGATCCAGGCGTCGTCGGCGAAGTTGCTGGACCAGCGGGACGTGCCGTTGCCGTCGAAGGCGAGGCCGGCGGCCAGGTCCGCGTTCTCGCTGCCGGAGGCGGTGGCGGCGGCCGGGTTCGCGGTGTACGCGGCCGAGGCGCGGTCGGTGTCCCAGGCCGCCGCAGCTGCGAGTTGCTGCGGTGCGGGGGTGGCCTGGGCGGTGCCCATGGTCAGCACGGCGAGCGTGCCGAGGGCGGTCAGAAGGATGCGCGGGGTGCGGGTGGGCATGCGGCTCTCCTTGAGCAGGGAGTGTGGGGGCGCCGGTTCCCCGTAAAGTCTCAGGACTTAATTTAGGTTGTGATTTAAAACTCAAGGGAAGGCCGCGTCAAGGTGTTGCGCATGATGTGCCGCCGCCCGGAGGCTACGGGGGACCGCGACACCCCAAGGCTCAACGGCCGTGTCGACCCCACCTGTTGAACACCTGTTGAAGAAGGAAGAGAGCCGCTTCATGCCTTCGACTCCCCCGAACTCCCCCGCGTCCGAGCCCTCCGGCCTGCGGCGACGAGCCGTCCTCGGTGCGGCAGCGGCGGCCCCCGTGCTCGCCTCGCTGTCCGGCACCGCCTCCGCCGCGCCCGCGACGGACCGCGCCAAGCCCCGCAAGCTCAAGGGCGGCGGCGATCTCGGCGCCAACGTGATCGTCTTCGACCCGGCCACGCCCGGCATCCAGGCCAGGCTCGACGAGGTGTTCGCCCAGCAGGAGTCTGCGCAGTTCGGCACCGGCCGCTACCAACTGCTGTTCAAGCCGGGCACGTACAACGGCCTCAACGCCCAGATCGGCTTCTACACCTCCATCTCCGGGCTCGGCCTCTCCCCGGACGACACCACCATCAACGGCGATGTGACGGTCGACGCCGGCTGGTTCGACGGCAACGCCACCCAGAACTTCTGGCGTTCGGCGGAGAACCTCGCCGTCGTCCCGGTCAGCGGCACCAACCGCTGGGCGGTCGCCCAGGCCGCGCCGTTCCGCCGGATGCATGTCCGCGGCGGCCTCAACCTGGCGCCGTCCGGCTACGGTTGGGCGAGCGGCGGCTACATCGCCGACAGCCGGATCGACGGCACGGTCGGCCCGTACTCGCAGCAGCAGTGGTACACCCGGGACAGCTCGGTCGGCGGCTGGACCAACGCCGTGTGGAACATGGTGTTCTCCGGCGTCGAGGGCGCACCCGCGCAGGGCTTCCCGAACCCGCCGTACACCACGCTCGACGCCACTCCCCGCTCCCGCGAGAAGCCCTTCCTGTACCTCGACGGCGACGACTACCGTGTCTTCCTGCCCGCGCTGCGCACCGACGCGCGCGGTGTGACCTGGGGCAACGGCACTCCGCGCGGGACCTCGCTGCCGCTGGAGCGGTTCTATGTCGCCAAGCCCGGGGACTCGGCGGCCACCCTCAACCAGGCCCTCGACCAGGGGCTCCATCTGCTGCTCACCCCGGGCATCTACCACGTCGACCAGCCGGTGCGGGTCAAGCGCGCGGGCACGGTCGTCCTGGGGCTCGGCTACGCCACCCTGATCCCCGACAACGGCGTCACCGCACTGAAGGTCGCCGACGTCGACGGCGTACGGCTGGCCGGCTTCC
Source organism: Streptomyces davaonensis JCM 4913 (assembly GCF_000349325.1). Lineage (GTDB taxonomy): Bacteria > Actinomycetota > Actinomycetes > Streptomycetales > Streptomycetaceae > Streptomyces > Streptomyces davaonensis. The sequence continues at coordinate 1,973,599 of NC_020504.1, forward strand.
TGATCGACGCCGGGCCGGTCAACTCGCCCGTCCTGCTGGAAGTCGGCCCGAACGGCGCCGCCCGGAACCACTCGGCCGACCCCATCACCGTCCAGGACGTCTTCATCCGGATCGGCGGCGCGGGCCCCGGCAAGGCCACCACCAGCATGGTCGTCAACGCCCGGCACACCATCGTCGACCACACCTGGGTCTGGCGCGCCGACCACGGCGACGGGGTGGGCTGGGAGACCAACCGGGCCGACTACGGCGTCGTCGTCAACGGCGCCGACGTCCTCGCGACCGGCCTGTTCGTCGAGCACTTCAACAAGTACGACGTCCAGTGGAACGGCGAGCGCGGGCGCACGGTCTTCTTCCAGAACGAGAAGGCCTACGACGCGCCCGACCAGGCCGCGATCCAGAACGGCTCGGTCAAGGGGTACGCGGCGTACAAGGTCGGCGACCAGGTCACCGCCCATGAGGGCTGGGGCATGGGCAGTTACTGCTACTACAACGTCAACCCGAGCATCGTGCAGCACCACGGCTTCGCCGCCCCGGAACGGCCCGGAGTGAAGTTCCACGGCCTGCTGGTGGTGTCGCTGAGCGGCAACGGGCAGTACGAGTGCGTCATCAACGACACCGGAGCGCCGACGTCGGGCACCTCCACCGTGCCGTCGACGGTGGTGTCCTACCCCTGATCCCGGTGCCGGAGCCACGCCTGTGACCGAACGCCGGCGGTCGAGGTGTGCTCCGTACGGCGCCGGTGGCGGCCCTTCCCGACTCGGTTCCGGGAGGGGCCGTCGCGCGCGTTCAGGCCAGCGACGTGCGCGCCAGGTAGGTCACTTCCTCGCCCGCGTGCCGTGCGGTGGCCCGGCAGGCGAGGGTGGTGTCGGAGGTGACCCGGGCCGGGGTGACGCGCCAGCGCACCGTCAGCCGGTCGCCGGGCCGCAGGCTCGGGGCGCTGACCGGGTCGAGCGCCTGGATGTCCCAGCCGCCGGGGGCGCCGAGGGTGAGGCGGGGCGCGGTCCAGACGCGGGCGGAGCCGTTGGCGAGGGTGGCGGTCAGGGTGTGGCCCGCCGCTTGCAGGGTCAGGCCGAACGGCTTGCGCGGACGGTCCGGCGGCGCCCAGGAATTGCGCATCAGCTTCACCAGCGAGTCCGTCTGCGCGGGGCGCGCCCCGGCGAGGTCGTGCTGTTCCCCGGGGTCCCTGGACAGGTCGTACAGCTCCACGTCCCACTCGTCGTCCGGGACGTTCCGGTTGTCGCCCGGCGCGAACCGCACCGCCTTCAGGTCGCCACGTCGCAGCGCCTCCGCGAGGCGTCGGCCCCGGCCCTGGTCGACGGCGTCGGCGCGCGGGGTGACTCCGCTGTGATTGCGGTAGAAGTACAGGGAGTCGTGGCGGGCCGCCGGACGGCCGGAACCGCGGAGCAGCGGGGCCAGCGAGAGTCCGTCCACATCGGTCGGGGCGGGGGCCCCGGCCAGGTCGGCGAGGGTCGGGAGAAGGTCCGTCAGCGGTGTGGGCCGGTCCGTGGTGCCGACCGGGACGTGCCTCGGCGACCAGGCGATCAGCGGGACCCGGACACCGCCCTCGTAGAGGTTCCGCTTGTAGCCGCGCAACGGGCCGTTGGCGTCGAAGAGTTCGGGGTTCGTACGGCCCTCCTCGTGCGGGCCGTTGTCGCTGGTGACCAGGACGAGGGTGCGACCGGCGACGCCGAGCGCGGTGAGCCGGTCGACGACCTCGCCGACCAGGCTGTCGAAGGTGGTGATCTGGGCCGCGTGCCGACGGTCGGGGCCCGGCCAGGGGCGGTCGGCGTACTCGCCCTGGTCCGGTGCGTGGCTGGGGGCGTGCGGCAGGGTCGGGGTGAGGTACAGCAGGAACGGCTCGGCGCGGTGCGCGTCGAGGAAGGCCAGCGCGCGCTCCTTGAGCAGATCGGGCGCGTAGACCTCGCGGGCCTCGCCGCGGTTGGCGGGGATCTCCTGCCGGGTGCCGTTGTGCCACAGGTGGTCGGGGAAGTAGTCGTGGGCGTGACGGTGCCCGATGTAGCCGTAGAACTCCTCGAAACCACGGGAGTTGGGGTGGCTCGGCTGGTCCGGCAGCTCGGGTCCGAAACCCCACTTGCCGATGATGCCGGTGCGGTAGCCGAGCGAGCGCAGCGCCTCGGCGAAGGTGAAGTCCCGGTCGGTCAGGGCGCCTTGGCCGCCGGGGCCCCAGGGGTTCTCGCGCACGGTGGAGTGGCCCGCGTGCAGTCCGGTGAGCAGCGAGCAGCGGGAGGGCGCGCAGACGGGGGCGGTCGCGTAGGCGTCGGTGAAGCGCAGTCCCTCGGCGGCCAGGGCGTCCAGGCGCGGGGTGCGGATGAGCTTCTGGCCGTAGGAGCCGAGCTCGCCCCAGCCGAGGTCGTCGGCGAGGATCACCACGAAGTTCAGCCGCCCCGAGCCGGATCGCACGGCCGGCATGGCGGCGGCGGGCTTGCCGTCGGACGGCGGCAGCGCCTGCTCACCGTCCTCGCATGCCGTAACCGCCGTGGCCGCGACCGGCACGGTGGCAGCCGCGGTGAGGAATCGGCGGCGGCTCGGCATGGATGTCTCCTGGGAGGCGACGGGTACGGGGTCCGGAGACGATGGTGATCGCAGCCCTCGGTCCAGGACCATGCACACGCTGTGAACGCTCTGTTTCGAACTATGAGAGGAAGAGTCCCGACTCCTGGTTCCTGCTCCGCGGCATCGAAACGATCACAAACGGAGGCCGGATATCCCTCTCACCGGTGAGGACCGGGCCGCATCCGGCCTCCGATACTGAAGGAGCCTCTTGCCCCGAGGAGCCGCCCATGTCCCCGCCGTCCTGGCTCACCCCTGCCGTCACCCGGCTGCGCACGGCGAATCCGTACGTCGTCGACGCCGCGCTGGCCGCGCTGGTGCTGTTCGCCGCCTCCCTCCAGTGGATCTTCCCGGACGAGGGGGACGACAAGCTGACCTGGCAGGGCTGGCTGCTGGCCGCGGCCACCGCGCTGCCACTGGTGTGGCGCCGCCGCGCGCCCTTCACCACCGCGGTCGCCGTCTCCGCGGCCACCTGCACGATGGCCTGGTACCACGCCCCGCCGCCCGACGTGGTCTACGGCGGTCTGGTCGTCCTCTACACGATGGCCGCCCAGGGCAAGGCCTGGCAGCGCCGATTCATGCTGACGGGCTGGATCCTCGGAGTGGTGCTCACCATGCAGCACAAAGAGGAGCCGATGCCCTTCGAGTACGCCTTCCAGCTGCTGAGCGTGGTCGGGGCGTACGGCTTCGGCATGCTGGCCCGGGTCCAGCGCGCCTACACCGCCGCCCTGGTGGACCGGGCCCGGCGCCTGGAGCGGGAGCGGGCCGCCGACACCGCGCGGGCGACCGCGCAGGAACGGGCCAGGATCGCCCGGGACATGCACGACATCCTGGCCCACGCGGTGAGCCTGATGGTGGTGCAGGCCGAGGCCGGTCCGGTGGTGATGCGCAGTGATCCGGCGCGCGCGGAGGCCGCGTTCGACGCCATCGCGGAGACCGGACGGGACGCGATGACCCAGTTGCGGCGCATCCTCGGCGTGCTGAAGGAGGAGGAGCGCGAGGGCGGCGCGCGGCGGCTGCCGCAGCCGGGGGTGGCGGCCCTGCCCGGCCTGATCCGGCAGGTCACCGAGTCCACCGGCCTGCGGGTGGAACTGCGCACCGACGGCGAGCCGCGCCCCCTGCCGCCGGACACCGAGGTCGCCGCCTTCCGCATCGTGCAGGAGGCACTCACCAACACCGTCAAGCACGCCTACGCCTCCTCCGCTACCGTCGCTCTCGACTGGGCGGAGGACGCATTGACACTGTCGGTGACGGACGACGGACGCGGCCCCTCGGGACCGGGCGGCGGACACGGGCTGATCGGCATCCGGGAGCGGGCCGCGGCCTGCGGGGGCAGCGCACGCGCCGGTCGCGGCCCTGAGGGCGGCTTCCGCGTCGTCGTACGCCTTCCCGCCGGTGACCGGCAGGCGGCGCTCGGGTGAGCATCCGGGTGGTCGTCGCCGACGACCAGGAACTGGTCCGCAGCGGCTTCAGCATGATCCTGGAGGCACAGCGGGACATCGAGGTGGTCGCCGAGGCCGGGGACGGCGCGGAAGCGGTCGCCGCGGTGCGGCAGCACTCACCCGACGTGCTCCTCCTGGACATCCGGATGCCCGTCATGGACGGCCTGGAGGCGGCCCGCCGGGTGTGCGGGCAGTCCGAATGCAAGGTGGTCATGCTGACCACGTTCGACCTGGACGAGTATGTGTACGAGGCGCTGTACGCGGGCGCCAGCGGCTTCCTGCTCAAGGACGTACGCCGCGACGACCTGGTGCACGCGGTCCGTGTGGTCGCCGCCGGCGACTCCCTGCTCGCCCCGACAGTGACCCGCCGCCTGGTCGCCGACCTGGTACGCCGCCGCCGACAGGAGTCCACCGCCGAGGTCACCCCGCAGCGCCTGGAGGTCCTCACCGCACGCGAGGTAGAGACCCTGCGCATGCTGGCCCGCGGCCTGTCCAACGCCGAGATCGCCGGAGCCCTGTTCGTGAGCGAGCACACGGTGAAGACCCACGTCAGCAATGTCCTGAGCAAGCTGGGGCTCAGGGACCGGGTGCAGGCGGTGATCTGCGCCTACGAGACGGGACTGGTCGCGCCCGGGGACGGTGAGTCCTGATCCTCCTCCCCGAGCTCGGTGAAGAGGGTGAGCTGAAGCGCCCCCGGCGCCTCCAGCCGGGAGTTCAGCGAGTTCCAGGGCGTACGCGTCGGCTCGGCGACGACCTCCGCCCCGGCGTCCGCCAGCGTCCGCGTCATCGCTCGCGAGTCGTCCACTTCGAACGCGACCCGTATGTGCCCGGCGACCCGCCGTCCGACCTCTACGTCGTCGATGAACTCCGCGTGGTTCGGATCCGTCAGCTCCAGGGTGGCCCGCCCCGCCTCCAGGATGCTGACCCGCCCACCGGGCGAGGAGAACGCGGCCCGCTCGGGGAGGCCCAGGACATCCCGGTAGAAGTGCAATGCGGCGTCGTAATCCTCGGCGGTGACCACCAGGCGCAGCTCACGGACTGCGGGTTCGTCGGACATCGGCGCTCCTTCGTGATCAACGGTTCCTGACGGATGAACTCCCGGGCCGCCCCGGAAGATTCCCGCTTCCCCCTCCCTCGTACGAGTGAGTCGACCGCCGCTCTCCCCCGTACGACCGAGCCCGCCAAACCCCTCCCTCCGGCGATCCGGTGACCCCCGGCCCAGGACGAACCTGGGAGCACTTGCCCACCGTCCAACCGCCGGAGGCCCCCGTGCTCTCCACGCTCGCCCGGACGGCCACCCGCCGTCCGCTCACCGTCATCCTGCTCTGGCTGCTCTTCCTGCTGCTCGGCTTCGGGCTCGGCACGGGTGTCTTCGGGCGGCTGTCCGACGACGTACCTGATGTGCCCGGCACCGAGTCGGAGCTGGCCGAGGAGTATCTCGCCCGTGTCGACCCGGCCGGGGAGACCGTCACCGCCGTCGTCGCGGGCGAGGCGGTCTCCGACGCCGCGCTGCGCGCCCAGGTCGAACGGGCCGTCGCCGAGGTCCGCGAGATCGCCGGGGTCGCCGCCGTGCCCGACCCGTACCGCACGCCCGGTCTCATCGCCGAGGACGGACAGGCCCTCGTCGTCCCGGTCACCTTCGAGGGCGGCCTGGACGAGGACGCCGAGACGGACGCGACCGACGCCGCCGCGGACCGCATCCGGCAGATCGAGGCACCCGACGTCCATGTCAGCGGCGGTGAACTGCTCGGCAGGCAGCTCGGCGAACGCGCCCAGGAGGACGTCAAGAACGCCGAGTTGATCTCCCTGCCGGTCGTCCTCGCCCTGCTGCTGGTGGTGTTCGGCGGACTGCGCGCCGCGGCTCTGCCGCTGGTGATCGCGGTGAGCGGCATCGCCGGCGCGTTCCTCGCACTGTTCGCGTTCAGCGAGGTCACCGACATCTCGGTGTACGCGATCCAGGTCACCACCATGCTCGGCCTCGGACTCGCCGTGGACTACGCCCTGTTGATGCTGGTCCGCTTCCGCGAGGAACGCCGGCACACCGACGAAGTCGTCGAGGCCGTGCACCGCACGGTCGCCGCGGCCGGGCGGACCGTGCTGTTCTCCGGGGTCACGGTGGCGGTCAGCCTGACCGGGCTGCTGGTCTTCCCGAGCGTGTTCCTGCGCAGCATGGGCCTGGCCGTGGCCGCTGTGGTGGTCGTCGACATGCTGGCCGCGCTCACCCTGCTGCCCGCGCTGCTCACGAAGTTCGGCGGGAAGATCAAGCCCGCGCGGGTCCGCCCGGACGGTGAGGAGGGCCGCCTGTTCGCCCGCCTGGCCCGGTTCGCGGCGCGCCGCCGGATCGCCGTGATCGCCACCGTCGTACCCGCCCTGCTGGTGCTGGCACTGCCCGTCACCGGACTGACCATCGGCATCGGCGACGCCAAGCAACTGCCCGCGAGCACGGAGGCACGACAGCTGTACGACACCGTCGACGAGCACTTCCCACCCGGTACCGGCGTCTCCCCGATCACCGTCGTGGTCCGGCCCGGCACCGACCCGGCGACGGCCGAACGGATCAGCGGTCTGTCCGGCGCCGAGTCCCGTGAACTGCCGGGCGGGGCCACGGTGGTGGAGATCCAGCCGCCCGGAAGCGTGGACGGCAAGGCCGCGACGGACCTGGTGGAACGCATCCGTGATCTGCGCGGCGACGAGCCGGTGGAGGTCACCGGTGTCGCGGCTCGCCTGATCGACTTCCGGGAGATGCTCGCCGAACGTGCCCCCTGGGCCGCGCTGACCGTCCTGGCCGGGATCTTCGCGCTGCTGTTCGCCTTCACCGGCTCGGTGCTGATCCCGCTGCGCACCATCGCGACCACACTCCTCAGCCTGGGCGCAGCCCTCGGAGTGGTGGTGTGGGTGTTCCAGGACGGCCATCTGGCGGGGTTGCTGGGCGCCGAGGGCCTGGGCGCCCTCAGCCTCACCGCACCACCACTGATCGTCGCGATCGCCTTCGGACTGGCCATGGACTACGAACTGTTCATCCTCGCCAGGATGCGCGAGGCCCGGGAGCGGGGCGAGGCCGACCAGGAGGCCGTGGTGACCGGGCTGCGCCGCTCCGGACGCGTGGTCACCTGCGCCGCGCTGCTGCTGGCGGTGGTCTTCGGAGCGTTCATGACGGGCGGCTTCTCACCCATCCTCCAGATCGGCCTCGGCCTCACCCTGGCGGTACTGATCGACGCCACGGTCGTACGCATGCTGCTCGTCCCGGCGACGATGGCCCTCCTCGGCCGCCACGCCTGGTGGGCACCGCGCCCGCTGCGGCGGGTCCACGACCGGTTCGGGCTGACGGAGGCGGCGTCGGCAGCGGAGCCACCGGTACCGATGAAGGTCTGAGCCTCAGGCTACGAATCGCCGACTCAAGGTGACGTGCGTGGGCACGAGGATGCCGGGGTCCCTGCTGAGGACAGCAGGGACCCCGTGCACCCGTACCTGGGATGTTCCGCATCGTGTTGACGAAGTGAACTCCCTTCCCGCGCAAGGGATTTCTCTGCTTCACCTCTTGACGGCCGAGGTACCGGGGAGCACATTGGCGGCACTCTGAGAGCGCTCTCAAGCGTTCTCGGAGGCTCCCCGCACCCCACACCCGTACCCCGAGAGGCAGCACCCCCCATGAGTGAAACCTCCGGCACTCCCCACAGACGACGGCGCCCTCTGCGGCGTGCGCTCATCGCCCTGTGCAGCGCGCTGGGCCTGGCAGCGGCCGCCGTCGCGTCCGCTGACGCCGCCGCCCCGCCGCCCCCGTCCGGCTGGACCCAGGTCTTCGTGGACGACTTCAACGGCGCGGCCGGCACCGGCGTCAACACCACCAACTGGCAGTACGCGACCGGCCACGGCTACCCCGGCGGCCCCGCCAACTGGGGCACCGGCGAGATCGAGAACATGACGTCCAGCACCAACAACGTGGCCCTGGACGGCAACGGCAACCTCCGTATCACCCCGCGCCGTGACGCCTCCGGCAACTGGACGTCCGGCCGCATCGAGACCAACCGCGGCGACTTCCAGCCCCCGGCGGGCGGCAAGCTGCGCGTGCAGTCCCGGATCCAGATGCCGAACGTCACCGGCACCGCGGCCCGTGGTTACTGGCCCGCCTTCTGGATGCTCGGCACGCCCTACCGCGGCAACTGGTGGAACTGGCCGAGCGTCGGCGAGCTGGACATCATGGAGAACGTCCAGGGCCTCAACACCGTCTGGTCGACGATGCACTGCGGCACGAGCCCCGGCGGCCCGTGCAACGAGACGACCGGCATCGGCGGTTCCCGCGCCTGCCCCGGCACCACCTGCCAGGCCGGCTTCCACACCTACGCGCTGGAATGGGACCGCTCGACCAGCCCGGAGCAGATCCGCTTCTACGTCGACGACATCAACTACCACACGGTGCGCGCCAATCAGGTCGACGCGACGACCTGGGCCAACGCCACCAACCACGGCTTCTTCATCATCCTGAACGTGGCGATGGGCGGCGGCTTCGTGGACGCGTTCGGCGGCGGACCCGACGCCGCGACCGTGCCGGGCCACTCGATGGTCGTGGACTATGTCCAGGTGCTGTCCAGTGGGAGCGGTACCACACCGCCGCCCACCGGCAACCGCGATGCCTACAGCGCCATCCAGGCCGAGTCCCACGACAGCCAGTCCGGCACAATGACCGAGGCGACCTCCGACACGGGCGGCGGTCAGAACATCGGCGCGATCGCCAACGGCGACTGGGCGCTGTACCGGGGCGTCAACTTCGGCTCCTCGGCTGCCACTCAGTTCATCGGCCGGGTCGCGAGCGGTGCCGGGTCCGGCGTGAGCGGACTGGTCGAGGTGCGCCTGGACAGCCGTAGCAACGCGCCCATCGGCAGCTTCGCGGTGGGCAACACGGGCGGCTGGCAGAGCTGGCGGACCATCCCGGCCAACATCAGTTCCGTGACGGGCACCCACGACGTCTACTTGACCTTCACCAGCGGCCAGCCCGCCGACTTCGTGAACGTCAACTGGTTCAACTTCGGCCACTGAGACGAGCGGTGAGCCGTCGGCGGTCCGGACCCGGCACAAAAATTCGGACCGCCGACGCGCGGCACAGTGCGAGACTGCGCGCCATGCCCACCGAACTGGAGTACCTCCGCGAGATCGAGCGCCTGGCCCACCGGGTCACCCTCGCGGCGTCCGACGAGCTCCAGCGCCATGTCACCGCGCTGGCGAGAGCACTGCACCACTACCACTTCGAGGGCGACGGCTGCCTGGAGGAGGACCGTCCCTTCGTCCGGCTCTTCGGCGCCGCGGTACTCAAGCCCGGCGGCCTGGCGGACTACGACGAGACCTGCGCACGCTTCGGCGTCGAACCCCGCCCCGAGGGCTGGGCGTTGTGGCACACCTGGGGCAAGGCCGACCTGAAGGTCACCATGGTGGTCTCCGCGGTGGAGACCACGGAGGGCCTGCTCCAGAACTGGTCACACGGCAGATCGGTCGACCCCGTGTCCCCGCTCCCGTCCCAGATCACGCTCGTCCACACGGGCTGGCTGGGCCCGATGACCTTGTCGCCGAGAGGGGCCCGGCGTATGGGGATCGAAGGACAAGCGCTCAGCTGAACGAACCCGCGGCCGAGCACCTACCTCAACTCCGCCCGAAACGCCGCCGGAGTCACCTCCGTGTGCTGCTGAAAGAACTTCGAGAAGTTCGCCGCATCCGGAAACCCCACCGCCACCCCCACCCGCCCGACCGGCAGATCCGTATGGGCCAGCAACCGCTTCGCCTCAAGGATCACCCGCTTGTCGATGAAGCTCTTCGGCGTCTCCCCCGTCGCCGCGCGCACCGCCCGGACGAGTGTGCGCCGCGAGCAGCCGAGCTGATCGGCGTACGCGCTGACGCTGTGGTTCGTGGCGAAGCCCCGCTCCACCGCGTCCCGGAACTGGGTGAAGGCCGAACCCGCCTCCCGACGCGCCGTGTCATGGGACGCCGCCGCCAGATGTGCGAGCCGAAGCAGGAACGCCGAGAGGGAGTGACGCAGCACCGCCGTGTGCAGGCTCAGCGGAAGCGTGCTCGTGTCCTCGTACTCGCGGCGGAGCTGGTCGAGGGCCGTGCGCAGGCCGGTGAGCTGGGGTTCGTCGGGGTGGAGCAGGGGCGGCAGGTCGTAGCGGTAGAGGCCGGTCGCCTCGACCGTCGCCCGGGGCAGGAAGCCGGGCTGCATGGTGAGGACGGTGCCGCGGTACTCGCTGGTCGCGGAGAAGCGGTGGATCTGGCCGGGGCGGATCCACAGGAGGTCGCCGGGGTGCGCCTCGTACTCCGTGAAGTCGATCATGTGGCGGACGGGGCCCTCGTCGAACAGCATCACGACGTGGAAGTCGATGCGGTGCACCCGGTCCAGCGGCGCGTCGGCGTGCCAGGTGCGCTCGGGGCCCATCGGGCCGACCTGCATGCCGACGCCGAGCACGCTCAGGTCGACCGGGAAGGGGAAGGTCCTGATCCCTCCGGCACCTTGTACCGCTCTGCCTGCCATATCCCTCTTGTACCGCCTCAGCCGTCGCCCCGGTGTCCCACTTTCACCACAGGCTGACACACCTGGACCTTCCCTCGAAAAAGTCAGACTTTTACAGTCGAACGCGTCTCACCAGGAAAGACGCATCATTCGATGAACTCTTGAAGAGGACTGGCTACAGATGAGCACGCAGACACCGGACAGCTTCGACACCTTCGAATGGACCGAACTCGACCGGCGTGCCGTCGACACCGCCCGCCTGCTGGCGGCCGATGCCGTACAGAAGGTGGGCAACGGCCACCCCGGCACCGCGATGAGCCTGGCGCCCGCCGCGTACACGATCTTTCAGAAGGTGATGAGGCACGACCCCGCCGATCCGGAATGGACCGGCCGTGACCGCTTCGTCCTCTCCCCCGGCCACACCTCGCTGACCCTCTACACCCAGCTCTTCCTCGCCGGGTACGAGCTGGAGCTGGACGACCTCAAGACCTTCCGCACCCAGGGCTCGAAGACACCCGGCCATCCCGAGTACGGCCACACCGCGGGCGTCGAGACCACGACGGGACCGCTCGGCCAGGGCGTCGCCAACGCCGTCGGCATGGCGATGGCCGCCCGCTACGAGCGCGGCCTGTTCGACCCCGAGGCCCCCGAGGGCGAGTCCCCCTTCGACCACACCATCTGGGCGATCGTCTCCGACGGCGACCTGGAGGAGGGCGTCTCCGCCGAGGCCTCCTCCCTCGCGGGCCACCAGAAGCTCGGCAACCTGGTCTTCGTCTACGACGACAACCACATCTCCATCGAGGGCGACACCGCGACCGCGTTCTCCGAGGACGTGCTGAAGCGCTACGAGGCCTACGGCTGGCACGTCCAGCGGATCGAGCCCGCGCTCGGCGGTGACATCGACGTGGCCGAGCTGTACGCGGCGCTCAAGGCGGCGCAGGCCGAGACCGAGCGCCCCTCGATCATCGCGATGCGCACGATCATCGCCTGGCCGGCCCCCAACGCCCAGAACACCGAGGCCTCGCACGGCTCCGCGCTCGGCGCCGACGAGATCGCCGCCACCAAGCGCATCCTCGGCTTCGACCCGGCGCGCACCTTCGAGGTCGCCGACGAGGTGCTCGCCCACAGCCGCCGCGCCCTCGACCGGGGCGCCGAGGCGCACACCGCCTGGGACAAGCGCCTCGCCGAGTGGCGCACCGCCAACCCCGAGCGCGCCGAGCTGTTCGACCGGATCGTGGCCGGCCAGCTCCCCGAGGGCTGGGAGTCCGCCGTCCCGGTGTTCGAGCCCGGCAAGTCCGTCGCCACCCGTGCCGCCTCCGGCAAGGTCCTCCAGTCGCTCGGCGCGGTGCTCCCGGAACTCTGGGGCGGCTCGGCCGACCTGGCCGGATCGAACAACACCACCATCGACAGGACCAGCTCCTTCCTGCCGAAGGGCAACCCGCTGCCGGAGGCCGACCCCTACGGCCGCACCATCCACTTCGGCATCCGTGAGTTCTCCATGGCCGCGGAGATGAACGGCATCGCCCTGCACGGCAACACCCGCGTCTACGGCGGCACCTTCCTGGTCTTCTCCGACTACATGCGCAACGCCGTCCGGATGTCCGCGCTGATGCAGCTCCCCGTCACCTACGTGTGGACGCACGACTCCATCGGCCTCGGCGAGGACGGCCCCACGCACCAGCCGGTCGAGCACCTCGCCTCGCTGCGCGCCATCCCGGGCCTGAACATCGTGCGGCCCGCCGACGCCAACGAGACCGCCGTCGCCTGGGCGGAGATCCTGCGCCGGCACGCCACCGACCCGGCCCCGCACGGCCTCGCGCTGACCCGCCAGGGCGTACCGACGTACGAGCTCAACGAGGACGCGGCCAAGGGCGGTTACGTCCTGCGCGACGCCTCCACCGAGGTGCCGGACGTCGTGCTCGTCGCCACCGGCTCCGAGGTCCAGCTCGCCGTCGCCGCGCGCGACCTGCTCGAAGCCGAGGGGATCGGCGCCCGTGTGGTGTCGATGCCGTCCGTGGAGTGGTTCGAGCAGCAGCCGCGCGAGTACCGCGACGCCGTCATTCCCCCGTCCGTGCGAGCGCGTGTCGCCGTGGAAGCCGGGATCGGTCTGACGTGGTACCGCTTCGTGGGTGACGCAGGACGCATCGTCTCCCTCGAACACTTCGGCGCCTCCGCCGACGCCCAGACCCTGTTCGCCGAGTACGGCTTCACCGCCGAGAACGTCGCCGCCGCAGCCCGGGAATCCCTGGCCGCAGCGCGTGGTTGATCCGACCGCCAGAAAGAAGATGATCACAGTGACCGAAGCACTCAAGCGCCTCTCCGACGAGGGCGTCTCCATCTGGCTGGACGACCTGTCCCGTAAGCGGATCGCCTCCGGCAACCTCGCCGAACTCCTCGCCACCAAGCACGTGGTGGGCGTCACCACCAACCCGTCCATCTTCCAGGCCGCGATCGGCTCCGGCGAGGGCTACGAGGAGCAGCTCGCCGACCTCGCGGTGCGGGGCGTCACGGTCGACGAGGCCGTACGGATGATGACCACCGCCGACGTCCGCGCCGCCGCCGACATCCTGCGGCCCGTGTACGACGCCACCGGCGGCCGGGACGGCCGGGTCTCCATCGAGGTCGACCCGCGGCTCGCCCACGACACGGCGGCCACCGTCGCCGAGGCCAAGCAGCTCGCCTGGCTGGTCGACCGCCCCAACGTCATGATCAAGATCCCGGCGACCAAGGCCGGCCTGCCCGCCATCACCGCGGTCCTCGCCGAGGGCATCAGCGTCAACGTCACGCTGATCTTCTCGCTGGAGCGCTACCGCGAGGTCATGGACGCCTACCTCGCGGGCCTGGAGCAGGCCAAGGACAAGGGGCTCGACCTCGCCCTGATCCACTCGGTCGCGTCCTTCTTCGTCTCCCGTGTGGACAGCGAGATCGACAAGCGGCTGACCGCCCTCGGCACGGAGGAGGCGCTCGCGCTCAAGGGCCGCGCCGCCCTCGCCAACGCCCGCCTCGCCTACCAGGCGTACGAGGAGGTCTTCGCCTCCGACCGCTGGCTGAAGCTGGCCGCCGACGACGCCAACCGGCAGCGCCCGCTGTGGGCCTCCACCGGAGTGAAGGACCCGGCGTACAAGGACACCCTCTACGTCGACGAACTGGTCGCGCCCGGCACGGTCAACACCATGCCGGAGGGCACCCTGAACGCCACCGCCGACCACGGCCGGATCACCGGCGACACCGTCACCGGCGGCTACCCGCAGGCCCGCGCCGACCTGGCCGCCGTGGAGCGCCTCGGCATCTCCTACGACGAGGTCGTCACCCGGCTGGAGGACGAGGGCGTCGCCAAGTTCGAGACCGCCTGGCAGGAGCTGCTGGACGCGGTCGCCAAGTCCCTGGACAGCAAGGGAGCGCAGGCCGAATGACCACCGACTGGACCAACCCGCTGCGCGACGCGCGCGACCGGCGGCTGCCGCGGATCGCGGGCCCCTCGGGCCTGGTCATCTTCGGCGTCACCGGCGACCTGTCCCGCAAGAAGCTGATGCCGGCCGTCTACGACCTCGCCAACCGCGGTCTGCTGCCGCCGGGCTTCTCCCTCGTCGGGTTCGCCCGCCGGGACTGGGAGGACCAGGACTTCGCGCAGGTCGTGCACGACGCCGTCCGCGAGCACTCCCGCACCCCCTTCCGCGAGGAGGTCTGGCAGCAGCTCGCCGAGGGCATGCGGTTCATCCCGGGCGACTTCGACGACGACCAGGCGTTCAAGCAACTGCGGTCGGCCGTCGACGAGTTGGACGCCTCCCGGGGCACGAGCGGCAACTACGCCTTCTATCTCTCCGTACCGCCGAAGTTCTTCCCCAAGGTCGTCCAGCAGCTGAAGAAGCACGGCCTCGCCGACGCCCCCGAGGGCTCCTGGCGGCGCGCGGTCATCGAGAAGCCGTTCGGCCACGACCTGAAGTCGGCCGAGGAGCTCAACGCGATCGTGCACGACGTGTTCGACCCGGAGCAGGTCTTCCGGATCGACCACTACCTGGGCAAGGAGACCGTCCAGAACATCCTGGCGCTGCGCTTCGCCAACCAGATGTTCGAGCCGATCTGGAACCGGTCGTACGTCGACCACATCCAGATCACGATGGCCGAGGACATCGGTATCGGCGGCCGGGCCGGCTACTACGACGGCATCGGCTCGGCCCGTGACGTCATCCAGAACCACCTGCTCCAGCTCATGGCGCTCACCGCGATGGAGGAGCCGGCCGCGTTCGACGCCGGTTCGCTGCTGACGGAGAAGCTGAAGGTCCTCAAGGCCGTGAAGCTGCCCGAGGACCTGGGGCGGCACACCGTGCGCGGGCAGTACGCGGAGGGCTGGCAGGGCGGCGAGAAGGTGCGCGGCTACCTCCAGGAGGACGGCATCGACCCGTCGTCGACGACGGACACCTACGCCGCCGTCAAGCTCCAGGTGGACAACCGCCGCTGGGCCGGAGTGCCGTTCTACCTGCGCACCGGGAAGCGCCTCGGGCGCCGGGTCACCGAGATCGCGGTGGTCTTCCAGCAGGCCCCGCACTCCCCCTTCGACCGCACCGCCACGGAGGAACTGGGCAAGAACGCGATCGTCATCCGCGTCCAGCCCGACGAGGGCATCACCGTCCGCTTCGGCTCCAAGGTGCCCGGCACCTCGATGGAGATCCGGGACGTGACGATGGACTTCGCCTACGGCGAGTCGTTCACCGAGTCCAGCCCGGAGGCGTACGAACGCCTCATCCTGGACGTCCTGCTCGGCGACGCCAATTTGTTCCCCCGTCACCAGGAAGTGGAAGAGTCCTGGAAGATCCTCGACCCCATCGAGGAGTACTGGGCGCGGCACGGCAAGCCGGCGCAGTACGCCTCGGGCAGCTGGGGACCCGGGGAAGCCGACGAGATGCTCTCACTAGACGGACGGAGCTGGCGCAGGCCATGAAGATCGACCTGACCGACACCACGGCAAGCAAGATCAACAAGGCCCTTGTGCGGGGTCGCCGCGCCATCGGCACCCCCGCCGTGGGCATGGTCCTGACGATGGTGATCGTCACGGACGAGGAGAACGCCTACGACGCCATCAAGGCAGCCGAGGAGGCCTCGCACGAGCACCCCTCGCGCACCCTGGTCGTCATCAAGCGGCACGCCCGCACCCCGCGCGACCGCCAGGCGTCCAAGCTGGACGCCGAGGTCCGGGTGGGCGCCGACGCCGGCACCGGCGAGACGGTCATCCTGCGGACCTACGGCGAGGTGTCCGACCACGCCGACTCGGTCGTCCTGCCGCTGCTGCTGCCGGACGCCCCGGTGGTCGTGTGGTGGCCGGTGGAGGCGCCCAAGAACCCGGCGAAGGACCCGCTGGGCGCGCTCGCCCAGCGCCGGATCACCGATCTCTACGCGGTGGAGAACCCCTTCGAGGTCCTGGAGACCCGGGTCCGCTCCTACGCGCCCGGTGACACCGACCTCGCCTGGACACGGCTGACCCCGTGGCGCTCCATGCTGGCCGCGGCCCTGGACCAGGCACGGGCGCAGATCATCTCGGGGGCCGTGGAGGCCGAGGCCGACAACCCGGCCGCCGAACTGCTCGCGCGCTGGCTGGAGGCCCGGCTGAACGTGAAGATCGACCGGGTCGTCACCGCCGGTCCGGTCGTCACCGCCGTGCGCCTCGGCACCGCGAACGGCGAGATCGTCATCGACCGCCCCGAGGGCCCGCTGGCCACGCTGTCCCTGCCGGGCCAGCCCTCGCGCACCCTCGCGCTGAAGGTCCGCACCACCTCCGAACTCATCGCCGAGGAGCTCAGGCGCCTCGACGCGGACGAGATGTACGCCGTCGCCCTGCGGGGCGAGGCCGCCAAGGAGACCCCCTCTCATGTCTGACTCCCCGAAGCTCACCCGGCGGCCCCAGTGGACCGCCCTGGAGGACCACCGCGCCGCGTGGCACGCCCACTTGCGTGATCTCTTCGCCGCGGACCCGGAGCGTGCCGAGCGCTACGTGGTGCTCGTCGGTGATCTGCGGATCGACTACTCCAAGCACCTCGTCAACGACGAGACGCTCGCCCTGCTCCAGGAACTGGCCGCCGCCACCGATGTGTTCGGGCTGCGGGACGCCATGTTCCGCGGCGACCGCATCAACCTCACCGAGGACCGCGCGGTCCTGCACACCGCGCTGCGCTCGGCGCCGGACGCGGTGGTCGAGGTGGACGGCGAGAACGTGGTGCCGGGCGTGCACGCCGTCCTCGACAAGATGAGCGACTTCGCCGACCGGGTCCGCTCCGGTGCCTGGACCGGCCACACCGGCAAGCGGATCAGGAACGTCGTCAACATCGGCATCGGCGGCTCGGACCTCGGTCCCGCGATGGCCTACGAGGCGCTGCGGCCGTTCACCGCACGGGAGTTGACGTTCCGCTTCGTGTCGAACGTCGACGGCGCCGACCTGCACGAGGCCGTCCGCGACCTGGACCCGGCGGAGACCCTGTTCATCGTCGCCTCCAAGACCTTCACCACGATCGAGACGATCACCAACGCCACCTCGGCCCGCTCCTGGCTGCTGGCCGGGCTCGGCGGCGAGGAGAAGGCGGTCGCCCGGCACTTCGTCGCCCTGTCGACGAACGCCGAGAAGGTCACCGGGTTCGGCATCGACCCGGACAACATGTTCGAGTTCTGGGACTGGGTCGGCGGCCGCTACTCCTTCGACTCGGCGATCGGCCTGTCCCTGATGATCGCCATCGGCCCCGAGCGGTTCCGTGAACTGCTCGACGGCTTCCGGCTGGTGGACGAGCACTTCAGGACCGCCCCGGCCGAGGCCAACGCCCCGCTGCTGCTGGGCCTGCTGGGCATCTGGTACGGCAACTTCTTCGGCGCCCAGTCGCATGCGGTGCTGCCGTACAGCCACTACCTGTCGAAGTTCACCGCCTACCTCCAGCAGCTCGACATGGAGTCCAACGGCAAATCGGTGGACCGCGACGGGCACCCGGTGGACTGGCAGACCGGTCCGGTGGTGTGGGGCACGCCCGGCACCAACGGGCAGCACGCCTACTACCAGTTGATCCACCAGGGCACCAAGCTGATCCCGGCCGACCTGATCGGCTTCGCCCGTCCGGTCGACGAGCTGGACGACGAACTCAAGGCGCAGCACGACCTGTTGATGGCCAACCTGTTCGCGCAGGGGCAGGCGCTCGCCTTCGGCAAGACCGCCGAGGAGGTCCGCGCGGAGGGCGTGGCCGAGGAGCAGGTGCCGCACCGCACCTTCCGCGGCAACCACCCGACGACCACGATCCTCGCCCGCGAACTGACCCCGTCGGTGCTCGGCCAGCTGATCGCCCTCTACGAGCACAAGGTGTTCGTCCAGGGCGCCGTCTGGAACATCGACTCCTTCGACCAGTGGGGCGTGGAACTCGGCAAGGTCCTCGCCAAGCGGGTCGAGCCCGCCCTCACCGAAGGCGCCGAGGTCCCCGGCCTCGACTCCTCCACCGCGGCCCTCGTGGCCGCCTACCGTGAACTGAAGGAAGTGCACTGAAATGCAGCTCGGACTCATCGGCCTCGGCAAGATGGGCGGCAACATGCGCGAGCGGATCCGCCGCGCAGGACACACCGTCATCGGCTACGACCGCAACCCGGACCTCGCCGACGTCGCCTCCCTCGCCGAGCTGGTCGACCGGCTCGAAGGACCCCGCGTGGTCTGGGTGATGGTCCCGGCCGGCGCCGCCACCCAGTCCGTCGTGGACGAGCTGGGACAGCTCCTCTCCCCCGGCGACATCGTGGTCGACGGCGGCAACTCCCGCTGGACCGACGACGAGAAGCACGCCCGTGAGCTCGGCGAGAAGGGCATCGGCTTCGTCGACGCCGGTGTCTCCGGCGGCGTCTGGGGCCTGGAGAACGGCTACGCCCTGATGGTCGGCGGCGACGCCGAGCACATCGCCAAGGTGCAGCCGATCTTCGACGCGCTCAAGCCCGAGGGCCCGTACGGCTACGTCCACGCGGGCAAGGTCGGCGCCGGGCACTTCTCCAAGATGGTCCACAACGGCATCGAGTACGCGATGATGCAGGCCTACGCCGAGGGCTGGGAGCTGCTGGAGAAGGTCGACTCGGTGACCGACGTCCGGGAGGTCTTCCGCTCCTGGCAGGAGGGCACGGTCATCCGTTCCTGGCTGCTGGACCTCGCGGTCAACGCCCTCGACGAGGACGAGCACCTGGACAAGCTGCGCGGCTACGCGGAGGACTCCGGCGAGGGCCGTTGGACCGTCGAGGCGGCCATCGACAACGCCGTACCGCTGCCCGCGATCACCGCCTCCCTCTTCGCGCGGTTCGCGTCCCGCCAGGACGACTCCCCGCAGATGAAGATGATCGCGGCGCTGCGCAACCAGTTCGGCGGCCACGCCGTCGAGTCGAAGTAGGTCCGGCCGTGGGGGATCTCCTGCTGGTCCGCCACGGCGAGACGGAGTGGAGCGTGTCGGGCCAGCACACCAGCTGGACCGACCTGCCCCTCACCGAGCACGGCGAGGAACAGGCCAAGACACTCGCTCCACTCCTTTCGTCCCGGACCTTCTCCCTGGCCCTGACCAGCCCGCTGAGCCGAGCGCTCCGCACCGCCGAACTCGCGGGCATCATGGGCGCGTTGCCCACCGACGACCTCCGCGAGTGGGACTACGGCGGCTACGAGGGCATCACCACCCGCGAGATACACCGCACCCGCCCCGACTGGTACCTGTGGACCGACGGCGTCCCACCGGGCCCGGCCGGACACCCCGGCGAGTCACCGGCCGAGGTGGGCGAGCGCGCCGACCGGGTACTGGCCCGCGTCGACGAGGCTCTCCCGCACGGGGACGTGGTCCTCGTCGCCCACGGCCACTTCCTGCGCGTTGTGACGGCACGCCGGCTGGGACTGTCCCCGGCCGAGGGCCGCCTGTTCCAACTGGCGACCGGCACGATGAGCCGACTGTCCGTGGAGCACGGACGACCGGTCATCGCCGAATGGAACGTCCGGGCATAGGAACTGTTTGACACCGCCCACAAGGCCCGCCAGAGTCGCGGCTGATGGAGATCAACGATCTGACACCGGCCGAGCAACGCCTCTGGCGGGCATTCGCCACGGGTACGGCGGTGGACCTGCGGGACACCGGCGCCGACGAACGCGCCATCCGTGCCCGGGTGTTGCGGGCGCTGTTGTTGAACGGGCCGCACGAGCCGGGTGAGATCGCCGCGATGAAGATTGCGGGCGCGCGTATCACGGGCCCGTTGGACCTACGGTACGCGACGGTCGAAAGTGTCGTACGGCTGAGTCACTGCCGCTTCGACGAAGTACCGGATCTCTCCGGCTCCCAGCTGAAATACCTCAACCTGACCGGGTCCCGTCTGCCCGGTCTGGCGTCCGCACGAGTCCGTGTCGACGGTGGAATGCGGCTGACGAGCTGCCTGTTCCGGGGGCCGGTGCGGCTGGGTGGGGCACAGATCGCCGGCGCGCTGTATCTGGAGGATGCCGAGATCACGGCGCCGGCCGGCACTGAGGACCCGGTCCTCCAACTCCACCAGGCGAACGTCGGCGAGGACCTGTGCGCGTCCCGTCTGCGCACGCGCGGCGAGATCCGGCTCGACGGCGCCAGGGTCAGCGGCTCACTCCGGCTGGAGGAGGCCGAGCTCAGTAACCCCGGTGGCCGCGCCTTCCACTCCGAGGCCCTGGAGGTGGGGGCCAACGTCATGTGCCGACGCCTGAGCGCGCACGGCCGGATCATCCTGCGAGGCGCCCGTATACCGGGCCTGCTGGACCTGCTCTACTGCCGACTGTCCAACCCGGGCGGCACCGCGATGCAGGCGAGCAGCTGCGTCATCGGCGAGGTCTGGCTGCGCAAGGGCCCACCGATCGAGGGCATGCTCAACCTTCGCCGCACCCAGATAGAGCACCTCAACCTGGAACCGGAGATGCTGCCGGACCATGTCCGCATCCTCGATCTCACCTACACCTCGCTGACCCCGCATGTGCCTCCGGAGCAGCGGCTGCCCATGCTGGAACGGGACGGGGACACGTTCGACCCGCACAGCTACGAGCAGTTGACCGCCGCCTACCGGCGCAGCGGCGACGACCGCGCGGCCCGCCTGGTACAGCTCGCCAAACAGCGCCGCCACCGCTCGACCCTCTCCTGGTACGGCCGCCTGTGGGGCCACGTCCAGGACGCCGCCGTCGGATACGGCTTCCGCCCCCTGCGCGCCTTCGGCTGGCTGCTGGGGCTGCTCGCCGTCGGCTCGGTCGCCTACGCGCTCGACCCGCCACCCCCGCTCAAGCCCGCCGAGGCACCGGACTTCAACCCGGTGTTCTTCACCCTGGACCTGCTGGTGCCGGTGATCTCCTTCGGCCAGGAGGCGGCCTACGCACCCGAGGGCTGGTCCCAGTGGCTGTCCTACGTCCTGGTGCTGGCGGGCTGGATCCTCGCCACGACGATCCTGGCCGGTGTGACCCGGACCGTCAGCCGCCAGTGACGGCCCGTACCGCATGTTGCGCGGCCAGTCGCACCGGCGCGTTCGGGGCGCCGTAGCCCCGGTATCCGTCGTCGCGCTGGACGAGTTCGAAGAAGACGCGGCCCACGGTCCGGGTGTAGCAGTGGCGGAAGGCGCCGCCGGCGTCCCGGTCGTAGAGGATGCCGAGTTCGCGGTAGGTCTCCAACTCGCCGTCGGTGAGGTCGAATCGGGCGGCCAGGTCGTCGTAGTAGTTGGCGGGGACCGGGAGCAGGCGGCCGCCGGCCTCGCGGAAGCGGCGGGCCGCGGTCACCACGTCGTCCGTGGCCAGCGCGATGTGCCGGTCGTGGACCGTGTCGTCCCCGGGGGCCGCGCCGACGGTCAGGGCGATCCGGACGCTGCCGTCGGCGTTGGTGACGGCGCGACTGCGCAGCAGTCCGTACGGGTCGGCGACGTCCACGCTCGGCTGGGGGTCCAGGCCCAGCACGCTGCGGTGGAAGAGGGTGGCCTCGTCGAAGTGGTGCCAGGGCTGGGTGAGCGCGAGATGGTCGACGCCGGTCACCGAGGTGGCCGCGGGGGTGTGCGGTACGTCCTCGAAGTCGCCGCGCCAGTTCGACGGGGCGCCGCAGAAGAAGAGTTCGGTGCCGTCGGGGGCGGCCACCGCGTCCAGGGGCGCGTCCTCGGGGGCGCGGCGGCGGGGCAGCACCGGGGCGAGCAGGGCCTCGGCGCGGCGGGCGGCGGCCGCGGGGTCGGGCGACTCCAGGCCGATCGCGGCGAGTTGGACGCCCTCGCGGCGGGCGGCGCCGCCGGTGTTGACCAGGACGCGGGCCTGCCCCTGCTGCCAGAGGTCTACGGGCTTGCCGCGGTGGCGGGCGGTGCGGGCGAAGCCCAGCGCGGACAGGACCGCGGCGACCGGTTCGGCGTCGGGGGTGAGCAGTTCGGCGAAGGCGACCCCGGTGGGGACGACGGGGGCGGGCGGTTCGGCGAGGCCCACCGACTCCTTCAGGACCAGCAGGGAGCGCTGGGCGTCCACGGCGGTGGGGCCCGCCTCGGACTGCCGGAAGACGTCGTTGAAGACCTCCAGCGACAGGGGTCCGTCGTATCCGGTGCGCAGCACGTGCCGCACGAGTCCGGTGACGTCGAAGCCGCCCTGGCCGGGGAAGCAGCGGTGGTGGCGGCTCCACTGGAGGACGTCCATGCCGAGCAGGGGTGCGTCGGCCAGTTGCAGGAAGAAGATCTTCTCGCCGGGGATGTCCTCGATGCCCTTGGGGTCCGAGCTCCGGGAGAGGATGTGGAAGCTGTCCAGGCAGGTCCCCAGCGCCGGATGCCCGGCCTGCTCGACGATGTGCCAGGCGTGGTCGTACGTACTGACGTGCCGGCCCCAGGCGAGCGCCTCGTAGGCGACGCGGATACCGAAGTCCTGGGCCAGCTCGGCGAGTTCGGCGAGCTGGCGGGCGGCGAGGGCGTCGTCGTCCACCGCCTGCGGGGAGACACTGGAACAGACGAGCACGGTGTCCGCGCCGAGGCGGCCCATCAGCTCGAACTTGTGCCGGGCCCGACGCAGATTTCGAGCGAAGACGTCATCCGGCACGGCCTCGATGTCCCGCATCGGCTGGTAGAGGTCGACGGTCAGCCCCAGGTCCGCACAGCGGGCACGGATCTCCTCCGGGGTGAGCGGGCTGGCCAGCAGGTCGTTCTCGAAGATCTCGACACCGTCGAACCCGGCGCGGGCGGCGGCGGTGAGCTTCTCGGTGAGGGATCCGCTGAGGGAGACGGTGGCGATGGACGTACGCACGTCGGTACCTCTCTTGCTGCGGGGCTTACTGCGGGGCGGCCATGACGTCGGTCAGCGCGGCGAACTCGGCGAGCATCCGCGCGCTGTCCGGCTCCCGCCCGGTGAACAGACGGAACGCGTCGACGGCCTGGAACACGGCCATGCCGCCCCCGTCGAGCGTGGCGCAGCCCAACGCGCGGGCGGTGCGGAGCAGTTCGGTCTCCAGCGGCCGGTACACCACCTCGGCGACCCACAGCCCCGGATGCAGCAGCTCCGCGGGGAATGGCAGGCCGGGGTGGGCGGCCATGCCGGTAGGCGTGGCGTGCACGATGCCGTCGGCCGCACCGAGGAGCCCGGCCAGCCGGTCCGGCGACGCGGCGGCGGCGCGCCCCCGTCCGAAGTGCCGGTTGAGGGTGTCGGCGAGATCGGCCGCCCGCTCGGGCATGGCGTCGACGACGGTGACGCGCTCCGCGCCGAGGGTGAGGGTGGCATGCGCTACCGCCGCCCCCGCACCGCCCGCGCCGAGCTGGACGACCCGCTCCAGGGAGACATCCGGCAGCCCGCGCGCGAAGGACGCCGCGAACCCGGTGACATCCGTGTTGTGGCCGACGGCCCGGCCTCCGTCCTCGAAGACGACGGTGTTGACCGCCCCCAGCGCCTCGGCCTGCGGCGACAGCGCGTCGAGGTGCTCGATGACGAGCTGCTTGCACGGGTGCGTGATGTTGAGCCCGTCGAAGCCCAGCTCCCGCGCGGCACGCACCAGGTCACCGACCCGCTGCGGCGGCACGCCGAGCACCTCGATGTCGATCAGCCGGTACAGATACCTCAGCCCCTGCCGGTCGGCCTCCCGCTCGTGGAGGGCCGGGCTGAGCGAGGGTCCGATACCGGAACCGATCAGTCCGACGAGATACGAGTCCTTGGGCACCGCGGACCTCCAGGGCAGCTAATGTACGAACTAGTACGTTAGTCATAGCACCCTTCCCGGGGCAGAGGAAGTCGCCGGCGCCCAGCTCTTACAATCGCGACACCCGCCCCTCGCCCGAAGGAACCCGATGACCAGCGTCGACGAACAGGCACCGCACGGCGGACGCATCCGCGACGCCGCCCGCACCCAGGCCGAGATCCTCGACGTGGCGACCCAGGAGTTCGCTCGCGCCGGCTACGACGGCGCCCGGGTCGACGAGATCGCGGCCCGCACCCGCACCACGAAGCGGATGATCTACTACTACTTCGGCGGCAAGGAACAGCTGTTCACGGCCGTCCTGGAGCGGGCGTACGGCGTGATCCGCGAGGCCGAGCAGCAGCTCGACGTGGACCATCTGGACCCGGTCGCGGCGATCCGGCGGCTGGCGGAGCTGACCTTCGACCACCACGAGGCGCACCCCGACTTCATCCGCCTGGTCAGCATCGAGAACATCCACGGAGCCGAGCACATCGCCGCCTCCGAGAAGCTCGGCAGGATCGGCTCCCCCGCGCTGGACGTGATCCGCCGGATCCTGGCGACGGGGCAGGAGTCCGGCCTGTTCACGGCCGACGTCGACGCCGTCGACCTGCACGCGATGATCAGTTCGTTCTGCTTCTTCCGGGTCGCCAACCGGCATACTTTCGGCGCCCTGTTCGGCCGCGACCTCGTCGACCCGGCCCAGCGCGAGCACTACCGCACGATGCTCGGCGACATGGTGATCGCCTACCTGACCGCGGAGCGCGCGGCGGACTGACCCGGCCCCCGGGCGCGCAAAGCGCCCGGGGCAGCTCGTACGGCGGCACCCCTTGACACGCGGGAAACGCGGGCGCAACATCCCTTCCCACCGGGACTAACTATCCAGTGGGTTAATTAGCCGAAGATCCGGCCCTTCTCCCCTCCGCTCACTCCGCTTACGTTGGAGTTCCCTCAAAGGAGCCGCCGTGTCCGTCCCCACCCCCGCCGCCCCGCCCGGGCAGCCGAGAAAGGCTGCGACCGCCGCCTGGATCGGCAGCGCTCTTGAGTACTACGACTTCTTCATCTACGGCAGCGCGGCCGCCCTGATCTTCCCCGAGGTCTTCTTCGACGAGTCCGACCCGGCCACCGCGACCCTGTTGTCGCTGGCCACCTTCGGTGTGGCGTACGCCGCCCGGCCCGTCGGCGCGCTCTTCCTCGGCCACTACGGCGACCGCGTCGGCCGTAAGAAGATCATGGTCTTCACGCTGATCCTGATGGGTCTGTCGACGTTCCTGATCGGCTGTCTGCCCACCCGGAACCAGGTCGGCACGCTCGCTCCCGTGCTGCTCGTGCTGTGCCGGGTCCTCCAGGGCATCTCCGCGGCCGGCGAGCAGGCCAGCGCGAACTCGATGACGCTGGAACACGCGCCACCCAACCGGCGCGGCTTCTTCACCAGTTTCACCCTCAGCGGCACCCAGGGCGGCCAACTGCTCGCCACGCTTGTCTTCATCCCGATCGCGGCGCTCCCCGAGGAGCAGTTGCTGTCGTGGGGGTGGCGGGTGCCGTTCTGGATGAGCATCGCGGTCGCCGTGGTCGGCTATGTCATCCGCCGCAAGCTGGACGAGACCCCGGCCTTCGAGCGGCAGGCCGCGACGGAGGGCGTGGTCAAGCTCCCGCTGGCGGTGCTGATGCGCGAGCACTGGGCGGATGTGCTGCGGGTGGTCGCGGGCGCGCTGGTGGCCTCGGTGAGCACGATCTTCACGGTGTGGGCGCTGGCGTACGCGACGAGCGACTCCGTCGGCATGAGCCGCTCGTCGATGCTGTGGGTGGGCGCGCTGGCGAACCTCGCCGCGCTCGCCGCGATCCCGCTGTGGGCCACGCTCTCGGACCGCATCGGGCGCCGCCCGGTGTTCCTGGTCGGCGCGGCGGGCAGCGCGGTGATGATGTTCCTCTACCTGTGGTCGATCTCGACGGGCAACTACCCGCTGACCCTGCTCCTCGGCATCGCGACCTTCGGTGTCGTCTACAGCGCCGCGAACGGCGTGTGGCCGTCCTTCTACGGCGAGATGTTCTCGACCCGGGTCCGGCTGTCCGGCATGGCGATCGGTACCCAGATCGGCTTCGCGGTCGCCGGTTTCGCGGTGACCTTCGCGGCGCAGATCGCGGGCCCGGACGGCGACAACTGGTCGGCGGTGGCCCTGTTCACGGCCGCCCTCTGTGTCCCGCCGGTGATCGCCGCGATCTCGGCCCGCGAGACCCACAAGGTGCCGACGGAACACCTCGGTGAGCGCACGCCCGTGGCGGCGGCCCAGCCGGAGACGGTGACCGCCTGACCCGACGACGACTCGACCGCCCCGGACCCCGGATGCCGCGAAGGCTCCGGGGTCCGGGCCGTCAGGCGTTGGACCAGCCCCGCTCGCACAAAACGAGCCGATAGCCGTCGGGGTCCTCGACCGTGACGCCCCACTGGTTCCAGTACGGGTTGGGCGACGGAACCCGCTTGCCGCCGTGCGCTTCGAGCCGCGCCACGAGGTCCTCCGGCACCGGCTCGTCGACGTAGATCACGAGGAGATCCTCCTCGGTGGGCCGGGGCTCCACCGGCCGGGCGGGCTCATGGACGAGTTCGAGATGCCAGTCGGCGTCGGGCCAGCCGAGCATCAGCAGATCGTGCTCCCCGGGTCCGGACCCGCCCTCCGCCCGCCATACGACGCTCAGCCCCAGCCCCTCGCCCCAGAAGCGCTCGGCGGCGGCCAGGTCGCGGGACGGGCGGGCGATACGGATGTGACTGCGGCCGTTGACGGGCATCGGGTCCTCTTGTCCTGGCTGATGATGGGCTGCCTGCTCTCCTGGGCAGCCTAGGCAGGCCGACTCCGCCGAACCATCGGCCATCGGCCCTGCGCCGAGCGACCTAGGGCGCGGTCATCGCTTCGGGATGCCGTACGCCCGGTCCACCTTCAGGCGCAGCACGAGTCGTCGGTCGCGGACCATCGCGGCGCGGAAGTCGTCCCAGTCGGGGTGCTCGCCCTGGACGTCCCGGTAGAGGCGGATCAGCTCCTCGACGGTGTCGTCGTGCGGGTCCTGCGCGACGGGGGTGAGGTCGGCGGTGCCCTCGGCCACCGTGTACGCCCAGCGGTCGGCGCTGGTCACGTGGTAGGAGGCCCGCGGATCCCGGCGCAGATTGCGGGTCTTGGCGCGGTCGTCCGTGAGGGAGACCCGGATGATCCGTTCGTCGGGGTAGTAGGCGTGGGCGACGTTCGACAGCTGGGGGCGGCCGTCGCGCTTGAGGGTCACCAGCACGCCGCCGTGGCCCGCGGAGAGCAGGTGGAGCAGGTCCTCTTCAGTCCGGTCCTGAGTCATGTCGGGGTAACGCGCGGGCGGTCCCCTGCGTTCCCCCGACCCGCATCCGTAGACAGTGTCTACCAACCCCTGATAGACACTGCTGCATGTCGGAATCCGAGGCAGGACTACGAGAACGACTGGTCGACGTGGGTGTGGAACTGGTCGCCGCCGAGGGCGTCCAGGCGCTCACCCTGCGGGAGATCGCCCGCCGGGCGGGTGTCTCGCACGGGGCGCCGCGTCGCTACTTCCCCACGCATCTGGAGCTGCTGTCGGCCATCGCGCGCCGCGGCTTCATCGAGCTGGCGGACCGGGCGACGCGGGCCGTCGACGACATCGGCGGCGGTCCGCGGGTCCGGCTGGCCGCGCTGGCCCGCGCCTATCTGCGGTTCGCGGTGGAGCGCCCCGGCATGTACGAGTTGATGTTCCGTCACGATCTGCTGGAGAGCGGCCGCTTGGGCCTGCGCGATCACAGTCTGCCGCTGTTCGGGCGGCTGGTGGAGCTGGTGGGCCGGGTCCGCGCCGACGTCGACGCCCGGCTCGCCGGGGGCGCGCTGTGGGCGAATCTGCACGGCATGGGCCAGCTGTGGGGCTGGGGCAGCCTGCAACTCGCCGTCGGCACCCAGGACTTCGACCACATGGTGGATGCCGTGCTGGCCGCCCACCTCGGGCCGGACGAAGCATGAACCCTCGCCTCACACTCGCCGCGAGCGTGGCCGGAGCGGTGATCGTCGCCCTGGACGGCACCGTGCTCACCATGGCGCAGCCCGCCCTCCAGCGCGATCTGGGGGCGAGTCACGCCCAGGTCCAGTGGACCAGCACCGGCTATCTGGTGGCGGTGGCAAGCCTGTTGGTGTTCGGCGGGCGGCTGGGCGACCGGTTCGGCCACCATCGGCTGTTCGCCGTCGGCATGCTCGGCTTCGGCGCCGCCTCCGCGGGCATCGGACTCGCGTCCGGGATCGGCACGGTGATCGGACTCCGGGTCGCGCAGGGCGTGTTCGGCGCGCTGCTCCAGCCGGCCACGCTCGGCATGCTGCGGACCGCCTACCCGCCGGACCGTCTGCGCACGCCGATCGCCGTACGGACGGCGGCCATCGGGGTGGCTGCCGCCGCCGGTCCGCTCGTGGGCGGGGCGCTGGTGGCCGGACCCGGCTGGCGGGCCGTGTTCTTCCTGAACGTGCTGCCCGCGCTGGTGTTCGGCGTGCTCGCCCTCGCCGTACGCGCCCCGCACCCCAAGTCCCTGGTCCGGCTCGACCTGCCCGGCGCGCTCCTGCTCGCGGCGACCCTGGCCACGCTGGTGCACGCCCTGGTCGCCCTGCCGGAGCAGGCGCCCGTGCTGCTGGTGACGGCGGTCACCGGCACCCTGTTCCTGCGCCACGAACGCCGTACGACGAGCCCTTTGCTGCCGCCGGACGTCATCGGCACACCGGCCGTCGGCGCGGCACTCGGCACGCTGGCCGCCGCCTCGGCCGCGCTGTCCGGAACCCTGTTCGTCGCCACCTACCTCCTCCAGGACACCCTCGGGCTCGACCCGCTGCGGACCGCGCTGCACTGTCTGCCGCTGGCCGTGCTGATGGTGGCCGCCGCGCCCTGTTGCGCGGTGCTGCTGCGCCGGGTCGGGGCCCGCCGGACCACCCTGGTCGCGCTCGCCGTGCTGGGCGCGGGGATCCTGCTGCTCTCGCGCGCGTCGGACACGCTGGGCCTCTGTACCGGCTTCGGGTTGCTGGGGGCCGGGTTCGGCACGGTGATGGTGGCGGCCACGCATGTCGTCGTACGGGAGGCCGCCGCCGAGTCGGCGGGTGTGGCGGGCGGGCTTCAGCAGACCGCGATGAACGTCGGGCCGGTCCTGGGCGTCGCCGCGGCGACCACCCTCATGGGAGCCCACGGGGGTGACCGGCTGCCACTGACGGTCCTAGCCCTGCTCGCCGCGGCCGGCATGATGGCGGCCCGTGCCCTGCCGGGACGTTTCTCCTCGGTCGACAACGAGCCCGGCGATCCGCGGGACCGCACACGTGTTCCTGCGCGACGATGAGATCGCGGGCCGCTGCGGCTGGGTAGGCCGGAGCATTCGACACCCGCGTCCGTGAGGAGAGCGATGGCACTGCTGCGACAACAGGTCGAACCGGGCGAGGTCGGCCTGGACCCCAAGGCGCTGGACCGCCTCGACCAGCACTTCGCCCACTACGTCGACGAGGGCCGCCTGCCGGGTTTCCTGGTCGCCGTCTCCCGTGGTGGACGCGTCGCCCATCTGACCACGCACGGGCTGCGGGACGTGGCCGCCGGACGGCCCGTCACGGCCGACACGCTCTGGCGGATCTACTCCATGACCAAGCCGGTCACCTCCGTCGCCGCGCTGCTGCTGGTGGAGGAGGGCAGGCTCGGGCTCGACGACCCGGTGGGCCGCCACCTCCCGGCCTTCGCCGAACCGCGGGTCCACGTCGAGGGCTCCGGCGCCGACGTCCGCACCCGCCCGGCCGCGGGGCCGCTGCTGATCCGGCATCTGATGACCCACACCGCGGGCCTGACCTTCGCCTTCTACCACTGCCACCCGGTCGACGCCCTGTATCGCGACGCCAACCTGGAGTCCGCGGTGCTGCCGGGCTCGACCCTGGCCGAGACCGTCGACGTGTACGCGGGCCTGCCGCTCCAGTTCGACCCGGGCACGCAGTGGAACTACTCGGTCGCCAGCAATGTCCTCGGCCGGGTCATCGAGGTCGTCTCGGGGCAGCCGCTCGACGAGTTCCTCGCCGAACGCGTCTTCGGTCCGCTCGGCATGACCGACGCCGGATTCTGTGTCACGGACGAACAGGCGGACAGGCTCGCCGAGTTGTACGGCGAGACCGAGAGCGGCGGAGTAACTCCGATCCCCGGGCTGCCGCTGCACGGCCGCCCCCGGTTCCTGTCCGGCAGCGGCGGCATGGCGGCCTCCGCGCACGACATCCACCGGTTCATGGAGCTGCTGCGCCGCCGCGGCGAGCTCGACGGCGTCCGGCTGCTCGCCCCGGAGACGGTCGACCTGATGACCTCCAACCACCTCCCGGGCGGCGCCGACCTGCGCTCCTTCGGCAGCCACCCGGCCCACGACGAACCCGGCAACGACGGCCTCGGCTTCGGCCTCGGCGTCTCCGTGGTCATCGACCCGTCCCGCACCCGGGCTCCCGCGAGCCTCGGCACCTACGGCTGGAGCGGCGCGGCGACCACGACCTTCTGGATCGACCCGGTCCGCGATCTGACCGTCCAGTTCATGACGCAGCTACGGCCCAAGACCTCGCACACGATCTTCCCGGACCTCAAGCGGCTGGTGCACGAGGCCGTCACCGACTGACCCGCAGCGTGAACTCCACGCCGTCCAGGGCCAGTTCGCGCAGCCATTCGGCCGACCGTGCCGCCGTCTCCGCGGCGCGGCTCAGGCCCGGCGGCAGGGTGCAGTCCAGGATGTGGCCGACCCCGAGTGCGAGCGGCCGGGAGACGCAGCGGGCCATCGCGCTCTCCTCCTCGTCGCCGACCAGATCGAGCAGGTAGCCGCCCGTCCAGGTCTGCCCGTCGGTGCCCTGCACATCGAGGGAGACGGCCAGCACCACCCGGTCCCGGTCGGCGTCCGTCGTGGGGTACCGCGCCGCCAACTCCCGTGCCAGCGCGGCGATCCGCTGGTCGTCGCCGCGCTTCAGCTCGTCGAACACCGCTTCCCAGGCGCGCAGCCAGCCCTCAAGACGCAAAGTGCCGCGGACGAAGGTGCGGGGCTTCCACTCCGGGGGCAGCCCGTACTGCGCGACGAAGGGGAGGCTGTCCCGGTTGGGGTAGACCTCGAACGCCTCCCCCTCCACCGTGTGCCGCCGGGTCGCCTCCCAGGGCCGGACCGCGGTGGTCTCGACTCCGTCCTCGATGTAACGGGCGGGCGAGCGCAGGGCGCCCAGCACCCCGCCGGGCGCCCAGCTGAAGCGATACCGGAAGTCGTTGGGCTCGGCGGGGACTCCTCCGCAGTACGAGGTCAGACGGTACGAGGCCGCCGTACCGTCGCCGATGGCCTCGCGGGCGCGGGCGACGAGGGAGTGGGCGAAGAGGTGGTCGATGCCCGGGTCGAGGCCCGCCTCGGTGAGGACGACCAGACCGGCCCCGGCCGCCGCGGGCACCTGTTCGAGCACGGCGTCCGACACATAGCTGGAGCAGGCGAAATGGGCCCGCCGGGCCACACAGGCGGCCAGCAGAGGGGCGTGCTCGGGCGCGGGCAGCATCGACACGACGACGTCGCCGGGGGCGAGTTCGGCCGTCAGCGCGGGAAGCGTGTACGCGCGGGGCTCGGCGCGTCCGATCAGGCCCCGCTCGGCAAGTGCCGCGGCGGCGCGTTCCTCGGTGCGGTGCCACAGCCGTACCCGTCCGGCCGTCTCGCACAGCCGGGCCAGGCCGCTGCCGGTGGACAGCCCGGCGCCGACCCAGTGGACGGTGCCGCTCGCGGGAACCAGGTCAGTCACGGCGGAACTCCCCTTCTTCGATACCGACTTCGGCGCGGGCCTGCTCGAACCGGGCCAGACAGCGCGTCCAGGCCCCGCCGCTCCCGAAGCCGAGCAACTGCGGCAGCAGGGCCGCCGAGAAGTCGGTGCTCGACTCCCTGGGCAGCAGGGACGGCAGGTTGTCGATGGCGATGAGATCCAGGGGCGGCTGCTCACTCAGCCGGCGGGCCGGGTCCGTCCAGTCGGTCGTGCGGTCGTAGATCGGCAGGACGTTCAGTGGCGAGCCGACGTCGCAGGTGACATCGCAGAGGGTGCGGAGCTTGCGGTCCGGGTTGTCGAGGTCCTCGTCCCGGAGGAAGGGCGGGATGGGGGTGGTGGCGAGCACGGCGTTGACCATGACGTCGTGAGCGAGCAGGGCGGGGCGGTCCAACTCACGCGTCTCGGCGAGGTCCCAGCGCGTCGGCTCGACCCCGGCCACCCGGAAGGCCTCGCAGGCACCCCGGCCGCTCCGGCCGAGGGCGCCGATCACCAGCGCGGTGAAGTCCCCGTCCCCCCGCAGCAGCGCGTCCAGCTCCTCCTTGACCGTCGGCACGAGCGGCGCGTCGAGCCGCCCCCGGTGCTGAAGCACCGCCAACGCGGCCCCGAGGTACCCGGCCCAGAACCCGAAGGCGGCGAGCCGCCGCCCGTCCTCGTCCACCAGATACTCGACGTCGTACAGCGCCCCGCCCCCGGCCGCGAACCGCCGCAGCAGCGCGCCGGCACCGGGCTGCCCCTTGTAGGCGTGCCCGAAGAAGACATGCCGATGCCTCAACTCCGCCGGTTCGTCGGGCAGTTCCTTCAGCCCTACGACGACGACGGCACCCGGCGCCGACACCCACGAGCCCGCCTTCGCGACCCGGCAGCCGGCCTTCTCGTACTCCTCGACGGGGAAGATCCGCTGAGGCGACTCCTCCACGGTCATCGTCACCCCGCTCTCGACGAGCCGCCGGGCGTCGGCGGGGACGACGGGGGTGCGGCGTTCCGTGGTGCGGACCTCGTGTCGCAGCCACAGATGGAGTTCGGTCATACGCGATTGGCCTCCGGGCGCAGGGCGTCGGCCGCGAACCGGTCGGCGCCGAGGGGGCTGACGTCCACGAAGGGTACGCGGCCCAGGTACAGGTCACGGACGACCTCGCCGACGGCCGGTCCCTGAAGGAAGCCGTGGCCGGAGAAGCCGGTCGCGTACAGGAAACGGGAGACGGAAGCCGCCTCGCCGATCAGGGCGTTGTGGTCCGGGGTGAGCTCGTACAGGCCCGCCCAGCCGCCGGTGCGGCGCAGGTCGAGCAGGGCGGGGGCGCGGTGCTCCATGGCCCGGTACAGCCGGGGGATCCACCGGTCGTGGGTGCCGGTGTCGAAGCCGGGGCGCTCGTCGGGGTCGGACATGCCGAGCAGGAGGCCGGGGCCTTCTGCGTGGAAGTAGAGGCTGGTGGTGAAGTCGATGGTCATGGGCAGGTCGGGTGGGAGTCCCGGGACCGGTTCGGTGACCGCGATCTGGCGGCGCAGCGGTTCCACCGGCAGCTCCACGCCGGCCATCGCGCCGACGGCCCGCGACCAGGCACCGGCCGCGCAGATCACCGTGCCGGTGGCGATCGGGCCCTTGGTCGTCCGCACTCCGGTGATGGTGTCGCCGCGCAGGTCGATGCCGGTGACCTCGGTGTGCCGCAGGACGGTCGCGCCGTGGCGGCGGGCGGTGGCCGCGTAGCCCTGGACGACGGACTCGGGTGTGCAGTGCCCGTCGTCGGGAGAGTAGGCGGCGGCCAGCAGTCCGTCGGTGACGATCAGCGGGGAGAGCTCGCGCGCCTCGGCCGGGTCGAGCATCCGGCTCGGCACACCGAGGGAGTTCTGGAGCCGAACGCCCGCCTCGAAGGTCGCGACCTCCTCGGGGGTGGAGAGGAGGAACAGGTAGCCGACCTTGTGCAGTCCGATGTCCTGCCCGGTGTCCGCCTCGAACCGGTCGAAAGCGGCCAGACTGCGGGCGCCGAGCCGGATGTTCAGCTCGTCGGAGAACTGCGCCCGCACCCCTCCGGCCGCCTTGGAGGTGGAACCGGACGCCAGCTCGTCCCGCTCGACGAGGACGACGTCCCGCACGCCCGCGCGGGCCAGGTGACAGGCGATGCTCGCACCCATCACCCCGCCGCCCACGATCACGACCTCCGCCCTCACCGGCCCGGCTCCCGCGCCGCGTCGATCACGGCCCAGGCCGCGGCGGCGTCCTGGATGCCGAGGCCGACGCTGTTGTAGTAGACGATGTCCTCGGGCCCGGTACGGGCGGTGCGGGCACCGGTGAGCACGCCGCCGAGGGGGATCAGATCCTCCGGTGCCAGCCGGGCAGCCACGAGGGGCCCGGCATGGTGGGCGGCGGTCTCCGGGTCGTCCACGACCACGGCCGCCGACCGCCGTACGACCTCGGCGTCGACCTCGTGGCGGGTCGGTTCGAAGGAGCCGACGCTGACCACCGTGCAGCCCGGCGCCAGCCACGCGCCGTGGACCACCGGGGTGGTGCTGAGGGTGCAGGCGGCGACGATCGAGGCGTCGCGCACGGCCTCCTCGGCGCTGCCGACCGGGTCGACGCGAATCCCCAGTTCGGCCGTCAGGGTCTCGGCGGCTCGGGTCCGGTTGCGCTCGGTCGGACTCCACAGCCGTACCGACTTCAGGTCCCGCACCCGGGTGAGGGCGCGGACGTGGGCGAGGGCCTGAGTGCCGGAGCCGAGGACGGCGAGGTCCGCGCTGTCGGGGCCGGCCAGCGCGTCGACCGCGACGGCGCTGCCCGCTGCCGTGCGCAGGGTGGTGAGCGCGGTGCCGTCCAGGACCGCGGCGAGGCGCCCCGTCACCGGGTCGAGCGCGGTGACCACCGCGTGCACGGTGGGCAGCCCGGCGGCCGCGTTGCCCGGGTTGACACTGCCGATCTTCGCGACCGGCCCGGTGTCCGCGGACAGCCGGGAGAGGTAGGCGAACATCACGCTGTCGTCGAAGCGGCTCGGGTGCATGATCTTCCCGGGCAGATCGGCGGCCGAGGAGCCGAGCGCGACGAAAGCGGCCCGCTGCGAGGCGATGGCCGCGTCCCAGGACAGCAGCCGGGTCACCTGGTCGCCGGAGAGGAAGAGGACGTCGTCGGTCATTCCCTCTTCCTATCCGGGCGGCCCCCACCGGAATCAGGACCAGTGGGCCACGGCGTCCAGATGGGGCAGATGGTGGTCGAGGCGCTCGCGCTTGGTGCGCAGATAGGTGATGTTGCTCTCGCACGGCGGGATGAGCAGCGGGACCTGCTCGGCGACCGTGATGCCGTGCTTCAGCAACGCCTCCCGCTTGCGCGGGTTGTTCGACATCAGCCGGACCGACCGTACGCCGAGGTCGGCCAGGATGCCGGCGGCGGCGCCGTAGTCGCGGGCGTCGACGGGCAGGCCGAGGGCGAGGTTGGCCTCCACCGTGTCCAGGCCCTCCGCCTGGAGGGCCATCGCCCGCAGCTTGGCGAGCAGGCCGATGCCGCGGCCCTCATGCCCTCTCAAGTAGACGACGACACCGCGGCCTTCGGCGACGACCGCGCGCAGCGCGGAGGCCAGCTGGTCGCCGCATTCGCAGTGCTGGGAGCCGAAGGCGTCACCGGTCAGGCACTCAGAATGCAGCCGGGTCAGGACGTTCTCGGTGCCGATGTCACCGTGGACCAGGGCCACTTGCTCGTCGCCGCGATCGTGGTCCATGTAGCCGACCGCGCGGAATTCTCCGTACACCGTGGGCAATGGGGCATTCACAATGCGTTCCACGCCGGTGCGCTTGGGAGACTTCTTTCCGAGTACGCCAACTTTTTCTGTCATGATCTGGTTCCTAAGCAGAGACGAAAGGCCGTGAAAAGATGAGTGGTTCGGGGAAGCGGTCGGCATCCGGGCTGGTGCCGGCGGACACCACGGAGGACGTACGGACGCGCGGGGCGGGCGTCTCACGGCAGGTCGCCGTCCTTCCCGTCGGCAGCTTCGAACAGCACGGCCCCTTTCTGCCGCTGGCCACGGACACGCTGGTCGCCTGTGCGGTCGCCCGGGCGATCGCCGAGGCGTACCCGGTGCACCTCCTTCCGCCGGTGACGATCTCCTGCTCGCACGAGCACGCGGCCTGGCCGGGGACCGTCAGCATCTCCTCGGTGACCCTTCACGCGGTGATACGGGACATAGCGGATTCGCTCCGCCGCTCGGGTGTGGAAGCGTTGGTGGTGGTCAACGGCCACGGCGGAAACTACGTACTGGGCAATGTCGTTCAGGAGTCCTCCGCGCGAGGTGAGCGGATGGCGCTGTTCCCGGCCGCGGAGGACTGGGAGACGGCGCGGGAGCGAGCCGGGGTGACCACTTCCCTGCTGACCGACATGCACGCGGGGGAAATAGAGACCTCCATCCTTCTGCATACGCATCCGGAAATGCTGCGGCCCGGATACGAGACCTCTGATTTCGTCGCGGACGACCGGCGTCATCTGCTCTCCCTCGGTATGTCCGCCTATACCGATTCGGGTGTCATCGGCCGTCCTTCCCTGGGGTCGGCGGAAAAGGGGAAGGAACTGCTGTCGAGCCTGTCGGATTCCTTCGCCGCGTATTTGTCGGTGCTGGGCGCAGAGTAGGGCGCCCAACGCCGTCCGACCAGAACAAGCGCACCGGGCAGGCTCGCCGCCAGGCACAGCACGCCGTAGACGACGGCCACGGCGAGTCCGCTGCCCGCGCCGAGCCCGGCGGCGCCGAACGCCCAGGCGGTGACGCCCTCGCGGGGGCCCCAGCCGCCGACGTTGAGCGGCAGGCTCATCGCCAGCAGCGCCAGCACGGCCAGCGGCAGGAGTACGGCGACGGAGGCGTCGCTGCCGGCGACTCGGGCCGCGAGGACGAACGTCGCGAGGTGTCCGGCCAGTACGACGACCGACGACACCGCGACGCCGGGCCCGTTCCGACGGGACAGCAGTCCCTCGCGGGCCCCGTCGAGGGAGGCGCGCAGGACGCGTCCCCGGCGGGACGGCGGGCGGCTCATCCGCAGCGCCACGACCACGGCGAGCGCGCCGAGGGCGGCGAGCGCGATGAGCGGCGCAAGGTGGCGGGCCTCGTCGCGCACGGAGGACGGCATGGTCAGCAGGATTCCGGCGCCGACGAGAACGAGCGCGAGCTGCCCCGCGGCCCGTTCGAGCACGACGGACCGCACACCACGGCCCAGATCCCCGGCACTGCGCCCATGCCGCACGGCCCGGTGCACGTCCCCGAGGACGCCACCGGGAAGCGCCGCATTCAGGAACAGCGCCCCGTAGTAGTCCCCCACGGCAGCCCCGAGCGGCAGCCGAATCCGCAGCCCTCGAGCCACCAACTGCCAGCGCCACGCACTGAACACGGTCGTGACGACCCCGATCCCGACAGCGGCCAGCACGGCTGGGGCATCGATTCTGCTGAGCCCGTCGAGGAAAGCTCCGGTACCCAGCCGCCAGAAGAGGACGCCGAGGATGGCGAGGCCGGCGAGGGTGCCGAGGTGGGTACGGAGGGTGTGGCGGCGGGGGATTGGGGTGGCGGCCGGGGAGACGGTGGGGGGCTGGGGGGCGGCGGAGACGGTGAGGGTTGCCGGAACATGGGCAGCCGTGGGTACCGAGAGCGCGCTCGGCCGCTGGGCGGCCCGCGCAACCGAGGTACGCATGTGCGCGCGAGGGTGCGAGGGCTTGGGCGACACCGAAGCACGCCCCCGACCACCCCGTCGTCGCCCAGCCACCCACGCCGCCGAGGCACGCAAGTGGCCCCGGGCCTTTGCAGGGAGCGCCCCCGCCGTCTCCGTGGTCATGACGTCGCCCCGTCCATCGGGCGGGTGAGGGCGAGGAGGTCGCTGTGGTGGACCACTACGCGGAGTTCGCCCGCCTCGCATGCCGCCAGGCGTTCGCGGAGGTAGCGCTCGGCCGGTTCGCGGAGGTCGGGGCGCTGTTCGACCGCCGCGCCGACCCAGCCGCGCAGCCATTGCGCGGTGAGGGCGGAGTCGGCGGGGCCGAGTTGCCAGGGGCTGGGGTGGACGCGGACCGTGGCGCCGCGCGCGGCGAACGCCTCGCAGGCGACCGTGAGCGCGTCCGGGCCGAGCAGTTCGGTGCGCCGCTGGTGGGCGTTGAACGCCTCGGCGATCTCCGCGTCCAGGGGATCGGACGGGGTGAGTTCCACCTTCCCTACGACGGACAGCGTCAGCAGCGCCGGACAGCCGGCGCCGGTGCACGCGTCGACGAGGGTCTCGATCTCCTCCCGGGTCAGCACGTCCAGCAACGCGGAGGCCGTCACCAGTGAGGCACCGGCCAGCGCGTCCGGGGTGAGCCGGGCGACGTCGCCGCGCCGCGTCTCGACGGTGACCCGGCTGCCGTCGGCGGCGGCGCGCGGGGAGGCGACGGCGGCGAAGTGCAGGAGGTAGGGGTCCCGGTCGTGCAGGATCCAGTGCTGGGGACCGTCCAGCCGGGGCGCGAGCCAGCGGCCCATCGAGCCGGTGCCGCAGCCCAGGTCGTGGATGACCAGACCGTCGGAGGACCGCCCCGGCAGATTGGCGAGCCGGATGCGCAGCGGGTCGATCAACTCGTGCGCCCGCGCGGCCCCGTCCGGCGCCTCCCGCAGCTCCAGCCACTCGGGCGCGTACCGCGGCGGCTCCTCGGGACCGGCATCGCGCAGCTTCACCGTGGGGCGCTCACCGGGGCCGGGTGTGGGGCCCGCGCCCCGGTGAGCCGTGGGGACGGGGTCATGGTCGGGGGCGGCGGTGGCAGGCGCGGGACCCGCGCCCGGCATGGCCGTGTGGACGAGGTCCGGGCCGACCGGGGCAGACGCAGAGCCCGTGCCCCCAACCGCCCTCGGGCCCGGCCGGCCCGGAATGCGTCCCGTGTCGTGTGTCGCCGCCGTCTTCCTCATGCCGCCCTCCTGGGTTCGTTCGGCAGTCGGCCCAGAACTCCGGCCAGGCTGCGAGCCGTGGTCGCCCAGCCGTCGAGGGCGGCCCGCCGCCCCCGCGCGGCCGCCTTCAACCGGCGTCGTACATCCGCCTCCCCGAACCAGCCGCGCAGCTCCACGGCGAGCGCGGCCGGGTCCTCCGGCGGGACGAGGATCCCGGGCACCCCGCCGTCGGGGGCGCGGCCGACCGCCTCGGGAAGGCCGCCGACGTCCGTCGCCAGCACCGGAATGCCGCGCGCGAGCGCCTCGGTCACCGCCATGCCGTACGTCTCGGCGTAGGACGTGAGCACCATCAGGTCCGCCGCGGCATAGCTGGCGTCGAGTTCGGCGCCCGCCTGCGGTCCCGCCAGCACCAGCCGGTCCTGGAGGCCGTACTCGCTGATCAGGGTCCGCAGTCCGGCCACGTACTCGGGGTCCTGGCCGAGGCCGCCCACGCAGACGCAGCTCCACGGCAGGTCGGTGACCGCTGCCAGCGCCTCGATCAGCCGGTGCTGCCCCTTGCGCGGGGTCACCGCGGCGACGCACAGCAGCCGCGAGACGCCATCGGTGCCGGACGCCAGGGGCGCGATGTCGGCGCCGGGGGTGGCGACATGGACCCGGTCGGGGGCGAGGCCGTGGTGGGAGACGAGTCTGCGCACGGCCCAGTCGGAGGTCCCGATCACGGCCGGCACCGCCCGCAGCACCGCCCGCTCCCGCGCGTCCAGTTCCGCGGCGACCTCGGCCGTCAGTCCCGTCTCGTCGCCGAGCGGAAGATGCACCAGCACCGCGATCCGCAGCCGCTCCGCCGCGGGTACGACGATCTCGGGCACCCCGCACGCGACGAGCCCGTCCATCAGCACCACCGTGTCGTCGGGCAACTCCGCGAGCGTGCGGCCCAGTTCGGCCCGTGCCGCCGCGCCGGGCCGGGGCCACTCCCCTGCCACCGCATGCTTGTGGACCTGCCAGCCGAAGCCGGGCAGATCCAGACTGACCCGCCGGTCATAGGCGTTGCCGCCGCTGGGCATGGCCGGGTCGTCGA
This sequence comes from Streptomyces davaonensis JCM 4913, assembly GCF_000349325.1. GTDB lineage: Bacteria > Actinomycetota > Actinomycetes > Streptomycetales > Streptomycetaceae > Streptomyces > Streptomyces davaonensis. The sequence goes on from NC_020504.1 coordinate 2,012,993, forward strand.
CGCCGCCGGGCAGGACGAAGTGCACGGAGCGCAGGGACATCGGCACGATCTCGGCGTTCTTCAGGGCGGCGTGCTGCACGGGCACATAGGTCAGCCGTGTCCGGTCGATTCCGGCCCGCTCGGTCGTCAGGTCGGTCACAGGGCACGCTCGTAACTCGCCCACGCGACATGCGATTCGTGCAGCGTGACGGAGATCTGGGCGAGCCCTCGGGCGCCTTCGCCCAGCCCCCCCTTGTGCACCCGCTCGGCGAGCCGGTCGGCGATGACCTTGGCCAGGAACTCGGTGGAGGTGTTGATCCCGGCGAAATCCGGTTCGTTGTCGAGGTTGCGGTAGTTCAACTCGGCTACGACGGCGCCCAGTTCCTGCGTGGCCAGGCCGATGTCGACGACGATGTTGTCCTCGTCCAGCTGCTCGCGCCGGAAGGTGGCGTCCACGAGGAACGTCGCTCCGTGCAGTCGCTGCGCGGGCCCGAAGACCTCGCCGCGGAAGCTGTGGGCGATCATGATGTGATCGCGGACGGTGATGCTGAACAACGGACGACCCTCCAGGTGCGGCGCGTCTGATCCCCGGCTGATCGTTGCCGAGGATGTGGAGTAGTACGGCTCTTCGCTTCCCGTTGTTCAGCCGACTCTCACTCTTTTCTGAGGTCAGGCGCTCGTCCCGTACCGCACGCGATGACAGAGGGCCGGAATCTCACCCGAGGCCAGCCTCGGCAGCACCTCAGGCAACTCCTCGAACGCGCATTCCCCGGTGACCAGGGCGTCGAGCGCCGGGTCCGCGAGCAGCTCCAGGGCGAGGGCCAGCCGGTCGGCGTAACTGCGGGAGGCGCGGCGCGGGGAGACGGTGCCGACCTGGCTGCTACGGATTGTGAGCCGCCGCGAGTGGAAGGCCTCGCCGAGCGGGACGCTCACCTGCCGGTCGCCGTACCAGCTCAGTTCGACGACCGTGCCTTCGGCGCGCAGCAGTTCGAGGGAGCGGGTGAGGCCCTGCTGGGTCGCGCTGGCGTGCACGACGAGGTCGCAGTCGCCCCGCGCGTCCTGCGGCAGCGCGAAGTCGACGCCGAGCGCCTCCGCGGTCTTGGCGCGCGCCGGATCGGCGTCGACCAACTGCACCCGTACGCCCGGGAAGCGGGCCAGCAGCGCGGCCACCGAGCAGCCGACCATGCCGCCGCCGACCACCGCGATCCGGTCGCCGACCAGGGGCGCCGCGTCCCAGAGGGCGTTGACGGCGGTCTCGACGGTGCCGGCGAGGACGGCCCGTTCTGCGGGCACGTTCGCGGGTACCCGGGTGACCGCGGTACTCGGGACGACGTAGCGCGTCTGGTGCGGGTAGAGGCAGAAGACGGTGTCACCGACGAGGTCGGCGGGGCCCTCCTCGACGACTCCGACGCTCAAGTAGCCGTACTTCACAGGTGCCGGGAAGTCGCCCTCCTGGAAGGGCGCCCGCATCGCCGCGTGCTGGCTCTCGGGGACGCCGCCGCGGAAGACGAGGGTCTCGGTGCCGCGGCTGACACCCGAGTACAGGGCGCGGACCAGCACCTCGCCCTCGGCGGGGACCGGCAGCGAAACCTCTCTGACCTCTCCTTCACCCGGACTGCTGAGCCAGAACGCCCGTGCGGGTGGGTTCATCGGCATCCTCCTGAACGATCGGGAAGTGGTTCACGTACCGAGGTGTGCACAGGCCGCGCACAGTACGCGGCGTTGATCGACTCTGTCACACGGCCGGAGGATGTTCGGTGGCCCTGAACAACACTTACGACGCGAGGCTGGTCCAGCAGGAGACCGCCCTCGGAGCGGGCGTCCAGATCCTGGTGCTGGCGCTGCTCGGCACGGCGATCGGCATGGGTCCCGCGGGCTGGCTCACCGGACTGGCCTTCGCCGTCGCCACCTGGGCGGTGCTCTCCCGCGCCCTGCACCGCTCACGGCTGCGCTCCTTCGGCCCCGCCAACCGGGTCACCCTGGGCCGTTCCATCCTGGTCGGCGGAGTCACCGCGCTGGTCGCGGACTCCTTCCAGAGCCCGCCCCCGCTGACGCTGCTGGTCGGTCTGACGGCCGTGGCCCTGATCCTCGACGGCGTCGACGGCAAGGTCGCCCGCCGCACCGGCACCTCGACCGCGCTCGGCGCCCGCTTCGACATGGAGGTCGACGCGTTCCTGATCCTGGTGCTCAGCGTCTACGTCTCGATGGCGCACGGCCCGTGGGTCCTGCTGATCGGCGGCATGCGCTACGGCTTCGTCGCCGCGGCCCGCGTCTGGCCGTGGCTGAACGCACCGCTCCCGCCGAGCACGGCCCGCAAGACCGTGGCCGCGCTCCAGGGCGTGTTCCTGCTGCTGGCGGCGTCGGGTCTGCTGCCGCACCTGGCGGAGTTCGGGGTCGTCGCGACGGCACTGGCCGCGCTGGTGTGGTCGTTCGGACGGGATGTGCTGTGGCTGTGGCGGACGTCTCGGGTTCAGGAGGTCGTGGAGACGGAGGAATTGGTGGCCGTCTGACGCGGGGGCGGGGCAACTTCAGGCCCACTTCTCCTTCTGACACGGCAGCAGCATCAGCGCCGCCAGCGGTACGGCGGCCAGGGCCAGCCACGGTACGGCTCCCGGGAGCCCGCTGTTCAGCAGCGCGCCGCTCGCCGAACTGCCGAGCAGCACGATCAGCCCGGACACGGAGGACAGCGCCCCGGTGTAGAGGCCGAGCCGCCCCTCGTCGGCGAGGTCCGGTACCCAGGCCCGCGCGGCCGGTGCCACCAGCATCTGGCCGAGCGTGAGCAGGACGACGAATCCGGCCGAGGGCAGCAGTCCCGCGGTGCGCACCGCGGCCACCACCGCGAACCCGCCCGAGATGAGCAGCAGCCCGGCGCCCATGGACCGGCGCGGAGTGAGCCGCTCTCCCAGCCAACGGGTGACGGGCAGTTGGGTGGTCACCACCAGCAGCGAGGACAGCGCGAACAGCCAGGCCAGCGGCGCCTGTGAACCCGCCACCCGCTCCACCTCGGCGGGCAGCGCCAGGTAGAGCTGGTTGTAGGCGAGCAGATAGGCGCCGTACGCGCAGCACAGTGCGAGGAAGCGCCGGTTGCGCAGCAACGGTCCGATGCCGCCCCGGACGTGGACGCGCGGCCGCCCGGGGATGCGCTGCGGCAGCAGCCAGGCGTGTCCGGCGAGGACGAGGACGAAGATCCCGGCGCCGCCCAGGCACACCGCGCGGAAGTCGACCGAGAGCAGCAGCGCGCCGAGCAACGGCCCGACGAACGCCCCGGCCTGCCCGGCCACCGTGAGCAGCGCGAGCACCCGGGTCCGTGAACCGCCCTCCCGCTCATGGACGACGGCCTGCCGGGCGACCTCGGACTCCACGGCGGGCGAGAACAGCGCGGCGGCGAACCCGATGAGGAGTACGGCGCCGATGACGGCCCACGTCCGCTCGGCGAACGCCAGCCAGGCGAACCCGGTGATCCGCAGCGCGCACCCCGCGAGCACGACGGGCCGGATGCCGTACCGGTCGGCGAGCGCACCGCCCACCACGAACAGCCCCTGTTGGCTGAAGGTCCGCAGTCCGAGCACCAACCCGACCAGCCAGCCCGCCATGCCGATGCCCTGTCCGAGGTGCGTGGAGAGGAAGGGCAGGACGGCGAAGAAGCCGATGTTGAAGGCGAGTTGGGTGAGGAGGAGCAGGCGGAGAAGCGGGGTGAGGCGGGCCCGTGCGGGTGTGGTTGTCATGAGGCGGCCGGCTCACGGGTGCGTCGCCCGGGCAGCCGTACCCCTCCCGCCGCCGTCACCGCCAGGGCGCCGAGCAGGGCGAGGAGGGCGGCGGGGGCGAGGACGGCCCAGGGGGCGCGTTCGGCGTAGGGCTGGTTCTCGGCGAGCAGGAGGCCCCATTCGGGGGACGGCGGCTGGGCGCCGAGGCCGAGGAAGGCGAGCGAGGCCAGGGACAGGGCGATGCCGGGCAGGCGCAGCAGGGCGTGGCGGGTGACGGGCGGCAGGATCGCGGGCAGGAGTTCGTGCCGCAGCAGGTAGCCGGGTCCCGCGCCCAGCGCGCGGGTGGCGGTCAGATGGAGCGCGGCGCGTTCCTGGCGCAGCAGCGCGGAGGTGTGCGCGGCGAGCGGCGCCCAGGCCACGGCCGCGACGGCGAGCGCCGGGGTGGCGGCACCGCTGCCGGCCACCGCCGTGACGAGCAGGGCGACGAGGACCGGCGGAAGCGCGGTGACGGTGTCCACGAGCGGCCCCGAGAGCCGGGGCACAAGTCCGAGCAGCACGCCGGTGATCAGCGCGACCGCACCGAGTGCGAGGGCGAGGAGCAGGGTGTCGAGGGCGCCGTGGGCGACCCGGGCGAGCAGGTCGCGGCCGAGCGCGTCGGTGCCGAACGGGTGGGAGCGGGTGGGTGGTTGGAGCCTGGCGCGGGTGTCGAGGGCGAGGGGGTCGCGAGGCAGGCCGAGGGCGATGACGCCGAGCAGGAGTCCGGCGTGGAGGAGTGGTTGGAGGCTTCGGGCGGGGGTGGTGGTGCGGTGTGGGGTGGGCAGGGCGCCGTCGCGGAGGGCGGGGCCGGTGAGCAGGCGGGTGCCTAGGTGGGCGAGTCCGGTGGCCGCCGTGGCGAGCAGGACGAGAAGGAGGGTGCCGGCCTGGAGGACGGGGAGGTCCTGGGCGAGGGCTGCCTGGAGGGTCGTACGGCCGAGGCCGGGGATGTCGAAGATCTGCTCGACCGCGACCGCTCCTCCGGTCAACCCGACCACGAACAGGCCGGTGTTGGGCAGCAGTCCGGGCAGGCTGCGGCGCAGCGCCTGGCGGGCGATCGTACGGCGGGGCAGTCCGCGTGCGGCCGCGGACCGTGCCCAGGGTTCGGCGAAGGCGCCGGGCAGCAGGTCGTCCAGGAGCCGCCCGAGGACCGCGCCCGCGGGCAGGCCGAGGGCGAGGGCGGGCAGGACGGTCCACCGGGGTCCGTACCAGCCGAGGGCGGGGAGCCAGCCGAGTTGGACGCCGACGACGGTGGCGAGCACGGTGGCGGTGAGGAACTCGGGCACCGCGGCGAGGACGGCGGAGCCGGTGCCCCCGGCGGTCCGGCGCCGGCCGCCCAGCCACAGGGTGCGGGCACAGATCAGCGCGGCGGTGACGGCGGCGACGACCAGGGCGACGCCCATCAACAGCAGGGAGACACCGAGGGCTTGGAGCACCGCGGGCCCGACCTGCCCACCGCTGAGCCAAGAAGTACCGAAGTCACCGCGCCACAGCCCGCCCAGCCAGTCCCCGAGCAGGTGGAACGGGCCTGCGTCGAGACCGAGTTGGACCCTGATGTCCCTGAGCATCTCCGGCGTGGGATCGCGGTCCGCGGAGCGGGCCTTGAGCACGGTGCGGGCGGGGTCGGTGTGCGAGACCCAGGGAAGCAGGCCGATGGCGGTGATGAGGGCCACCGCGATACCGGCCCGCCACAGAATCGAGGCCGTGCGCTGCCGCACCGGTCAGCGCCGGGTGCCGGTGCCGACGAGGGTGCGCTCGTACGGGTCGAGGAGGGCGCCGCGCACCGGGGCGGCAACGCCGGTGATGATCCGCTGGTGGACCAGCGGGAGCACGGCGTCGGTGCCGAGGATCCGGGCCTCGGCGGCCATCGCCGCGTCCTGCCGTGCGGCGGTGTCGTCGGCGTCCTCGGCCTGCGCGACGGCCCGGTCGACGTCCCGGTCGCAGAGCTGGGCGAGGTTGTAGCCGCCGTCACAGGTGTAGTCACTGGCCAGCACGGAGACGGGATCGCCGGTGTCGACAAGGGTGTTGCGGGCCAGCACGAAGGCGTCGAACTCACCGTCGAGCGCGTCGCTCTCCAGGCGTGAGTACTCGCGCACCTGAAGGGTGACGTCGAACCCGGCCTGCTCCAGCTGCTGTTCGAGCACCTGGGCGACCTCGGGAAGCTCGGGCCGGTTGTCGTAGGTGGCGAGGGTGATCCGCGTACCGTCCGGGTCGTCGGCCGCGGCCCGCCCGGCGGGTCGGGTGCGCTTGCCCTCGGCCCAGGTGACGGCGGGCCCGTAGATCCCGGTGCCGGCGTCGGCGTACCCCTCGTACACGTCCTCGGCGAGCACGGAGGTGTCGACTGCCTGCCGTACGGCGGCCCGCAACCCGGCGTCCTTGAACGGCCCGGACTCGGAGTTGAGCAGCAGGCTGGTGGTCCGGGTGGTCTCGGTGGCCTTCCGGACACCCTTGTCGAGGGAGGCGGCCTGGGCGACGGGTACGGCCTCGGCGACGTCGACCTGTCCGGTGCGCAGTGCGCTCGTCCGGGCGGTGCCGTCGGGGATGAACTTCACATCGATGCCGGGAGCTTGGGCCCGGCCGCCCCAGTAGTCGTCGTACCGGTCGAGGGTGACCGCGGTGCTGCCCATGACCTTGGTCAGCTCGAACGGCCCGGTGGCGGTGCCGACGAGATCGACGCGGGCCTCGGCGTCGTAGGCCTTGGCGGAGAGCACGGCCAGCGAGGGGCTGGACAGCCGCAGCGGCAGTACGGGATCGGGATCCTCGGTGGTGATCCGTACGTCGCTCTCCCCCGCGGCCTTCGCGGTGAGCCCGACTCCGGCCAGGGCGGCGGGTGTTGGCCTGGCCTCGGTGGCGCGCGTCAGTGAGGCGGCGACGGCGGAGGGGGTGACGGCGGAGCCGTCCTGAAAGGTGGCCTCCCGCAGCCTGAACACCCAACTGCGCTCCCCCTCCCGCCGCCAGGACGCGGCGAGTGCCGGGGCGGCGGCCCCGTTGGCGTCGAGCGAGGTCAGTCCTTCGGTGACGCCGAGCCGGCTGAGGATGGTGGCGTCGGCCCCGTAGGGCGACAGGTTCTCGGCGGGCGGGAACGCGAGCGCGACCCGAAGCCGGGAGCCCTCGGACGCGTCGTCGGACGCGTCACCGGAGGCGGCGAAACACCCGGCGAGCAAGGAACTGAGCAGCAGCACAGCAACAGAAAGACGAACTCGGCGCACGGCGTGCCTACCGCCCCATCGGTATCTCGAAATGAACAATTCCCTGCCCGCCGCCGGGGTCCTCCCGCTCGTCGTGCACGACCTTCCCCAGGGACCGCCAGAACGCCTCGGCCCCCTCGACAGCGGGATCGGTATGCAGATAGACGGCCCGATAACCCCCGTCCGCCACGGCGAACCCCACCAACTCCCGCACCAGCCGCCGCGCAAGGCCGCGCCGCCGGTGCTCGGGCCGCACATAGATCCGCCGCAACTGAGCGGTCGCACCGGAGGGATACCGCTCGGCGACGTGCGCCGGATTGGGCGGCGCGAGAGGCCCCCTCGCGTCCAGCGCCCCGGTGGCGACAACGTCACCGCTCCCCGACTCCACGGCAACCAGCAGGGCATGCCGCACCGGCGCCAGATACGCGCCCACCGGATCCACGATGTCCTCATGCCACCGCGGCACATACCCACTGCCGAAGTCCCGGTAGACGGTATCGAGCGTCACCGCCCGAACACCCCCGGCGTCCTCCGGGCCTGCCACCCTGATGTCGTACTCATGCACTTGCACATCATATGCAATAAAGCCGATGGCATGATCACCTGCCCTGTCCGGGCGGTCCGTGTGGCCCACATCACTCGCGTCGGGTGCAGCGTCACAGGGGTGCCAGGGCCTTCTCACAGGTGTAGGTGACCGGCGACAGGCGGGGGACGGGTGGATGCAGCGGGCTCGGGACGGTGAGTTCGACGCCTTTGTGACGGCCCGGTGGTCCGGGCTGCTCCATCTCGCCCGCCTGCTCACCGGAGGGGACCGGCACCGGGCCGAGGATCTGGTGCAGGAGTCCCTGGTCAAGCTGTGGTCCGTGTGGGCGAAGGTCGGCGAGGAGGCGCCCGAGGCCTACGTCCGTCAGGTCATGGCACGCGCCGCCGCGAAGTCGGCACGGCGCCGGTGGTGGGGTGAGCGCCCGGTCGAGCAGGTGCCCGAACTGGCCGTACCGGGCGATCTGTCCGCCGCGGTCGCCGAGCGCTCACGGCTGGAGAGCGCGCTCGCGCAGCTGACACCCAGGCAGCGCGCGGCCGTCGTACTCCGCTACTACCAGGACCTGCCCGACCGGCAGGTCGCCGAAGTGCTGGGCTGCCCGGTGGGCACCGCCCGCTCGCACGCCTCACGCGGGGTCGCCCGCCTGCGGCAGTTGTTGTCCGACGTCATCGAGCCGGTGGGGTGAGGAGGAAAACATGGATCGCTCAGAGACGACGGACCACTTCGAAGAGCAGCTGGCGCAACTGATGCGCTCCTCCCAGGAGTACACCCCCTTCGAGCCCCGGCATCGGGCCCGGCTCCACGAAGCGGTACGGATCCGGCGCCGGTTGCGTGCCGCCCGTACCGCCGCCGGATCGGTGCTCGCGGTGGCCGCGCTGGCCCTCGCGCTGGCGCTCCGGCCCGACGGCACCCAGCAGGTGGAACCCAGCTCCCCCGCGCCCGCGCCGACCACGAGCCCGACAGCCTCGGTGTCCGGCCCCTTGCCGACCTCGGAGCCGCCGACGACGTCCACGGCAACGCCGACCGACACCCCCGTGTCGACGTCACCCCCGGTCACACAGTCGCAGTCGGAGTCGGAGTCGGTCCCTCCGCCGGAGACCTCGATCACCCCCTGAACCCCGCGCCTCCTCACCACCCGCCAAGGGCTGCCCCAGCACGCCTAGCGGCAGAGCACAGACAAGGACGAACAGTGACAAAACCATGGACGCGACGGGAGAGCGTCGAGACGCGGCAACCGATAGCCATCGACTCCCGCGACCCCGTTCTGGACCTCGTCGTCCCCGTCTTCAACGAGGAGGCGGACCTGGAACGCAGTGTGCGACGGCTCCACGCCCACCTGCGCACCGGTTTCCCGTACCCCTTCCGCATCACCGTCGCCGACAACGCCAGCACAGATGCCACCCCCAGGATCGCCGCCCGCCTCGCACACGAGCTGCCGGAGGCCCGGTGGCTGCGGCTGGAGGAGAAGGGGCGGGGGCGGGCCCTGCGGGCGGCCTGGTCGCAGTCGTCGGCGCCGGTGCTGGCGTACGTCGATGTCGATCTGTCGACCGAACTGGCCGCGCTGCTGCCACTGGTCGCGCCCCTGATCTCCGGGCATTCGGACCTCGCCATCGGGACCCGGCTGGCGCCCGGGTCGCGGGTGGTCCGCGGGCCGAGGCGGGAGTTCCTCTCCCGTGGCTACAACACCCTGCTCCGCTCCACGCTGGCCGTCGGGTTCTCCGACGCGCAGTGCGGGTTCAAGGCGGTGCGGCGCGAGGTCGTGGAACGGCTGGTGCCGTTGGTGCGGGACGAGGAGTGGTTCTTCGACACCGAGTTGCTGGTGATCGCCGAGCGGGCCGGGCTGCGGATCCATGAGGTGCCGGTCGACTGGGTGGACGACCCGGACAGCCGGGTCGACATCCGGGCCACCGTCCTCGCGGACCTGCGCGGCATCGCCCGCATCGGCACGGCCCTGGCCCGCGGCACGCTGCCGTCCGACGCCGCCCGCCGGGGGCTGCTGCTCCCCCAGCTTCTGCGGTTCGGCCTGGTCGGCGCCGTCAGCACCCTCGCCCATCTCCTGCTGTACGCCGCCCTGCGCCCGGCGATCGGAGCACAGGCGGCCAACGCGCTGGCGCTGCTGGTGTGCGCCGTCGCGAACACGGCCGCGAACCGCCGGTTCGCCTTCGGAGTGCGCGGCCGGGACGGGGCGCTGCGCCACCAGGCTCGTGGCCTGCTGGTCTTCGCCCTGGGACTGACGCTCACCGCCGGAGCTCTGGCCGCGCTGCACCTCATGGCTCCCGGCGCCGCGCCGCGCACCGAACTCGCCGTACTCGTCGCCGCCAACCTCACCGCGACCCTGCTGCGGTTCCTGCTGCTGCGCGCCTGGGTGTTCCGCACGGGGGCCGCCCGATGAGCGCCACCGTCAGCGCCTGGAACGCCCGCCTCTCCGAGGAACCGCACCCCGAACACCCCCGGCTGCACCTGGCCGCCGAGCGCTACGGACCCGTCCTCGCCCTCTACGGAGCCCTGAAGCTGATCGGCTTCACCGTCTTCCTGTTTCTGCTGCACTCGGCCGGCGACTTCCGCGAGAAGCACCCCCGCTTCGGCGGCGGCTCCCACCCCTGGGACGTCCTCGCCACCTGGGACGGCTGGTGGTACCGGCAGATCGCGGAACACGGCTACGACCCCGCGCTCGTCCCGGTCCCCGGCGCCACCGGAATGATCACCCTCGAGGGCAATTCGGCGGCCTTCTTCCCGCTGTACCCGGCCCTGATGCGCCTGGTCTCGGAGGCCACCGGCCTGGGTTCGTACGGCGCCGGCCTGCTCGTCTCCGTCGTCGCCTCCTTCGCGGCGGCCCTCGGGATCTACCTGATCGCCGAGCGCCTCGGCGGCCGCCGGGCCGGTCTGGCCGCGGCCGGTCTGTGGGCGGTGTGGCCGGGCTCGGGCGTGGAGTGGTCGGTCTACTCGGACTCCCTCTACGTCGCCCTCGCCGCCTGGGCCTGCCACGCGATGATGAGCCGCTCCTGGCTCACCGCCGGTCTCCTCACCTTCCTCGCCGGCCTCAACCGCCCCACCGCGGGCGCCCTGATCGTGGCCCTGGCCGTCGCCGTACTGCTCGCCCTGCGCCACCACCGACAGCAGGAAGGCGTCCTCCGGCCCCTGCTCGCCCTGGCCATGGCCCCGCTCGGCCTGATCGGCTATCTCGCCTGGGTCGGACATGAAATGGGCGACTACGGCGGCTACTTCAAACTCCAGGACGGCGCCTGGGCGCACACCTTCGACTACGGCGAGCAGACCCTGGACGTCCTCACGTCGGTCCCGGTCGGCCACTTCGACTATCTCTTCGCCTATCCGTTCGCGGACGTCGTCGGCGTGGGCACGGTCCTGCTCGGCTTCACGATGCTCGGCCTGCTCGTCCGGCGCCGCCCACCGGCCGTACTGGTCGTCTACACGGTCCTGACCATGGCCCTCATCCTCGGCAGCCAGCAGATCTTCGCGAATGTCTCGCGCTATCTGCTGCCCGCGTTCCCTCTCTATCTCCCGCTCGCCTTCGCCCTGCGCCGCCTCAGCCCACTGGCGATGTGCTGGCCCCTCGGCATCGCCGCCGTGGCCTCGGGTTCGTACGCGGGGTATGTGCTCTTCGAGCTGGGGGTGCCCTAGAGAGCGGGGCGGCGCCGGAAACGCGAAAGACCCCTGATGAACAGGGGTCTCAGCTGGTGTCCGAGGGGGGACTTGAACCCCCACGCCCGATAAAGGGCACTAGCACCTCAAGCTAGCGCGTCTGCCATTCCGCCACCCGGACCAGGTGTCTGCCGCCTTGCCGGGGGTGTTCCCCGCGGCGACATGGACAACAATACCAAGCTTTCGAAGCGCCCTTCACCTGCATATCTGTCGGGTGGGAGGGGTGGCTGGAGCCTTCAGCGGCGGGCTTCACCAAGGGTGACCGATTGGTCACCCTTGGCTGAGAACAGCCGCTCCTTACGGCATGAGGTGGTACTCCGGGAAGTTCCCCGGCAGCCTCTCCCCTGCCGGTCCCTGGGTCACCGCCCGCACCAGCAGCTCGCCGCCGACGAACGCCCCGCGCCAGGACGCGCCGAACCCGCCAAACAGCTCGTCGCGGTCGCCGCGGGAGCGTGGCTTGCCGTGGCCGACCTTGAAGGCGCGGATCTGTGGGGCGAGCCGGTCGAAGGCCGACCGGTCGTCCGTGGAGAGGGTGGCCACCAGCGCGCCGTTGGAGGCGTTCATGGCGGCCAGCAGCTCGGCCTCGGTGTCGACCAGGACGATGGTGTCGACCGGGCCGAACGGCTCCGCGTGGTGCAGCGGTGAGGACGGCGGCGGACCCAGGAGAGTGACGGGGTGGACATATGCCGAGGTGTCCTGGCCGGGCAGGAAGCGCGCGTCTGCCAGGCTGCCGCGGTGCAGTGGCACGGCGCCCCGGTCGACGGCCTCGGCGACCTGGTCGTGCAGCTCCTTGGCCTTGGCCGCGTTGATCACCGGGCCGAAGTCCAGGGCCGGGTAGGGGTCCTCGGGGTGCTCGACGGCCAGCGGATGGCCGACCCTGAGCGTGCGCACCGCCGGGAGGTACGCCGCGAGGAACTCGTCGAACAGCGAGCGTTGGACGACGAAGCGCGGGTACGCCGTGCAGCGCTGTTTGCCGTAGTCGAAGAGCTTGGGCACGACCGCGGCGAGCGCGTCCCAGTCCGTGTAGTTCCAGATGCCCCAGGTGTTGAGTCCCTCCTGTTCGAGTACATGTCGTTTACCGAGGTCGGCGACGGCCGTCGCCACCGCGGCGCCGGTGTCGCGGCCGCCGACGAAGGAGACGCAGCCGATCTCGGGCGCCCGCACCAGCGCCTGGGACAGCTCGCCCCCGCTGCCGCTGACGAGGGTGACGGGTATCCCCTCGCGGGCGGCGAGCGCCGAGGCCAGGGTGAGGCAGGCGACGCCGCCGTCGGTCGGGGTCTTGGCGATGACGGCGTTTCCTGCCAATGCCTGTACCAGTACTGCGTGAACGAGCACGCTCATCGGGTAGTTCCAGCTCGCGATGTTGGAAACCGGGCCGTCGAGCGGGGCCCGTCCGGCGAGCATCGGCTCGATGCCGTCGACGTACCAGCGCACACCGTCGATGGCCCGGTCCACGTCGGCCTGGGCGAGCCGCCAGGGCTTGCCGATCTCCCAGACCAGCAGCAGCGCGAGGAGTTCACGGTGCTCGGTGAGGGCGTCGAGGGTGGCCGCGACCCGGGCGCGGCGCTCCTCCAGCGGGATGTGGCGCCAGGCGCGGTGCTGGTCGAGCGAGGCGCGTACGGCCTGGTGGGCGGTGGCCCGGTCCAGGCGGGGCGGGCCCGCGATGGGGCTCGCGTCGACGGGGCTGGTGGCGGGCAGGGCACGGCCGTCCGCGTGCCAGGTGCCGTTCCAGAGGTTGAGGACGCGGTCGTCCCGGAAGGCCTCCGGGGCGACGGTGAGGCAGCGCTGCCAGGCGTCGGCCCAGGAGGTGCCGGATTTCAGGGTGAGGGTGGTTGCCATGGGTTGCTCCGCTCTCGGTGCACAGTCGGGGGCGGCGGGCGCCGGTGCTTTACGGCTGCTCTGCGAGCCGGGCGAGGACGAGCTTCGCGGTCTCGGTCGGGGTGCTCCCCACCCGTACCCCGGCCGCTTCCAGGGCTTCCTGCTTCGCCGCCGCCGTGCCGGAGGAGCCGGAGACGATGGCGCCGGCGTGGCCCATGGTCTTGCCCTCGGGGGCGGTGAACCCGGCGATGTAGCCGACGACGGGCTTGCTGACGTGGTCGCGGATGTACGCCGCCGCGCGTTCCTCCGCGTCGCCGCCGATCTCCCCGATGAGGACGATGAGTTCGGTGTCGGGGTCGTCCTGGAAGGCGGCGAGGCAGTCGATGTGGGTGGTCCCGATGACCGGGTCGCCGCCGATGCCGACGCAGGTCGAGAAGCCGATGTCGCGGAGTTCGTACATGAGTTGGTAGGTGAGCGTGCCCGACTTGGAGACCAGGCCGATGCGGCCGGGCTTGGTGATGTCGGACGGGATGATGCCCGCGTTGGACTGGCCCGGGGTGATCAGGCCGGGGCAGTTGGGGCCGATGACGCGGGTGCCCTTGTCCCTGGCGTAGGTGGTGAAGGCGACCGAGTCGTGCACGGGGATGCCCTCGGTGATGACGACCGCGAGGCCGATCCCGGCGTCGGCGGCCTCAGTGACGGCCGCCTTGGCGAAGGTGGGCGGCACGAAGAGGACGCTGACGTCCGCGCCGGTCTCCGCGATGCCCTCGGCGACCGAGCCGAAGACGGGGACGGCGCGGTCGTCGAAGTCGACGGTGCGGCCCGCCTTGCGGGGGTTGACGCCGCCGACGACGTTGGTACCCGCGGCGAGCATGCGCCGGGTGTGCTTCATGCCCTCGCCGCCGGTCATGCCCTGGACGAGGACCTTGCTCTCCTTGGTCAGGTAGATCGCCATGGTGTCCCGTCTCCTTAGGCTGAGGTGGCGAGTTGGGCGGCCTGCCGGGCGGCGCCGTCCATGGTGGTGGCCTGCTGGACCAGCGGGTGGGCGTGCGCGTCGAGGATGGCCCGGCCGCGCGCCGCGTTGTTGCCGTCGAGGCGGACGACGAGCGGCTTGGTCAGCCGGACGGTGTCCAGCGCCTGCACGATGCCGTCGGCGACCGCGTCACAGGCGGTGATCCCGCCGAAGACGTTGACGAAGACCGACTTCACGGCCGGGTCGGAGAGGATCACGGAGAGCCCGTCGGCCATGATCTGGGCGGAGGCGCCGCCGCCGATGTCGAGGAAGTTGGCGGGGTGGGCGCCGCATCCGGCGACCACGTCCAGCGTCGACATGACGAGTCCCGCGCCGTTGCCGATGATGCCCACCTCGCCGTCGAGCTTGACGTAGTTGAGGCCCTTGGCCGCGGCGGCCGCCTCCAGGGGGTCGTCGTGGGCGTCCGCCTCGGCGCCCCAACGCGCCTGCCGGAACCCGGCGTTGCCGTCGAGGGTGACCTTGCCGTCGAGGGCGAGGATCTGCCCCTGCGCGGTCCGCACCAAAGGGTTGACCTCGACGAGGACGGCGTCCTCGCGGACCAGTACCTCCCACAGCCGTACCAGTACGTCGACGGTCTGCGGCGGGAGTCCGGCCGCATCTGCGATCTCGCTCGCCTTCGCCGAGGTGACGCCCTCGGCCGGGTCGATGTGGATCCGGGCCACCGCCTCGGGCCTGCTCGCGGCGACCTCCTCGATCTCCATGCCGCCTTCCGCTGAGGCGATGGCCAGGAAGCGGCCGGCCGCGCGGTCGAGGACGTAGGAGACGTAGAACTCCGTCTCGATGTCAACGGGTTGGGCCAGCATCACCTTGCCGACGCGATGGCCCTTGATGTCCATGCCGAGGATCTGGCGGGCCGTCAGTTCGGCGGCGGCCGGGTCGGCGGCGACCTTCACTCCGCCCGCCTTGCCGCGTCCGCCCGTCTTCACCTGCGCCTTGACGACGACCCGGCCGCCGAGCCGGCGAGCGATCTCGCGCGCCTCCTTGGCGGAGTCCGTGACCTCGGCCCTCGGGACCAAGATGCCGTGTTCCTCGAAGAGTTCCCTTGCCTGGTGCTCGTACAGGTCCATTCCGGCTCCTGACTCAAAAGTGCCGCACGCCCCCTGGACACCACCCACCGGATGCGGGATAACAAGCTTCATACAGTATTCGTCGACTGTATGCAATGTACCGCGAGAGCCGTTCCAACCCCCTACGAAGGGACAGGACTTCGCCATGCCCGACGACAACCAGGACCTCATTTCCGGTGGTCATCTCGTAGCCAAGGCCCTCAAGGCCGAGGGAGTCGATCGCATCTACACCCTGTGCGGCGGCCACATCATCGACATCTACGACGGCTGCGTCGACGAGGGCATCGAGGTCGTCGACGTCCGCCACGAGCAGGTCGCCGCGCACGCCGCCGACGGTTACGCCCGCATCACCGGCAAGCCCGGCTGCGCCGTCGTCACCGCGGGGCCCGGCACGACCGACGCCGTCACCGGTGTCGCCAACGCCTTCCGCGCCGAGTCGCCCATGCTGCTGATCGGCGGTCAGGGCGCCCTCACCCAGCACAAGATGGGGTCCCTCCAGGACCTGCCGCACGTCGACATGATGACGCCGATCACCAAATTCGCCGCGGCCGTGCCGGACACGGCGCGTGCCGCGGACATGGTTTCCATGGCGTTCCGCGAGTGCTACCACGGCGCGCCCGGACCCTCCTTCCTGGAGATCCCGCGCGACGTCCTGGACGCCAAGGTGCCCGCCGACAAGGCCCGGGTGCCCCGGCCCGGCGCCTACCGCGCCTCGACCCGCTCGGCCGGCGACCCCGAAGCGATCGAGAAGCTCGCCGATCTGCTGGTGCACGCCGAGAAGCCCGCCATCCTGCTGGGCAGCCAGGTGTGGACCACCCGCGGCACCGAGGCGGCCATCGAACTCGTCCGCACCCTCAACATCCCGGCGTACATGAACGGCGCCGGACGCGGCACCCTGCCGCCCGGCGACCCGCACCACTTCCAGCTGTCGCGCCGCTACGCCTTCTCCGGCGCCGACGTCATCGTCATCGTCGGCACGCCCTTCGACTTCCGCATGGGCTACGGCAAGCGGCTGTCGCCGGACGCGACCGTCGTCCAGATCGACCTCGACTACCGGACCGTCGGCAAGAACCGCGACATCGACCTCGGCATCGTCGGGGACGCCTCACTGGTGCTGAAGGCGCTGACCGAGGCCGCCTCCGGACGCCTCAACGGCGGTGCCTCCAAGCGCAAGGAGTGGCTGGACGAGCTGCGTTCGGCCGAGCAGACCGCGATCGAGAAGCGGCTGCCGCACCTGCGCTCCGACGCCTCTCCCATCCACCCCTACCGGCTGGTCAGCGAGATCAACGACTTCCTCACCGAGGACTCCATCTACATCGGCGACGGCGGCGACATCGTCACCTTCTCCGGCCAGGTGGTGCAGCCCAAGTCGCCCGGCCACTGGATGGACCCGGGTCCGCTCGGCACCCTCGGCGTCGGCGTCCCCTTCGTGCTCGCGGCCAAGCAGGCCCGGCCGGACAAGGAGGTGGTCGCCCTCTTCGGCGACGGCGCCTTCTCCCTCACCGGCTGGGACTTCGAGACCCTCGTCCGCTACGACCTGCCCTTCGTCGGCATCGTCGGCAACAACTCCTCGATGAACCAGATCCGTTACGGCCAGAAGGCCAAGTACGGCGAGGCCCGCGAGCGCGTCGGCAACACCCTCGGCGATGTCCACTACGACAAGTTCGCGCAGATGCTGGGCGGTTACGGCGAGGAGGTCCGCGACCCCGCCGACATCGGCCCCGCGCTCCGTCGCGCCCGCGAGTCCGGGAAGCCCTCGCTGATCAACGTCTGGGTCGACCCGGACGCGTACGCCCCCGGAACCATGAACCAGACCATGTACAAGTGAGGTGGCCGCCATGACTGGAACGCCGACCAAGGCCCTCGAAGGCATCCGCGTCCTGGACATGACGCACGTACAGTCCGGGCCCTCCGCGACCCAGCTGCTCGCCTGGCTCGGCGCGGACGTCGTCAAGCTGGAGGCACCGTCCGGCGACATCACGCGCAAGCAGCTGCGCGACCTCCCGGACGTCGACTCCCTCTATTTCACGATGCTCAACTGCAACAAGCGGAGCATCACCCTCAACACCAAGACCGAGCGCGGCAAGGAGATCCTCACCGAGCTGATCCGGCGCTCCGACGTCATGGTCGAGAACTTCGGCCCGGGCGCGATCGACCGGATGGGCTTCACCTGGGACCGCATCCAGGAGATCAATCCACGGATCGTCTATGCCTCCATCAAGGGGTTCGGGGACGGCCCGTACACCAACTTCAAGGCGTACGAGGTCGTCGCGCAGGCCATGGGCGGGTCGATGTCGACCACCGGGTTCGAGGACGGGCCGCCGCTGGCGACGGGGGCCCAGATCGGGGACTCGGGCACGGGTGTCCACGCGGTGGCGGGGATTCTCGCCGCGCTGTTCCAGCGGGAGACCACCGGGCGTGGTCAGCGGGTGAACGTGGCCATGCAGCACGCGGTGCTCAACCTCTGCCGGGTGAAGCTGCGCGACCAGCAGCGCCTGGCCCATGGCCCACTCGCTGAATATCCCAACGAGGACTTCGGCACGGAGGTTCCCCGCTCGGGCAACGCCTCCGGCGGCGGCCAGCCGGGCTGGGCGGTCAAGTGCGCGCCGGGCGGCCCGAACGACTACGTGTATGTGATCGTGCAGCCCGTCGGCTGGAAGCCGATCAGCGAGCTGATCGGCCGCCCCGAGCTCGCCGAGGACCCGGAGTGGGCGACGCCGGAGTCCCGGCTGCCCAAGCTGAGCAAGATGTTCCAGCTGATCGAGGAGTGGTCCTCGACCCTGCCCAAGTGGGAGGTGCTGGAGAAGCTCAACGCGCACAACATCCCGTGCGGTCCGATCCTGTCCACCAAGGAGATCATCGAGGACTCCTCGCTGGTCGCCAACGAGATGGTGGTCACCGTGCCGCACCCCGAGCGGGGCGACTTCGTGACCGTCGGCAGCCCGCTGAAGCTGTCCGACTCCCCCGTCGAGGTGACCAGTTCACCGCTGCTCGGAGAGCACAACGAAGAGGTCTTCATCGGCGAGCTCGGCCTCGGTGACGAGGAGCTGCGCCTGCTCAAGTCGAACGGAGTGATCTGACGTGATGGCCGAAGACCGCCACCTGAGGGTGCGCGCGCTTCTCGACTCCGTGCGGGCCGAGGGACGCACCGCGCTGACCGCGCCCGAGGGCAAGGTGATCGCCGACGCGTACGGGATCGCCGTACCCGGGGAGGAGCTCGCCACCGATGTCGAGGAGGCCGTGGCGTACGCGGCGCGCTTCGCCGGGCCCGTGGTGATGAAGATCGTCTCGCCGGACATCCTGCACAAGACCGACGCCGGCGGAGTGATCGTCGGCGTGGAGGGCGCCGCCGACGTACGCAAGGCGTTCCACAAAATCATCGACAACGCGCGGGCGTACGACGCCTCCGCGCGGATCGAAGGCGTCCAGGTGCAGGAACTGCTCCCCAAGGGGCAGGAGGTCATCGTCGGCGCGGTGACGGACCCGACGTTCGGGAAGGTGGTCGCCTTCGGGCTCGGCGGCGTGCTGGTGGAGGTCCTCAAGGACGTCACCTTCCGGCTCGCTCCCCTGGACGCGGACGAGGCCCTGTCGATGCTGGACTCGATCCGGTCGGCGGAGATCCTGCGCGGGGTGCGCGGCCAGGCGGCCGTGGACCGGTGGGCGATAGCCGAGCAGATCCGCCGGGTCTCCCAACTCGTCGCGGACTTCCCCGAGATCGCCGAGGTGGACCTCAACCCGGTGATCGCCACACCGGAGGGCGCGGTGGCGGCCGACATCCGCGTGATCCTCTCCGACACGCCTGTGAAGCGGCGCCGCCAGTACACGCGCGAGGAGATCCTCACCTCGATGCGCCGGCTGATGCAGCCCTCCTCGGTCGCCGTGATCGGCGCCTCCAACGAGCCGGGCAAAATCGGCAATTCGGTGATGCGCAACCTCGTCGACGGCGGTTTCGCCGGGGAGATCCATCCGGTGAACCCCAAGGCCGATGACATTCTGGGCCGCAAGGCGTACAAGAGTGTCACGGACGTTCCCGGTGAGGTGGATGTGGCGGTCTTCGCGATCCCCGCCAAGTTCGTGGCCTCGGCCCTGGAGGAGGTGGGACGCAAGAAGATCCCCAACGCCGTGCTGATCCCCTCCGGGTTCGCGGAGACCGGCGAGCACGAACTCCAGGACGAGATCGTGGCCATCGCCGAACGGCACGGCATCCGGCTGCTCGGACCGAACATCTACGGCTACTACTCGACGTGGCAGGACCTGTGCGCCACGTTCTGCACGCCGTACGACGTCAAGGGCGGGGTGGCGCTCACCTCGCAGTCCGGTGGCATCGGCATGGCCATCCTGGGCTTCGCGCGCACCACGAAGACGGGTGTGTCGGCCATCGTCGGCCTCGGCAACAAGTCGGACCTGGACGAGGACGACCTGCTGACCTGGTTCGGCGAGGACCCGCACACCGAGTGCATCGCGATGCACCTGGAGGACCTCAAGGACGGGCGCGCCTTCGTCGAGGCCGCTCGGGCGACCGTGCCGAAGAAGCCTGTGGTGGTGCTCAAGGCCGGCCGGACGGCCGCCGGAGCCAAGGCGGCGGGGTCGCACACCGGGGCGCTCGCGGGCGACGACGCCGTGTACGACGACATCCTGCGGCAGGCCGGTGTGATCAGGGCGCCCGGGCTGAACGACATGCTGGAGTACGCCCGCGCGTTGCCGGTGCTGCCCACTCCTCAGGGCGACAACGTCGTGATCATCACCGGGGCCGGCGGCAGCGGCGTGCTGCTGTCCGACGCGGTGACCGACAACGGCCTCACCCTGATGGAGATCCCACCCGACCTGGACGAGGCGTTCCGGAGGTTCATCCCGCCCTTCGGGGCCGCGGGCAACCCGGTCGACATCACCGGGGGCGAGCCGCCGTCGACGTACGAGGCGACGATCCGGCTCGGTCTCGAGGACCCGCGGATCCACGCTCTGGTCCTCGGCTACTGGCACACCATCGTCACTCCCCCCATGGTCTTCGCCGAGCTCACCGCGCGCGTGGTGGCCGAGTTCCACGAGCGCGGGATCGAGAAGCCGGTGGTGGCGTCGCTCGCGGGCGATGTCGAGGTCGAGGAGGCCTGCCAGTACCTCTACGAGCACGGGGTCGTGGCGTACCCGTACACGACCGAGAAGCCGGTGGCCGTGCTCGGTGCGAAGTACCGCTGGGCCAGGGCGGCGGGGCTGTTGGGGGGCGGTTCATGAGGTGAGGGAGGGCGGGGTCGGCCGACGGTGCGCGTCGGCCGACCCCAGGACCCGAGCGCGCACGAAAGGCATTGGACAGGGGGCGCTGGCCAGAACTTTCGACGCAAGGGGTGCAATTAACGTGACAACCACGGACGTTACACAGGTCGCCTCCTACCGGGAGGTGACCGACAGGAACGGACGCGTCTACCGCGTCGGCGAGTCCGACATCGACATCATGGGGCGCAAGCGCAAGTGGATGGTGATCCTGCCCTGGGTCGGCATGATGGGCATCTCCTCGGCCGAGTACGCGTTCGCGTCCGCCGAGGACACTCTCCACGAGGCGCACCATTGGTCCAGCGGCAGCATCTACTGGATGATGACCGTCTGGGTGTTCTGCCAGGCCGCGGTCGCCTTTCCGGCGGGGCGGCTGCGTGAGAACGGCAAGTTGCCGGCGCGCTGGGCGATGATGCTGGGCGCGGCCGGAACGCTGATGGGCTATCTGTCGCTGGCGTACGCGCCGCATGTGGCGATCGCCTTCTTCGGCTTCGGCATGTTCAGCGGCATGGGCGCGGGCATGGTGTACGCCACCTGCGTCAACATGGTCGGCAAGTGGTATCCGGAGCGCAAGGGCGGCAAGACCGGCTTCGTCAACGGCGGTTTCGCCTACGGCTCGGTGCCGTTCGTCTTCATCTTCACCGGCTTCATGGACGGCTCCAACTTCCGCTGGGTGCTGGTGGCGGTCGGTGTCTTCCTCGCCGGGGTGGTGGCCGTCGCCGGCTTCTACTTCCGGGACCCGCCGAAGAACTGGTGGCCGCCGAGCGTCGACCCGCTGAACCCGCCGGAGGACCCGCGGGCCCGGCGCGCGCTGGAGAAGAACCCCCCGGCCGACAAGCAGTACTCCCCTCTGGAGGCGTGGAAGACCGGCCGGGTGGCGCTCCTGTGGTTCTGTCTCGCCTGCACCTCCGGCGTGAACATCTTCGGCATCGCCTTCCAGGTCGACATCGGCGAGGACGCGGGCTTCGCGGGCGGGATCGTGGCCACGGCGATGTCGCTGAAGGCGATCGTCAACGGCACGGGCCGCGGCGTCATCGGCTGGCTCTCCGACCTCTACGGCCGCAAGCTGTGCCTGCTCTATGTGTGCGCCATTCTGGGCCTGGCCCAGTTCGGCATCATCTGGTCGGCCGAGATGAAGAACCTGACGCTGTTCCTGATCTTCTCCGCCATCTCCGGCTTCGGCGGCGGTGCCATCTTCCCGATGTTCGCGGCGCTGACGGCGGACTACTTCGGTGAGAACAACAACGCCACCAACTACGGGATGGTGTACAGCTCCAAGCTCGTCTCCGGTCTGGGCGCGGGCATGGGCTCCGTGGTCGTCGGCGCCTGGGGCTACAACGGCGCCTTCACCCTGGCGGGCTGCATCTCGATCTTCGCCGGCTTCATGGCCCTGTTCCTCAGCCCGCCGGGACGCAACAACAAGCGCCGTATCACTCCCAACCCGCAACCCCTCGGCGAGGAAATGACGTGACCTGACGGAACAGTCCGACGCCGCGAACCGTCCCTGCCACCACCTGGCGCAAACGTGAGGAGGCCCTCCCCGTCCGGGGAGGGCCTCCTCAGGCGTGTACGGCTGTCAGCACTTCTCGCGCAGGGAGTGCAGATGCTCGCTGGAGCGCCGGGCGAAGGTGAAGGACTCGGCCGGGTTGTCGTGCTCGGCCTGCCAGTGGTGGGCGAGCCGTTCGCCGCGCAGCCTGGTCACACCGGAGATGAACCGCTGGTAGTCGATGTCTCCGTCGCCGACGTCGACCATGCGGTAGCCGTAGGTGTTGGCCGGGTCGCTGACGCCGTCCTTGACGTGGAAGAGCGGGTAGCGGTGGGGCTGCTTGAGCACGTAGTCGAGCGGGTCGAAGGGCGCGGGCGTGCCGTCGGGCCGCTTGGAGAAGCGGAACTGGCCGGAGTACGCCCAGAAGATGTCCATCTCCAGGAAGACGAGGTCGGGGTCGGTCTCGGCAAGCAGCACGTCGTAGAGCCGGACCTTGGGGTTGTCGGTGGCGAAGGAGAACTCCTCGGAGTGGTTGTGCTGGTAGAACTTCATGCCGCGGGCCCGGGCCGCGGCGCCGTAGGTGTTGAACTCCTCGGCGGCCCGCTTCCAGGCGTCGACGGTCGAGCCGTAGCGGAAGGGCCCCGAGGCGGTGCCGATGTGCTTCAGGCCGAGCGCCTGGGCGTCGTCGAGAACCTTGGTGAGGTTCTGGGCGAAGGTGTAGGCGTTCGGGTCGTCGGAGTAGTAGCCGACGTGGCTGCCGATCGGGTTCAGACCGTGGTTGCGGGCCAGCCGCTTGAGCTGGGCGAGGGTGATGGGGCCCGCAGAGCCCTGGGTGTAGCCCGCGAACTCGACCTCGTCGTAGCCGTACTTCTCCAGTTCGGCGAAGACGGCCGCGAAGCCGAGGGTGGAGACCTTGTCGCGCAGGCTGTAGAGCTGGATGCCGAGCCGGCCGGGCGGCAGGACGGGACGGCCGCGGCCCGCGGCGGCGCTGTCGGCGTCGGTGGCGGCCGTGGCGGGAGTCGCCGCGGCGCCCAGCAGGGCGGCGGCGGTGGCACCGGCGGCCACGCCGAGCATGCCGCGTCTGCTGAGGCGGCGGTCGAGTTCGGGATCGGTGGAGAAGGTGCGGCTCATGCTGGAACTCCTCGTGATCACGGGGCGTTGTCAGTGGTGAGTGCTTCACTGGGGACCAGTCGGACGTGAGGGGTTCAGCCCTCAGGCCAGACCGGCGAGTCGGAGCAGGAGTGACTTCACATCGGTGGCCGCCAGGCGGTCACCGACGGCGCGGGGGGTGGAGCAGATGAGGAGCGGACCGTCGTCGTCGCTCGCGGGAAGGCGGCCGTGGCTGCCGCGAATAGGTGAAGGGTCCAGGGGCACCACCGCCATGCGGTAGCGCATGCCGAGTTTCTTGCGTGCCAGGGCGGTCGCGGCCTTGACCTTGACGTAGGGGTCGAGCGGGTCCATGAAGAGTTCGACCGGGTCGTAGCCGGGTTTGCGGTGGATCTCGACCAGGCGCGCGAAGTCGGGTGCGCGGGCGTCGTCGAGCCAGTAGTAGTACGTGAACCAGGCGTCCGGCTCCGCCACGGCGACGAGTTCGCCGGAGCGCGGATGGTCGAGGCCGTGCCTCTTCTTGCCTTCGTCGTCGAGGAGTTCATCGATGCCGTCGAGGCCCGCGAGTGCGGCCCGGGTGGCGTCGAGGTCTTCCGGTCGGCGCACATACACATGGGCGATCTGGTGATCGGCGACGGCGAAGGCGCGGGACGCCATCGCGTCGAGGTACTCCATGCCGTCCTGGGTGTGCACCTCCAGCAGTCCCGCTCGGCGCAGGGCGCGGTTGATGTCGACGGGACGGCTGACTCGGGTGATGCCGTACTCGGACAGCGCGACGACGGTACGGCCTTCCGCCCGGGCGTCGTCGAGGAGCGGGGCCAGGGCGCGGTCGAGGTCGGCGGCCGCTCGGAGGGAGCGCGGGTCGTCGGGCCCGAAGCGCTGGAGGTCGTAGTCGAGATGAGGGAGATAGCAGAGCGTCAGGTCGGGGTGGCGGGTGCGGTTGATATGGCGGGTCGCGTCGATGATCCAGCGGCTGGAGACCAGGTCGGCGCCGGGGCCCCAGAAGTGGAAGAGCGGGAAGGTGCCCAGTTTCGCGTTGAGTTCGTCGTGCAGCTCGGGGGGCCGGGTGTAGCAGTCGGGTTCCTTGCGGCCGTCGGCGTAGTAGATCGGACGGGGGGTGATGGTGATGTCGGTGTCGGCGCCCATGGCGTACCACCAGCAGATGTTGGCGACGGTGTAGCCGGGGTGGGCACGGCGGGCGGCGTCCCAGAGTTTGTCGCCGGCGACCAGGCCGTTGTGCTGGCGCCACAGGAGTACGTCGCCGAGTTCGCGGAAGTACCAGCCGTTGCCGACGATGCCGTGCTCCGACGGGTGGGTGCCGGTGAGGAAGGTGGACTGGGCGGCGCAGGTGACGGCGGGCAGCACGGTGCCGAGGGCGGCGCGGGAGCCGGAGCGGGCGAGGGACTTGAGGTGGGGCATGTGGTCGAGGAGACGGGGGGTGAGGCCGACGACGTCGAGGACGAGGAGCGGGGTGGGGCCGGTGCCGGGAGTGGGACCAGTGCCGGGAGCCGGACCGGGGCCGGGGTCGGTCGGTGGGGTGCTCGTGGTCATGGGAGCTCCTTCAGGCCGAGGTCCGTCAGCAGGTCGCGGGCGAGGGTGAGTTCGGCGGCGATGCCGTCGGCGAGCTGGGTCCGGGTGGTGGGCCGCAGCTCGGGCGGGAGGGCCTGCCAGGTGTAGGTCTCGACCTCCAGATGGCGGGCGAGCGGGTGCGGGCCCCCGACGAGCCGGGTCAGGGCGGTCTTCAGGACGGGGAGTGTGGAGGTGAGGGGCGCGGCGGGGGCCGCGTGCAGGGGGACGTGGAAGTGGGCACGCCAGGGCGCCGCGTCGGGAAGCGCCTGGCCGCCGAGGGCCTCGCCGAGGTCGTCGGTGCCGCGCAGGCCCGCCGAGGTGCGGATGCGGGTCTGGTGGAGGAAGCGGGGCTCGTCGAAGGCGGCGAGGGCCGTGCGGACTTCGGGGAGGTGCGGGTGCTCGGCGTGCAGGGCGGCCGAGAGCTGGGATTTGACGACGGGGACACCGGACGCGACCAGGGCGTCGAGGGCGGTGTGCGGATCTTCGAAGGAGGTGGCGAGATGGCAGGTGTCGACGCAGATGCCGATGCGCGGATGGTCGATCGCGGTGAGCGGGGCGATGGCGTCGGCGGTGGTCTCGATGACGCAGCCGGGTTCCGGTTCCAGGCCGACGCGGATGGAGCGGCCGGTGAGTTCCTCCAGCGCGTCGAGCCGTTCGCCCAGGGTGCGCAGCGCGGCGTGGGCCGAGGCGGTGGGCCGGGTGCGCCAGGCGAGCGGGAGGGTGGAGATGCTGCCCTCGTCGACGTCGTCGGGGAGCAGTCCGGTGAGCAGCCGGGCAAGGGCGGTGGTGTGGTCGAGGCGCTCGGGGTCCGTCCAGTCCGGCCGGTAGACGCGGTACTTGACCTCCTCGGCGCCGAAGCCCTCATAGGGGAAGCCGTTGAGGGTGACGACCTCCAGTCCTCGGCGGTCGAGTTCGCAGCGCAGACCGCGCAGTGCGGACGGGTCGGTGCCGAGGGCGCGCGCGGCGTCCTTGGCCAGCCACAGGCCGATACCGAGGCGGTCCCGGCCGAGACGGCGGCGGACGGGCTCGCAATGGTCGCGGAGCTGGGCGAGGACGCCGTCGAGGGTCTCGGCGGGGTGCACGTTGGTGCAGTAGGCGAGGTGGACGGTGGAACCGTCGGGGTGCCGGAAGCGCATGGCTCACGCACCGCCGCGGAGGATCGAGTTGCCCTCGTGGGTGGCGTCAGTGGCCGTGAGGTCGAGGTTCAGCCGGCCGCTGAGCCCGTAGAAGGCGACGGGGTTGCGCCACAGGACCCGGTCGACCTCGTCCTCGGTGAAGCCCTCGGCCAGCATCAGATCGCCGACCTTGCGGGTCTTGAGGGGATCGCTGCGGCCCCAGTCGGCGGCGGAGTTCACCAGCACCTGCTCGGGGCCGTAGGCGCGGAGGATGGCGACCATCCGCTCCTCGTCCATCTTGGTGTCGGGATAGACGGAGAAGCCCAGCCAGCAGCCGCTGTCCTTGGCCTCCTTGACGGTGGTCTCGTTGAGGTGGTCCACCAGGACTCGGTCCGGGGACAGGGCGGACTCACCGACCACGTCGAGGGTGCGGCGCAGTCCGGCCGCCTTGTCGCGGTGCGGGGTGTGCACCAGCGCGGGCAGCTCGTGGTCGGCGGCGAGCTGGAGCTGTGCGGCCAGCGCGGTGTCCTCGGCCGGGGTCATCGAGTCGTAGCCGATCTCTCCGACGGCCACGACCTGGTCCTTGACGAGATAGCGGGGCAGTTCGTCGAGAACGGGCAGGCAGCGCGGGTCGTTCGCCTCCTTGGGGTTGAGGGCGAGCGTGCAGTGGTGGGCAATGCCGTACTGGGCGGCCCGGAAGGGCTCCCAGCCGAGGAGGGAGTCGAAATAGTCGAAGAAGCTGGCCGGGGACGTGCGGGGCTGGCCCAGCCAGAAGGCGGGCTCGACGACGGCACGGACGCCCGCGGCGTGCATGGCCTCGTAGTCGTCGGTGGTCCTGGACGTCATGTGGATGTGGGGGTCGAAGATGCGCATCAGGACTCCTTGCCGTGGGGGTGGGCCGAACCGTGCGGCGGGGGTGCGGAGCCGGGTTCGGTCAGGGCCAGGACGCGGTGCAGGTCCTCGGGTACGGGACGGCCCGCGGCGGTGCGTTCGGCGGCGTAGTCGCCGAGCATGCGGGCGAGTTCGGCGTCGGCGCGGGCCCGGCGCTCCAGGTCGGCCACCGCACTGACGGACACGCCGGTGAACAGGCACTTCAGTACGGCGTGGCGCCATTGGTGGGCGTCGAGGTGCCGGGCGGCGTACGGGCCGACGGCGGCGGCGAGCAGGCCGGTGTCGTTGGCGCGCAGGGCGTCCTCGACGAGGGGGAGGGCGTCCGGTCCGGGCACGAGGTGGGGCAGGGCGTGCAGGACGGCGCGGCGCTCGGGGCCGGTGCCCTGGAAGTAGACGCGGGTGATCGCCTCGGTGTCGGCCCGGGCCGCGTGCAGGATCAGGACACGGGCGGCGTCGGCGTACTCGGGTCCGCAGCGGCGGCCCGCCTCGGCCAGGCGCAACTCCCATACGGAGATGGGCCCATGAGTGCCCGGGTGGGCGGCGGCCTCGTCGAGGGCCTGGTCCAGCCAGGCGCGGGCGGCGCCGGTGAGGTGGGTCGTCAGGTGGGCGTGCAGGGTGTCGGGGTGCGTGGCCTCGGGGTGTGCCGCCGGGGTGCCCGTGGTGGGGCGGAACGGGGTCATGGGGTGCTCCCTTCGGGGGCGGCGGCGCGAGCGGCGGCGTTGCGGAGGAACGGGAGGGAGAGTTCGGCCTGTTGCGGGCCCGCGTGGGAGTGGCGGGGCAGTTCCACGACGGTCAGGCCCTGGTAGCCGGTGGCGGCGAGGGCCGCGAGGACGGGCGGGAAGTCGATCTCGCCCTCGCCGAAGGGGAGGTGCTCATGGACGCCGCGGCGCATGTCCTCGATCTGGACGTGGCGCAGCCAGGGTGCGGCGGCGCGGACGCAGTCTTCGGGAGGGAGGGGTTCGAGGCACTGGCAGTGACCGATGTCGAGGGTGAGGCCCAGGTGTTCGTGGTCGCCGAGCGTGCGGCGGAGGTGATGGAAGTCGGCGAGGGTGGCGAGGAGGTGACCGGGTTCGGGTTCGACGGCCAGGGGGACCTCGGCGGCCGCGGCCGCGTCCAGGACCGGGGTGAGCGCCTCGGCCAGGCGTTTCCACGCGGTGTCCCGGTCGGTGCCGTCAGGGGTGATACCGCTGAAGCAGTGCACGGCGTGAGCGCCCAGGTCAGCGGCGATCCGGACGGCGCGGATCAGCAGGTCGACGCGGCGGGCGCGGGCGTCCGGGTCGGGGTCGAGGAGCGAGGGACCGTGCTTGCGGCGCGGGTCGAGCACATAGCGGGCACCGGTCTCGACGGTGACGCCAAGGCCGAGGGTGTCCAGGCGGTCGGCGACTCGACGGACGCGGGCCGACAGATCCAGGGCCAGCGGATCCAGGTGCATGTGGTCGAGGGTCAGGCCGACGCCGTCATAGCCGAGGTCGGAGAGGAGGGAGAGAGCATCGTCCAGGCGGAGGTCCGCGAGGCCGTTGGTGCCGTAGCCGAAACGCAGGCGGGTGGCGGCGAGGGAACCGTCCGCTTCAGGGCTCATGTGATGCTCACCTTCCTCGCGAACCGGCGGCCCAGCGGGGCGAGGGCCGCGACGACCAGAGCGGTGGCCGTGCCGCCGGAACGGGCGGCGAGGGCGGCCTGGAGGGGGATGGTGGCGCGGATTCCGGCACCGACGGCGCGTTGGGTGAGCGGGGGTGAGGGGTTGAGGGCGGCGTGGAAGTAGGCGCGGGCGGTGGTGGCCGCGTAGGCGGTGGCGAGGGCTTGGCGGAGGGGGGAGTGGGAGGGGCGGAGGGCTGAGGCAAGGAGCGCGGGCTGGGAGCGGGGCCGGGCGGGCGTGGGCGCGAGCGCGGCGGTCCGAGCACCCTGCGTGTCGGAGGCGCCGCGCACGCCAGACGTGCCCGGCACATCGGGAGTGCCCTGCACATGGGAAGTGCCCGGCACGTGCGAGGCGCTCATTGCGGCCGAGCCGCTCCGCGCGCCACGGACGGTCGGGATGACCCGCACGTCAGAGACGCCCCGCCCATCGGCGGTGCCCCCTGCCTCCGAAGCGCCCCCCGGGCCCCGGCCGCGGTTTCCGCCTCGGGTGATCAGGGTGCTCAGTGCGGCGGTCGCGGCCAGGGCCGCCAGGGGGGCGCGGGAGGAGCCGCCCTGGGTTTCGTGGCGGGAGATTGTCGTGACCGTCAGGGTGTGGGTGCCCAGCAGGGCCGCGGAGGGGAGGGCCTCGCGGATGCGGCCGGCGGTGGCCGCGGCGCCGAGGAGGAGGTCGAGGGCGCGGGCCGTGGCCATGGCGGCGGGGCCTGCCGGGGTGTGCTTCAGGTGGAGGTCGTAGGCCCAGACCGTGGCGGCGAGGGGTACTGCGACGGACAGGGCGGGGCGTCCGGCGCGGGCGGCCAGGGCCAGGCCGGTGGCCGTGAGGGCGCAGGCCGCGGTCAGGGCCGCGGCCGGGCGGATGCGGCCGGAGGGCAGCGGGCGGTGGGGGCGTTCGGCGGCGTCCTCCTCGCGGTCGGCCCAGTCGTTCAGGGCCATACCGGCCTCGTACAGGAAGAGGGAGGAGCCGATGGCCAGAAGGGTGCGGGAGTTGTGGGGTACGGAGGTGGCGGCCGCACCGGCCAGGGCGTCGCCGGGGACGGTGAACAGGGCGGGGAGGCGGAGGAGTTCGGCCCAGGCGAGCGGGAGGTTGGGGGCGGGTGTGCTGCGGCGTCCAGGGGTGGGCTCGGCCGGGTCGGGCGCCACATCAGCGGCGAAGGCCGGATGGGGCGTGTCTCCTGAACTCCCCGATGCACCCATCTCGGCGCCCGCGCCCGCCACCGACGCACCCCCAGACCCGCGCCTCACCGCCCCTCCCCCTCGCCGCCCCGCAACACATCCCCGAACCGGACCAGTTCCGCGTACTGATCCGCCAGCGCCGCCGGTCCGGAGCCCACCGGGTCCTTGAAGTAGAAGCCGAGTGCGCTGAGCGGGCCCGACAGGCCCCGCTCGTGTGCTCGGGCCGTGAGTCGGGCGAGGTCGAGGATCAGGGGGGCGGCCAGGGCCGAGTCGCAGCCCTGCCAGATGGTCTGGAGGATCATGCGCGTACCGAGGAAGCCGTCGAAGGCGATGTGGTCCCAGGCCGTCTTCCAGTCGCCGAGGGCGGGGACGTCGTCGATGTGGACCTCGCCCTCGGGAGGTGTGCCGAGGGTGTCGGCGAGGACGCGTTCCTTGCCGGCGTTCTTCGCGGCGGCCGCCTCCGGGTCGGCGAGGGCGGCGCCGTCGCCGCCGCCCAGGAGGTTCGTGCCGGACCAGGCACGGACCGCGAGGGCGCGCTGGGTGAACATCGGGGCGAGGGCGGCCCGGAGCAGGGTCTGGCCGGTCTTGCCGTCGCGGCCCGCGTAGGGGAGCGCGGACTCGGCGGCGAGGGCGGCGAGTTCCGGGTGGTGCAGGCCGGTCGAGGGGGTGAAGTTGACGTACGGGCAGCCCGCGCGCAGCGCCGCGGCCGCGTAGAGCGAACTGGGCGGGAGGGCCGCGCCCGTGGACGCGGGTTCCGTCGAGGCGACGTTGACCACGACCGCGCGGGTCAGGTCGTGGCGTCGTACGAAGTCCTGGATGTCGTGGGTGAAGGAGGCGATCAGTGCGGGCTCGTCGCGAGTGTCGCCGGGGAGGGGGCCGCCGGGCCTGATCTCCCGGTCCGCGGCGGCCAGTTCGGACTCCACGGCGGTCGGCAGGCCGGGGGGCAGGACGCCGCCCGCCGCGAGTTCCTCCGCGCGCTTGGGCAGCGGGCAGTCCACGGTGTCGTGGCCGCCGAAGACCAACGACGGCAGCGCCGGCAGGCCCGAGTCGGTGAAGGCGGCGGTTTCCGTGACCATGCCCGTCGGTGGGTGCAGGCCCGCGGAGACCGCGGCACAGCCCGCGACCACCGTGGTGGCGACGGAGCCACGTGCGCCGATCAACCACACTCCGACTCGGGATCCAGAACGGGACGCGGACATGGGCAGCCTCCTTGTCGTGCGGAAACCGTGGTGGAAGACGGATGGATGACGGCGGGCGGAGGTCCGGCGTCCTCCGCCCGCCGCCGCTCAGTCGCCCTCCGCGGCCCTCATGGGCTGCGTGGGCAGTTCCTTGATCCGGATGTCCCGGAAGGACACCTGGTCGTCGGATCCGTGGTTCTGGATGCCGACATGCCCGTCACGCAGGCTCCGGGCCGGATCGGTGTTGGTGAAATCGTTGATCTGCACGCCGTTGAGCCAGACCCGGAGGCGTTCGCCCTCCACCCGGATCTCGTACGTGTTCCACTCCCCCGGCGGGTTCAGCGCGCGGTCGCGCTCGGCCAGGTCGGCGGACTGGAAGCCGTAGACCGACCCCGTGGTCTTCTCGGGGACGTCGGTGGCGTCGATCTGGATCTCGTAGCCGTTGTCGACAGCCGACCAGGGGTCGTCGGAGGGCGGGAATCCCACGAACACGCCGGAGTTGTCGTCTCCGTCGACCTTCCAGTCGAGCTTCAGCGAGTAGGCGCCGAAGCCCTGGTCGGCGTACCAGAGCATGCCGAGGCCGCCGGTGGTCGTGAGGGTTCCGTCGGTGCCCAGCCCGAAGGAGCCTGGCCCCGCCTGCCGCCAGCCGGCGAGCGAGTCGGCCGTGCCGTCGAAGAGCGGCCGGTAGCCGTTCTCCGGGCGGCAGTCGGCCTGGGCCGCGCCAGTCGTCCAGCGCAGCCCGCCCAGCAGGTGCTGCCGGAAGGCGGGGTCGGCGTAGGACTCCTTGGTGTGGCCGCCCCCGGTGTAGAAGGACCGGCCGCCCTCGTTGGTGTGGCACCAGGCGATGGGATGGTCGCCGTTCATGGTGCCGCCCGTGTACGAGGACTCGTCGAGGGAGGCAAGGACGTGCACCCGCTCCCGGGGGTTGGAGCGGTAGTTGTACCACTCGTCCGTCCGGTTCCAGGCCGTGGGCAGATGCGAGGTGCCCGCGTGGGCGTGGTCCTCGATGTCCACCGTGGCCTGCTGGATCGCCGGATGCGACTGGAAGTACGCCCCGACGAGCCCGCCGTAGAACGGCCAGTCGTACTCGGTGTCGGCGGCCGCGTGGACGCCCATGAAGCCGCCACCGCGCTGCACGTAGCGTTCGAACGCGCGCTGTTGCGCGCCGTTGAGGACGTCGCCGGTAGTCGAGAGGAACACTACGGCGTCGTACCGGCGCAGGTTGCCCGCCGTGAACGCGCCGGCGTCCTCGGTGGCGTCGACGGTGATGCCGGCGTCGGCACCCAGTTGCTTGAGGGCCGTCACGCCCTCGGGGATGGAGTCGTGGCGGAAGCCCGCCGTCTTGGAGAAGACCAGCACCCGTTCCCCGGCGGCGGGTTCGGAGGAGGCCGGTCCCGACATGCAGCCGAGGAGCAGGGCCGTGCCGGTGATCGCGGTGGCCAGTCGGCCGGTGGTTCGCATCGGTCGCATCCCTTCTCAGCCGGTGGTGAAGGTGAAGTCGTCGACGTCGAACAGCGCGCCCGAGCCCGTGGCCCCCTTGAAGAACAGGTACAGGGTGGTCGTGCCGCGCGGTGCCCGGGTCAGCGGTGCGGTGACGTCCTGGAAGTTCTCCCAGCCGCCGGTCACGGGCACGGTCGCCGTGCCGAGCAGGGTGCCGGTCGAGGACCCCGCACGGATCTCGAGCGTGCCGCCCGCCCCGCCGGACGAGACGCGTGCCGTGACGGACTTGGCGTTGCCGAGGGCGTACGGGGTGAAGGAGATCCAGTCGCCGTTGTCGATGTCGCCGACGGTCCTGCCGCCATGGGCGCCGGTCTTGGTGATGAGCGAGACTCCGGAGCCGTTGCCGAAGTGCTCGGCCTGGCGGTGCTTGGGCTGGAGGACGCTCTGGTCGTGGGTGGTCAGCGGGGCCTGGCCGCCGCCTCCGCCGTCGGTGTACTCGGCGTCCATCACGCCGAAGATGTTGGCGTCCTCGTCGTGGCCGCCGTCGGCGCTGGTCTGGATGGTGCCGGTGCAGCCGTTCGCCGAGGTGACCGGGTGGCCGTGGCTGTCGTGACCGAGGACGAAGGTGACCTTGACCTTGGAGCAGTCGATGGTGCGGTCCTCGGGGTCGCTGACCCTCACCTTGAACGGGATGGCGTCACCGAAGGCGAACAGCTGCCCGTCCTGCGGGAGTTCCAGCGTCACCTTGGGCGCGGTGTTGCCCACCACGACCTGCACGCTCGCGCTGCCGGTGCGCCCTGAGGGGTCCTTGGCGGTCAGGGTCGCGGTGTAGGTGCCGTTCTTGCGGTACCGGTGGGTGGGGTCGGCCGTGGTGGACGTGGTGCCGTCGCCGAAGTCCCAGCTGTAGGTGAGGGCGTCGCCGTCCTGGTCGGTGGTGCCCTCGGAGGAGAACTGGACCCGCAGCGGGGCCTGTCCCGAGGTGCGGTTCGCGGCGGCCTGGGCGACCGGGGAGTGGCCGTCGGTGGCGTTCTCGATGCGGTAGAGGGCGGAGTGCTCGTCGCCGCCGAACCAGGAGACGCCGTAGTCGAGGACGTAGAGCGCGCCGTCGGGGCCGAAGGCCATGTCCATCACCTGGGTGCCGGTCCACGGCACGTCGTCGATGGACTGCACGGTGCCGTCGGCGTCGCTGCTGATCCGCTTGATCCAGCGGCGGCCGAACTCGCCCGCGAAGAAGTCGCCGTCGTAGGCCTCGGGGAACTTCACCGGGGAGTCGAGAGCGGCGTCGTAGTGGTAGACCGGGCCGCCCATCGGGGATTCGGAACCGGTGCCGAACTCGGGCAGCGAGCCGCCGTCGTACGGGATCCAGGCCGCCTGGGCCGGGGGCAGGTCGGTGAGCCCGGTGTTGTTGGGCGAGGTGTTCTTCGGGGCGGCGCAGTCGAAGGCGGCGCCGGACTGGCCGGTGCCGAAGTCGTAGTCGACGTAGGCATCGTTGTCGCCGGTGCAGTACGGCCAGCCGAAGTTGCCGGGCCCGGTGACGCGGGCGAACTCGACCTGGCCCGCCGGTCCGCGGGAGGGGTTGGCGGCGCCGGCGTCGGGGCCGTAGTCGCCGACGTAGAGGATGCCCGTCGCCTTGTCGACGCTGAAGCGGAACGGGTTGCGGAAGCCCATCGCGTAGATCTCGGGCCGCGTCTTGTCGGTGCCCGGCGCGAAGAGGTTGCCCTCGGGGACGGAGTACGAGCCGTCCGCGTCGACCTTGATACGGAGGATCTTGCCGCGCAGGTCGTTGGTGTTGCCGGAGCTGCGCTGGGCGTCGAACGCCGGGTTGCGCGTGGCCCGTTCGTCGATGGGCGTGAACCCGTCGGACTGGAACGGGTTGGTGTCGTCGCCGGTCGACAGGTACAGGTTGCCGGCCGCGTCGAAGTCGATGTCGCCGCCGACGTGGCAGCAGATGCCGCGCGAGGCGGGGACGTCGAGGATCTTCTTCTCGCTGGCGGTGTCGAGGGTGCCGTCCGTCTTCAGCACGAACCGGGAGAGCCGGTTGACGCCGTCGAAGGGCGCGAAGTCGGCTGCGGTGCCGGTCTCGGGGGCGTCGCCCGCGGGGGTGTTCATCGGGGGCGCGTAGTAGAGGTAGATGAAGCGGTTGTCGGCGAAGTCCGGGTCCACGCCGACGCCTTGGAGGCCCTCCTCGTCATGGGCGTACACGTCGAGCTTGCCCGCGAGCCTGGTGTTGCCGGCCGCGTCGGTGAGGCGCAGTTCGCCGTCACGGGAGGTGTGCAGGACGGAGCGGTCGGGAAGGACGGCGAGCGACATGGGCTCGCCGACCTCCGCCTCGCCCTTGGCGAGGGTGACCTGCTGGAAGTCCTCGGCGGCCACGGCGTTGTCGGCGACAGCCGGTGGCGCGACGAGGGTGAGGGAGGCGCCCGCCAGCAGTGCGCCGCTGAGCAGCGCGACCGTCTTGCGGAGAGTGAAGCGTCGTCTGTGGGTCTCGGTTCTGTCGTGGCCGGTGGTGCGGTCTTTCGCGTGCACGAATTGCCTCCAGAATGGGGCTGGTTGTACATGCGGGTGCTGTGCGCCGGGGTGCGCCGTCACCCCGGAGACCTGTGGAGGGGTTCAGTTGCCGAACGCCGCGTCGAACGAGGCCGACGGGGGTTCGAAGTCGTAGGTCTTCAGGCGGGCCAGTGCCTCGGGAGCGCCCTGGAGCCGGTCCATTCCGGCGTCCTCCCACTCCACGGAGATGGGGCCCTGGTAGTCGATGGAGCGCAGCATCCGGAAGACGTCCTCCCAGGGGACGTCGCCGTGGCCCGCGGAGACGAAGTCCCAGCCGCGGCGGGGGTCGCCCCAGGGCAGGTGGGAGCCGAGGCGGCCGTTGCGTCCGTCGAGGCGCTTGCGGGCCTCCTTGCAGTCGACGTGGTAGATCCGGTCCCGGAAGTCCCACAGGAAGCCGACCGGGTCGAGGTCCTGCCACACGAAGTGCGAGGGGTCGAAGTTCAGGCCGAAGGCGGGGCGATGGCCGACCGCCTCCAGGGCGCGCTGGGTGGTCCAGTAGTCGTAGGCGATCTCGCTGGGGTGGACCTCGTGGGCGAAGCGGACGCCCTCGGCGTCGTACACGTCGAGGATGGGGTTCCAGCGCTCCGCGAAGTCGTCGTAGCCGCGTTCGATCATCGACTCGGGGGCGGGCGGGAACATGGCGACCAGGTGCCAGATGGCGGAGCCGGTGAAG
Source organism: Streptomyces davaonensis JCM 4913 (assembly GCF_000349325.1). Classification (GTDB taxonomy): domain Bacteria; phylum Actinomycetota; class Actinomycetes; order Streptomycetales; family Streptomycetaceae; genus Streptomyces; species Streptomyces davaonensis. Next base: position 2,048,092 of record NC_020504.1, read on the forward strand.
CCGATGACGGTGTCGACGCCGAAGGCGGCCGCGGCGCGCGCGGTGTCCGCGATCCGCTCGGCGGCGCGTCGCCGCACGCCCTCCGGGTCGCCGTCGCCCCAGATCTCGCCGGGCAGGATGGCCTGGTGGCGTTCGTCGATGATGGCGTCGCAGACCGCCTGGCCGACCAGGTGGTTGGAGATCGCCCAGCACTTCAGGCCGTACTTGTCGAGCAGCGCGTGCCGGGAGGGCAGGTACGAGGGATCGGCGAGGGCCTTGTCGACCTCGAAGTGGTCGCCCCAGCAGGCGAGTTCGAGTCCGTCGTAGCCGAAGTCACGGGCGAGGCGGCAGACCTCTTCGAGCGGGAGGTCGGCCCACTGTCCGGTGAAGAGCGTGAAGGTGCGCGGCATGTCCGGTGGCCTCCTCAGACCGCTATGGGGGTGTAGACGGAGTTCTTCTCGGCGCTCTCCTCGACCGCGGCGAGGACGCGCTGCACCTGGAGCCCGTCGGCGAAGGAGGGGTCGGGCTGCCGTCCCTCGGCGATGGCGTGCACCAGGTCGCGGGCCTGGTGGACGAAGGTGTGCTCGTAGCCGAGGCCGTGGCCCGGCGGCCACCAGGCGTCCAGGTAGGGGTGCTCGGGTTCGGTGACGAGGATGCGGCGGAATCCGGCGTGCGCCGGGGACTCCGTACCGTCGTGGTAGGAGAGTTCGTTGAGCCGCTCCAGGTCGAAGGCCAACGAGCCGCGTTCGCCGTTGAGTTCGAGGCGCAGGGCGTTCTTGCGGCCGGTGGCGTAGCGGGTCGCCTCGAAGGAGGCGAGGGCGCCGGAGGGGAAGCGGGCGGTGAACAGGGCCGCGTCGTCCACGGTGACCTGGCCGGTTCCTCCGGTCGCCGCGGCGGACAGGCCCTTGACCGCTTCGGCCAGCGGCCGTTCCCGTACGAAGGTCTCGGTCAGGGCGGAGACCCCGGACAGCTGCTCGCCGGCCACGTACTGGGCGAGGTCCACGATGTGCGCGCCGAGGTCGCCGAGCGAGCCCGAGCCCGCGTGCTCCTTGCGCAGCCGCCAGGTCAGCGGGAACTCGGGGTCCACCAGCCAGTCCTGAAGGTACGTCACTCTCACGTGCCGCAGTCGGCCGAGCCGCCCCTCGGCGACCATCCGGCGGGCCAGCGCGGTCGCGGGCACCCGGCGGTAGTTGAAGCCGACCATCGCCAACTGGCCGCGTTCCCGGGCCTCTTCGGCGGCCCGGACCATGGCCTCGGCCTCCTCGACGGTGTTCGCGAGGGGCTTCTCGCACAGGACGTGCTTGCCCGCGGCCAGCGCAGCGACGGCGATCTCGGCGTGGCTGTCGCCGGGGGTGCAGATGTCGACGAGGTCGACGTCGTCCCGGGCGATCAGCGCACGCCAGTCGGTCTCGGCCGCCGCCCAGCCGTGCCGGTCGGCCGCCGCGCGCACCGCGGCCGCGTCCCGGCCGCACACCGCGGCCAGGACCGGGCGCCGGGGCAGGTCGAAGACGCGTCCCACGGTGCGCCAGCCCTGGGAGTGGGCGGCGCCCATGAAGGCGTAGCCGACCATGCCGACGCGCAGCGGCGGCTGCTCGGCCTCGGCACCTGCTGACTGCTGCGGCTGTGCCATGCGGATGTCCTCCTCGTGCGTTCGTCGGGGGGTGGCTCACCTAGGGCCTGTTCAGCGGATGAACCCCGCGTCGCGGGCCCTGGGGACGGCACGGCTCACTTGAAGCCGGTGGACATGTACTGGTCGACGTTCTCCTTGTCGACGACGGCGGAGTACAGCGTCAGCGAGGCCGGGATCTCGAACTCGGCGAGTCCCGACACGCCCTTGGCCTGGCCCAGCGCGCGGGCGAGGTCGATCGCGGAGGCGGCCATGGTCGGCGGGTACAGGACCGTCGCCTTGAGCACTCCGTCGTCCTGCTTGATGGCCTGGAACGCGGAGAGCGCGCCCGCGCCGCCGACCATCAGGAAGTCGTCCCGCCCGGCCTGCTCGATGGCGCGCAGCGCGCCCACGCCCTGGTCGTCGTCGTGGTTCCACAGCGCGTCGAACTTCGACTGGGCCTGGAGGAGTTGGGCCATCTTGGCCTGTCCGGACTCGACCGTGAACTCGGCGGCCTGGCGGGCCACCTTCTTGATGTTGGGGTAGTTCTTCAGGGCGTCGTCGAAGCCCTGGGTGCGCTGCTGGGTGAGTTCGAGGTTGTCCAGGCCCGCCAGCTCGATGACCCGGGCGTCCGGCTTGTCCTTGAGCTTCTCGCCGATGTACGTGCCGGCGTTCAGGCCCATGCCGTAGTTGTCGCCGCCGATCCAGCAGCGGTACGCCTGCGGGGAGTTGAAGATGCGGTCGAGGTTGATGACCGGGATGCCCGCGCGCATCGCCTTCAGGCCGACCTGGGTGAGCGCCTTGCCGTCGGCGGGCAGCACCACCAGGACGTCGACCTTCTTGTTGATCAGCGTCTCGATCTGGCCGATCTGGGCGGCGGTGTCGTTGGAGCCCTCGGTGATCTCCAGGGTGACGTCGGAGTACTTCTCCGCCCGGTTCTTGGCGTTGTCGTTGATCGCGTTGAGCCAGCCGTGGTCGGCCTGGGGTCCGGCGAAGCCGATGGTGACGGCCTTGCCGGGCTTGTCGTCGGCGGCCGGCTGGTCGTTGGCTGCCGGTTCGTCGTCGGACTCGTTGCTGGTGCAGGCGGTGAGGACGGCACCCGCGGATACGGCGGCGGCCCCGAAGAGCAGTCCTCTGCGGCTCGTGAACTGTGGCATGGCGGTGAACCCTTTCCTCAGGTCGTGCTTGCGGTACGGCGCTGGACCAGCACAGCGGCGACGATGATCGCGCCCTTGGCGATCTGCTGGACGTCGCTCTGGAGGTTGTTCAGGGCGAAGATGTTGGTGATCGTGGTGAAGATCAGGACGCCGAGCACGGAGCCGGTGATGGTGCCGCGGCCGCCGCTGAGCAGCGTGCCGCCGATGATCGCGGCGGCGATGGCGTCGAGTTCGTAGAGGTTGCCGTTGGTGTTCTGGCCGGAGCCGGACAGGATGATCAGCAGGAAGGCGGCGATGCCGCAGCACAGCCCGGACAGCAGGTAGAGGTAGAGCCGCTGGCGGCGGACGTCGATGCCGGCCAGCCGGGCGGCCTCCGCGTTGCCGCCGACGGCGACCGTGCGGCGGCCGAAGGTGGTGCGGTTGAGGATCAGCCAGCCGATCACGGTGACGACGGCGAAGACCATCACCAGCGGCGGGACGCCGAGGACGTAGGCGTCGCGTTCGCCGAGGTCGAGGATGCTGGGGATGGTGACGATCTGCGTCTTGCCGTCGGTGATCTGGAGGGCAAGGCCGCGCGCCGAGGCGAGCATGGCGAGCGTCGCGATGAACGGCACCATCCCGCCGTACGCGATCAGCAGTCCGTTGACCAGTCCGCAGCCGACGCCCACGAGCACCGCGGTGAACAGGACGCCGCCGAAGCCGTAGTCCTGGGTGGCGACGGTGGTCGCCCAGACCGAAGCCAGGGCGACGATCGCGCCCACCGACAGATCGATGCCGCCGGAGGTGATGACGAAGGTCATGCCGACGGTGACGACGCCGATCACGGAGGCCTGGGTGAGGACGAGTTGGAGGTTGCGGGTGTCGAGGAACTCGTCGGGCTTGGTGATGCCGCCGATGACGACCAGCGCGGCGAGCACGCCGAGCAGGGACAGGGTGCGTACGTCGGCGCGGGCCAACATCCCGCGCCACGCCCAGGGTTCCCTCGTCGACGGTATTTTGTCGGCGCTGTCCCTGGGCGGAGACATGTGCTGCGTCATGACGCCGGGCTTCCTTCCATGACGAGGTCGAGGACACGGTGTTCGTCGAGGTCGCGAGCGGGCGCGGTGTGCACGACGCGCCCCTCCCGCAGCACCAGGACACGGTCGGCGAGGCCGAGGACCTCGGGCACCTCGCTGGAGACGAGCAGGACGGCGAGGCCCTCGTCAGCCAGGCGCCGCACGACCGCGTACAGCTCCGCGCGGGCGCCCACGTCGACGCCCCGGGTGGGTTCGTCGAGGAGCAGGACCCGGCAGCCGCGCAGCAGCCAGCGGGCGAGGACCGCCTTCTGCTGGTTGCCGCCGGACAGGGTGCGCACGGGCACGGCCGGGTTGTCGGGCCGCAGCGACAGCTCACGCGTGGCGGCGCGGGCGGCGCCCAGTTCGGCGCCGCGATCGATCCAGCCGCCGCGGGAGAAGCGGGACATGGAGGAGACGGAGACATTGCGGGTGACGGACTCCAGCATCAGCAGGGCCTGCGCCTTGCGTTCCTCGGGGGCGAGCCCGAGCCCGGCGCGGACGGCGGCACGGACGCTGCCGGGCTTCAACTCCCGCCCGTCCACGAGGACTTGACCGGACGAGGGCTTGCGGGCCCCGTAGATCGTCTCCAGGATCTCGGAGCGCCCCGAGCCGACCAGTCCGGCGAGTCCGACGATCTCACCGGGCCGGATCTCCAGATCCAGCGGCTCGAACTCGCCGACCCGGGACAGCCCTTGGACCTGGAGCACCGGCGTGCCGCCCGCGTCTCCCACGGGCCGCTCGGGGAAGACGTACTCGACGTTGCGGCCCGTCATCAGGGCCACGACGTCCCGGGTGGGCGTCGACTTCGCGGGCAGCCCGACCGCCACGGCCCGGCCGTCCTTGAGCACGGTCACCCGGTCGCCGATGCGCCGGATCTCCTCGAGCCGGTGCGAGATGTAGACGACGGCGACCCCGTCGGCGGTCAGGTCGCCGACGATGCGGAAGAGGTTGTCGACCTCGTCCGGGTCGAGCGCGGCGGACGGCTCGTCCATCACGATCAGCCGTACGTCGTGCGACAGCGCCCGCGCCATGGACACGATCTGCTGCTGCGCCGCCGACAACTCCCCCACCAGCCGCGCCGGATCGATCTCGGGATGCCCAAGTCGCTTGAGGAGTTGGGCAGTCGACGCTCGCGCGCTCTTTCGTCGTACGACGAACCCGGCGGCCGTCGGTTCATGGCCGAGGTGGACGTTCTCGGCCACCGACAGGTGCTCGACGAGGTCGAGTTCCTGGTAGATGGTGGCGATGCCCAGGCGCATGGCGGCGATCGGTGAGCGCAGGGTGACGTCCTCGCCGCGCCAGCTGATGGTGCCGGTGTCGGGCTGGTGGGCGCCGGCCAGGACCTTGATGAGGGTGGACTTCCCGGCGCCGTTCTGGCCGAGCAGACAGTGCACCTCCCCGGCCTGGACGTCGAGGTCGACTCCGTCGAGGGCCCGGACACCGGGGAAGGACTTGGTGATGCCGGACATGCTGAGCAGCGGTGGTTCTGGTGCCATGAGCTCCCCTTGGCGGACGTGCGGACCGGTGTCAGGGCAGGGCGAAGCAGACAGATGTGCTGGAGTGACTCGTGTAACGAGTCGGTTGCGCGTGCTCGTCGAACAGATGCGATGGCGCGGATGAGAACGGTGAGAGGGTGCGGTTACGCGGGTGAGAACAGGTGGTCGCTGATGAGCCGGGCCGCGCCGATGACTCCGGCGGTGGGCCCCAACTCCCCGAGCACGATGGGCAGATTGCCGGTCGCCAGCGGCAGCGACTGGCGGTAGACCTGGGTGCGGATCGCGGCGAGCAGGGTGTGGCCGAGGCCGGTCACCCCGCCGCCGATCACCACCAGGCCCGGGTTGAAGAAGGAGACGAGACCGGCGATGACCTGGCCGGTGCGGGTGCCGCCCTCCCGGATCAGATCGAGCGCGGTGGCATCGCCCGCGGCGGCCGCGGCGGCGACGTCGACGGCACTGAGCGTGCCGTTCGCCTCCAGGCGTGCGGCGAGTTCGGCCGACCGCCCCTGCTGGGCCGCCTCCACGGCGTCCCGGGCGAGGGCCGCCCCGCTGAAGTGAGCCTCCAGACAACCCTGGTTGCCGCAGGCGCAGGGCCTGCCGTCGGGGACCGCCTGGATGTGCCCGATGTCGCCAGCACTGCCCGTCGTACCGCGGTGGACATGGCCGTCGACCACGATGCCGCAGCCGATGCCGGTGCCGATCTTCACGCAGAGGAAGTCGCCCACGGAGCGTGCCACGCCCGCGTGCTGCTCCCCCATCGCCATCAGGTTCACGTCGTTGTCGACCATGACCGGGCAGCCGAGTTCCTGGCTGAGCGCCTCCCGCACGGGGAAGCCGTCCCAGCCCGGCATGATCGGCGGGGCCACCGGGACGCCCTCGGGGAAGCGGACGGGTCCGGGGACGCCGATGCCGGCGCCGTCGTACCCCTCCGCGAGTCCCGTCGCCCGCAGTTTGGCGGCCATGGCGAGGACCTGCTCGAAGACCGCGACCGGGCCTTCGCGCACGTCCATGGGGTGGTTGAGGTGTCCGAGGATCTCCAGTTCCGCGTTGGTGACGGCGACGTCGACCGAGGTCGCGCCGATGTCGACACCGAGGAAGCGGAGCCCCGGGTTGAGCCGGATGTTGTGGGAGCGGCGGCCACCGCGCGAGGCGGCGAGCCCGTCGGCCACGACCAGGCCCGTCTCCAGCAGCCGGTCCACCTCCACGGCCAGCTTGGACCGTGACAGATCGACCTGATCACCCAGTTGCGCCCGGGAGTTGGGACCCCCGTCTCGCAACAGCTTGAGCAGCCGGGCCTGATGGCCGTTCGCGGGTCGCGCCGTCATCCGTCTCACGTGCCCCTCCCCGCCTCAATCGGCCACCAGTTGCCGGGCTTTCGAGGGGAACGTAGCAGCGGCAGCGGTGGCTGGGAAGAATCTGTGCACGAATTCCCTACGACTTTTTCCACTGACAGGACAAAGCCTGGTGTCGTCGGCGTCGGCACCGCAGGATGGCCAACGAGCAGAGAGGGGATCTCGTGTTACTGGTGACAGGTGCGACGGGGAACGTCGGCGGCGAGCTGGTACGGGGCCTGGCGTCGACCGGGGAACCGGTCCGCGCGCTGAACCGCTCCGGCAGTCCGGAGGGGCTGCCGCCGGGCGTCGAGGCGAGGGCGGCCGACCTGAACGAGCCCGACACCGTGCGGGGCGCACTGGACGGAGTGGAGGCGCTGTTCCTGATGCCGGGGTACGGCGGGCAGCGGCAGATCCTGAAGGACGCACGGGCGGCGGGAGTGCGGCGGGTCGTCCTGCTGTCCAGCCCGTCGGTGCGCACCGGCGACCGGGGCAACGCGGTCGCGGGCTACCTGATCGAGGCCGAGGAGGCGGTCCGCGAGTCGGGCCTGGACTGGACGTTCGTCCGGCCGACGAGCTTCATGTCCAACGCGCTGCGGATGGCGGACCGGATCCGCGCGGGCGAGACCGTACGGCTGCCCTTCCCCGGCGTGCGCACGGCCGACGTCGACCCGTACGACATCGCCGCGGTGGCCCGGCACGCCCTGCTCTCCGACGCGTACGCAGGGCGCGCGCTCGAGGTCACCGGGCCCGAGGCGCTGCTGCCCGCCGACCGCGTCCGCATCCTGGGCGAGGTCCTCGGCCGGGAGTTGCCCGCGGTCGGGCTCACCGACGAAGAGGCCCGCGCCGAGCTGGAGTCGGAACTGCCGAAGCCGTACGTCGACGCCTTCTTCAGCTTCTACGTCGACGGCACGCTGGACGAGTCCGTGGTGCTGCCGACGGTCGAGGAGGTCACCGGCCGGGCCCCGCGCACCTTCGAGGACTGGGCGCGGGAGCACGCCGACGCCTTCTGAGACGCAGGACGCTCAGCCCTGCTGGCGGGCGTGGTACGAGGTGCGGGTGTGCTCGGTGTGCTCGCGCATCAGCTCGGTGGCGCGCTGCTGGTCCCGGTCGGAGATGGCCGCGATGAGGCGGCGGTGCTCGATCCAGGACTGCTGCCCGCGCTGCCGGGCGACCGGCGTGTAGTACCAGCGCACGCGCCGGTCGACCTGGGCGGCGAGTTCGGCGAGGACGGCGTTGCCCGCGAGCTCCATGACCTTGGCGTGGAAGCGGGCGTTCATGGCGACGGCGCCGTCCACGTCGTCCGCCTCCACCGCCCGCTCGCCCTCCGCGCACAGCTCCTCGAGGGCGGTGATCCCGGCGGCCCCGGTGTTGGCGGCGGCGAGCCGGGCGGCCTCGGCCTCCAGCAGGGTCCGCACGGTGAGGAGCTGATCGGCCTCCTCCTCGGTCGGCTCGTGCACGAACGCGCCCTGGGCGGGCCGCAGATCGACCCAGCCCTCGGTGTTCAGGCGTTGCAGCGCCTCGCGCACGGGCTGCCGTGACACGCCGAGATGACCTGCGAGTTCACTCTCGACCAGATGCTGGCCGGGGCGCAGCGCACGGGTGGTGATGAGTTCGAGCAGAGCCTCATAGACCCGGTCCCGCAGCGGCCCGGGCCGTTCCAGCTTGGGCACCGCCCCCTGCGGAAGTCCTGTCGACAACATCGCGGTCCCCCTCCAGAGCCGTCGGACAATACCTGAACCAAAGGATTGTCTTTCGTCTACAGTCTACGGCGCACAAGGGCCAGGGAAAGGGGGAGTTGGCCTTGTCACATCAGGGCTTGGGCCGGTTTCACCGGCGTCACGGGCAGCGCACGACCTGCCCCGCATACGACAGGTTCCCGCCGAACCCGAACAGCAGCACCGGGTCCCCGGCGGAGATCTCCCCGCGCTCCACGAGCTTGGCGAAGGCCAGCGGGATGCTCGCCGCCGAGGTGTTGCCGGAGTCGGTGACGTCCTTCGCCACCACGGCGTTGACGGCGCCGATCTTCACCGCGAGCGGCTCGATGATCCGCAGGTTGGCCTGGTGCAGCACGACCGCGGCGAGGTCGGCGGGCGTGAGCCCGGACCGCTCACAGGCCTGCCGGGCGATGGCGGGCAGCTGGGTGGTGGCCCAGCGGTAGACGCTCTGCCCCTCCTGCGCGAACCGCGACGGCGTGCCCTCGATCCGGACGGCGTGCCCCATCTCGGGCACCGAGCCCCACAGCACCGGTCCGATGCCGGGCGCCTCACCCGGAGCCGACGCCTCAACCACGGCGGCCCCCGCCCCGTCGCCGACGAGCACACAGGTCGTACGGTCGGTCCAGTCCGTCACGTCGGACATCTTGTCGGCGCCGATCACCAGGGCCCGGGTGGCGGCGCCCGCGCGGATGGTGTGGTCGGCGGTGGCCAGCGCGTGGGTGAAACCGGCGCACACCACGTTGACGTCCATCGCGGCGGGCGAGGGGATGCCGAGCCGGGCGGCGACCCGGGCGGCCATGTTCGGGGAGCGGTCGACGGCGGTGGAGGTGGCCACCAGCACCAGGTCGATGTCGGCCGGTACCAGCCCCGCCGCGGCGAGCGCCTTGGCCGCGGCGTGCCCGGCGAGCTCGTCGACGGGCTCGTCGGGTCCGGCGATGTGGCGTGTGCGGATGCCCACCCGGGACGTGATCCACTCGTCACTGGTGTCGACCATGCCGGCCAGGTCCTCGTTGGTGAGTACCTTGGCCGGCTGGTAGTGGCCGAGCGCTGCGATGCGCGAGCCGTTCATCGGGGGGTCCCCCTCGTTGCCTTGGGTAGCGGGATCCACCAGTCTGATCAGTGACTCACGGGTACAGCGGCAGGTGATGCCACAGGAATCGGGCGCCCGGGTTGTCGGCTTCTGTCAGCCACTCGGACGCCCGAACACTTCTCGAACGGTCAGCCGTCCCCGGTCACCCGGTGAACAGCTGTGTCGCCTTCTGTACGAGTTCATAGAGACCGTAGGCGAGCGGTGCCCCGACCCACAGCCAGGCGAAGGCGATCAGCCCGCGCCGGTCAGGCGGACTCTGGCTGCTGTCGTTCGACATCGACGGCCTCCTGACGGGGTGCGGGGATGTAATGGCGGGGATGGACGGGCCGGACGAGTTCGTTGGCGACGAAGCCGACGACCAGGAGGCCGATCATGATGCCGAAGGAGAGCCCGTACAGGGACGCGCCGGTCTTCCCCGCCTCCTCCTGCCGGTCGGCGATCCAGTTGACGATCAGCGGTCCGAGCACACCGGCGGTGGACCAGGCGGTGAGCAGCCGGCCGTGGATCGCGCCGACCTGGTGGCTGCCGAAGAGGTCCTTCAGATAGGCGGGGATGGTGGCGAAGCCGCCGCCGTAGAAGGAGAGGATCACCAGCGCGCACAGGATGAACAGCGGCTTGGAGGAGTCGCCGAACAGGGCGATGGAGGCGTACATCAGGGCGCCGACGCCGAGGTAGAAGCGGTAGATGTTCTTCCGTCCGATCAGGTCCGAGGTGGAGGACCAGCCGATGCGTCCGGCCATGTTGGCGGCGGAGAGGAGGGCGACGAAGCCGGCTGCGGCGGTGGCTGACACCGTTGTCTCGGTCTCGGCGAAGAAGTCCATGATCATGGGGGCGGCCTTTTCCAGGATGCCGATGCCCGCGGTCACGTTCATGCAGAGGACGATCCACAGGCACCAGAACTGGGGTGTGCGGATTGCCTGTTTCGCTGTTACCTGCGGGCCGGTGGGGGTTGTTCGCGCCCCCGCGGCGGTAGCCGCAGATTCAACACCGCCCCGCGCCCCTGCGTCGGTTCCAGGCACCCTGACGAGGAGCACGCCCAGCGCCATGAACACCGCATACGACAGGCCGTGTACCAAGAACGCCAGCGCGATGCCGCCACTATCGGCACCGAAGGACTCCAGCATCTGTGCCGACCACGGCGAGGCGATCAAGGCGCCGCCGCCGAAGCCCATGATGGCGATGCCGGTGGCCATGCCGGGGCGGTCCGGGAACCACTTGATCAGAGTGGAGACGGGTGAGATGTAGCCGATACCGAGGCCGATCCCGCCGACGAAGCCGTAGCCGAGGACGATCAGCCAGTACTGCTCGGTGGCCGCGCCGAGGGCGGAGAGCAGGAAGCCGGAGGAGAAGCAGCACAGGGCGACGGTCATCGCCCAGCGCGGGCCGTTGCGTTCGACGAGCGTGCCGCCGAACGCGGCCGACAGGCCCAGCATCACGATGCCCAGCTGGAAGGGGAGCGCGCTCTGGGTGCCGCTGAGGCCGAGCGCGGATTCCAGGGGCGGCTTGAACACGGACCAGGCGTAGGCCTGTCCGATGGAGAGGTGGACCGAGAGAGCGGCGGGCGGAACCAGCCAGCGGCTCCATCCCGGGGGCGCGGTGGGGGGACTCATGATCCCGAACGGTAGGAAGCCGGAAGGTAGTTGAGAAGCCGACGCGTCGACCGTATGCGGTGAACGGTATCCAGCGCGCGACGAACGGTCGAACCGACCGGTTTCCGGTGCTGCGCAAACCCTTGCCCGCCCAACAAGCATACTGTAGACAATATTTCGTCGACAGAGTTTCGGCAGTTCCTCGGTACCCTCGACCGAACGGAGCTCCCCCGTATGAAAGTCGCAGTTCTCGGCGCCGGTGCGATCGGCGCCTATGTCGGTGCCGCGCTCCATCGCGCCGGTGCCGATGTGCACCTCATCGCCCGTGGACCGCATCTCGCGGCCATGAGGCAGCACGGCGTGCGGGTGCTCAGCCCGCGCGGTGACTTCACGGCCGCCGCCCACGCCACCGACGACCCGGCCGAAGTCGGCCCGGTCGACTATGTGTTCCTGGGCCTGAAGGCCAACTCGTACGCGGCGTGCGGGCCGCTGATCAAGCCACTGCTGCACGACACCACGGCGGTGATCGCCGCCCAGAACGGCATCCCCTGGTGGTACTTCCACCGACACGGCGGCCCCCACGACGGACATCGCGTGGAGAGCGTCGACCCGGGCGGCGCGGTCAGTGCGGTGCTCGCGCCCGAACGGGCCGTCGGCTGTGTCGTCTACGCGGCGACCGAGCTCGAAGGACCGGGTGTCGTACGGCATTTGGAAGGCACTCGGTTCTCCATCGGCGAGCCCGACCGCACGGTGTCCAAGCGCTGTCTGGACTTCGGCGAGGCGATGATCGCCGGCGGTCTGAAGTGCCCGGTCGAGCCCGATCTGCGGGCGGACATCTGGGTGAAGCTGCTCGGCAACATCTCCTTCAACCCGATCAGCGCGCTGGCCCGGGCCACCATGCGGCAGATGTGCCTGCACGGCGGCACCCGCAAGGTGATCGAGACGATGATGGCCGAGACGCTCGCCGTCGCCGAGGCGCTCGGCTGCGAGGTCGGCGTCTCCATCGAACGCCGGATGGCCGGCGCCGAGAAGGTCGGCGACCACCGCACCTCCACGCTCCAGGACCTGGAGCGCGGCAAGCCGCTCGAACTCGACGTCCTCCTCGCGGCCGTCGTCGAGTTGGCGGAGATCACCGGCGTGGAGGTGCCCACCCTGCGCACCGTGCACGCCATCTCGGACCTGCTCGCGCTGAGGAGCGCCGCATGAGGAAACGGCAAGCGAAGACCTATACGAGGCTCACCCATCCCCTGATCAGGGACTCCCGCGACGGGCCCTTCCGGCAGGCGAGTTGGGAGGAGGCCCTGGACCGGGCCGCCCAGGGACTCGCCCGCAACCGCGGCGCGTTCGGCATGTTCTCCTGCGCCCGGGCCACGAACGAGATGAACTACGTGGCGCAGAAGTTCGCACGGGTCGTGATGGGCACCAACAACGTGGACTCCTGCAACCGCACCTGCCACGCGCCGAGCGTGGCGGGCCTGTCGGCCGCGTTCGGCTCCGGCGGCGGGACCTCCTCCTACGAGGAGATCGAGCACACGGACGTCATCGTGATGTGGGGCTCCAACGCCCGCTTCGCGCATCCGATCTTCTTCCAGCACGTACTGAAGGGGATCAGGAACGGCGGCCGGATGTACGCCGTCGACCCGCGCCGGACCTCCACCGCCGAATGGGCGGAGAGCTGGATGGGCCTGAACGTCGGCACCGACATCCCGATGGCGCACGCCGTCGGCCGGGAGATCATCCACGCGGGCCTGGCCAACGAGGCGTTCATCGCGCGGGCGACCACCGGCTTCGAGGAGTACAAGGCGCTCGTCGAGCCCTGGACACTCTCGCTGGCGGAGAAGGTGACGGGCGTACCGGCCGCCGCCATCAGGGAGTTGGCGCACGCCTACGCCCGCGCCGAACGCGCCCAGCTGTGCTGGACCCTCGGCATCACCGAGCACCACAACGGCACGGACAACGTCCGTGCGCTGATCAACCTGTCGCTGTTGACCGGGCATGTGGGGCGCTATGGCAGCGGATTGCAGCCCCTGCGCGGGCAGAACAACGTGCAGGGCGGCGGCGACATGGGCGCCATCCCCAACCGTCTCCCCGGCTTCCAGGACATCCTCGACGCGGACACCCGCCTGAAGTTCGAGTCCGCCTGGGACACCGTGATCCAGCCCCACTACGGCCTCAACCTCACCGAGATGTTCGAGGAGATGGAAGAGGGCTCACTGCGGGCCGTCTACTGCATCGGCGAGAACCCGGCGCAGTCGGAGGCTGACAGCGAGCAGGCCGTACGGCGGATGCGGGAGCTGGACTTCCTGGTCGTCCAGGACATCTTCCTGACGAGGACAGCGGAGCTGGCGGACGTCATCCTGCCCGCGACCGCGGGGTGGGCCGAGACCGACGGCACGACCACCAACAGCGAGCGCCGGGTCCAGCGGGTGCGGCGGGCGGTCGCCCCGCCCGGTGAGGCGCGCGAGGACATCGACATCATCTGCGAGCTGGCTGCCCGGCTCGGTCACGAGTGGAAGTACGCCGACGCCGAGGCCGTGTGGAACGAGCTGAGGTCCGTCTCGCCGGACCACTACGGGATGACGTACGAACGCCTGGAGCAGCAGCAGGGCATCCAGTGGCCGTGCCCGAGCACCGACGGCATCGAACCGAGCTATCTGCACGGCCGGTTGTGGGACCCGGACCCCGCGAAGAGGGGCCTGCCGGCGCCCTTCGGGCTCGTCCAGCACGACCCGCCGGTCGACCTCACCGATGACCAGTACCCGATCCGGCTCACCACCGGGCGGCGGCTCGACTCCTACAACACCGGTGTGCAGAGCGGGAGTTTCGCCTCCCCACTCAGGCGCGGCGAGTACGTCGAGCTGTGCCCGGAGGATGCCGAGCGGTACGGGGTCGTCGTCGGCGAGGAGGTCCAGGTGACTTCGCGGCGCGGTTCGGTGGTGGCGCCGGTGTGGGTCGACACCGCGCTGCGGCCCGGGCTCGCCTTCATGACCATGCACTTTCCCGACGAGGTGGACACCAACTCGCTGACGATCGAGGCGAACTGCCCGATCGCGGGGACGGCGGAGTTCAAGGCGTCGGCGATCCGGATCGAGAAGCTCCCCGTCGCGACCATCGTGAGGTGACCCAAGTGGACCTGCACTTCGGCGACAGCAAGCCGACGGACGACGAACGGGCGGCCGTCGACGCCCTGTTGGGACCCCCGGAGTCCTCATGGGAAGGCGCCGACCGCTCCGATGCCGACCTGAGGTGGGCGCGCGGCGGACGCGCCGCACGCGAGCGCCGGGACCTGCTGTTGCCGGGGCTGCACGCCATCAACGACCGGATCGGCTGGATCAGCGACGGCGCCCTCGACTACCTGTGCCGCCGGCTGACCGTGCCACCGGCGGAGGCCTACGGCGTCGCCACCTTCTACGCGATGTTCTCCGTCAAGCCGCGCCCCGCCACCGTGCTGCACGTCTGCACCGACCTCGCCTGCGCCGCCGCGGGCGCCGCCGACCTGTGCGCGGGCGTCGAGGCGAGCCTCGGCCCCGGCGTGCACGTCGAACGCAGCCCCTGCCTGGGCCTGTGCGAACGCGCCCCGGCGGCCCTGGCGATCAGAGCGGGCGACCCGGTGCGTACGGCGGTCTCGGCGCCCACCACCGTGCACGACGCCGTGCTCGCCGCGACCGCGCCGGACTCGGCGCCCGAGGAGCCGCCCGCGGCGATGGCGGTGCCCCAGGCCGGGGACCCGGGGCTCACCCTGCTCGGCCGGGTCGGCGTCGTGGACCCGGCGAGCCTCGACGACTACCGCGCCCACGGCGGCTACACCGCCCTGCGCCGGGCCTTCGAGCTGGGCCCGGCCGGCGTGATCCGCGAGGTGACCGACTCGGGCCTGGTCGGGCGTGGCGGCGCCGCCTTCCCCACCGGCCGCAAATGGCAGGCCACGGCGTCCCAGCCCGACCATCCGCACTACCTCGTCTGCAACGCCGACGAGTCCGAGCCGGGCACCTTCAAGGACCGCGTGATCATGGAGGGTGACCCGTACGCCCTGGTCGAGGCGATGACCATCGCCGCGTACGCGACCGGCGCGCACCACGGCTACCTGTATCTGCGCGGCGAGTACCCGCGCGCGATCCAGCGCATGGAGCACGCCCTCGCGCAGGCCCGCGCGCGGGGACTGCTCGGGCCGGACATTCTCGGTCAGGGGTACGCCTTCGACATCGAGATCCGCAGGGGCGCGGGCGCCTACATCTGCGGTGAGGAGACCGCCCTGTTCAACTCCATCGAGGGCTACCGGGGCGAGCCGCGCTCCAAGCCGCCGTTCCCGGTGGAGAAGGGCCTGTTCGGCAAGCCGACGGTGGAGAACAACGTCGAGACGCTGGTCAACGTCCTGCCCATCCTGACCATGGGCGCACCGGCGTACGCGGCGATCGGCACCCCGAAGTCGACCGGCCCGAAGCTCTACTGCGTCTCGGGCAGTGTGGACCGGCCCGGTATCTACGAGCTGCCGTTCGGCGCCACGCTGGGCGAGCTGCTGACGCTCGCCGGAGTGCGGGACGGGCTGCGTGCGGTGCTGCTGGGCGGCGCGGCGGGCGGATTCGTCCGGCCCGACGAGACGGACATCCCGCTCACCTTCGAAGGCACCCGGGAGGCGGGCACCACGCTCGGCTCGGGCGTGGTGATGGCCTTCGACTCCTCGGTGCCGCTGCCTCGGCTCCTGTTGCGCATCGCCGAGTTCTTCCGCGACGAGTCGTGCGGGCAGTGCGTGCCCTGCCGGGTCGGGACCGTGCGGCAGGAGGAGGCGCTGCACCGGATCGCGGAGCGGACGGGTACCGCGGCCGCCGAGGACATCGCCCTGCTCAGGGAGGTCGGCCGCGCCATGCGGGACGCCTCGATCTGCGGTCTGGGACAGACCGCCTGGAACGCCGTGGAATCCGCCATCGACCGCCTGGGGGCGTACGAATGACCGTGACACCGCTGGGGATTCCCCGCCGACTGCTGGAGTTCACGATCGACGGGGAGCCGGTCCGGGCGCCCGAGGGTGCGACCGTCCTCGACGCCTGCCGGGCCGCCGGGAAGGACATCCCGACGCTGTGCGAGGGCGACACCCTGCGGCCCAAGAACGCCTGCCGGGTCTGCGTCGTCGAGGTCGAGGGGTCCCGGACCCTGGTCCCGGCCTGCTCCCGCAAGGCCGAGCCGGGCATGGAGGTACGCACCGACACCGAGCGCGCCCGGCACAGCCGCAAGGTCGTACTGGAACTCCTCGCCTCCTCGGTCGACTTGTCGACCACACCGAAGGTCGCCGAGTGGATCAAGGAGTACGAGGCCAAGCCGGAGCGCTTCGGCCCGGATGCCGCCCGGCTCAACGAGGAACCCAAGGTCGACAACGATCTGTATGTGCGCGACTACGACAAGTGCATCCTCTGCTACAAGTGCGTCGACGCCTGTGGCGACCAGTGGCAGAACACCTTCGCGATCTCGGTCGCCGGGCGGGGCTTCGACGCCCGGATCGCCGTCGAGCACGACGCCCCGCTGACCGACTCCGCCTGCGTGTACTGCGGGAACTGCATCGAGGTGTGTCCGACGGGGGCGCTGTCCTTCAAGTCGGAGTTCGACATGCGGGCGGCGGGCACCTGGGACGAGTCGGCGCAGACGGAGACGACCACGGTGTGCGCGTACTGCGGAGTGGGCTGCAACCTCACTCTTCACGTGCAGGAGAATGAGATCGTGAAGGTCACCTCGCCGCACGACAATCCGGTGACCCACGGCAATCTGTGCATCAAGGGCCGCTTCGGCTACCAGCACGTCCAGAACCGGAACTGATCGGGGCTGATGGGGACATGGGACGAGTCACGGAACGACGCAAGGTGCTCCGGATCCGGGACGGGGCCGTCTCCACCCGGCCGGACACACTCGTCGCCGAGGAGCCCCTGGAGATCCGGCTGAACGGCAAGCCCCTCGCGATCACCATGCGGACGCCGGGGGACGACTTCGCCCTCGCCGCCGGGTTCCTGGTGAGCGAGGGGGTGCTGGGCGCGGCGGCGGACCTCCAGAACATCGTGTACTGCGCGGGCGCCACGGCGGACGGCTCGAACACCTACAACGTGGTGGACGTGAAGACGTCGCAGGGCGTGCTGATCCCGGAGATCACCCTGGAGCGCAACGTCTACACGACGTCCTCCTGCGGCCTGTGCGGCAAGGCCAGCCTCGACGCCGTCCGCACCACCGCCCGCTGGCCCATCGCCGACACTCCCCCGGTCCGCGTCGAACCCGAGCTGCTGGCGAGCCTCCCCGACCGGCTGCGCGCCTCGCAGCGGGTCTTCGACCGGACCGGGGGGCTGCACGCGGCGGCCCTGTTCACCGAGGACGGCGAGCTGCTCGACATACGGGAGGACGTCGGCCGGCACAACGCGGTCGACAAGCTGGTCGGCCGCGCCCTCCAGAACGGCGACCTGCCCCTGTCCCGCACCATCCTGCTGGTGTCCGGGCGGGCCTCCTTCGAACTGGCACAGAAGGCGGTGATGGCGGGGATCCCGGTCCTGGCAGCCGTCTCGGCGCCCTCGTCGCTCGCGGTGGACCTGGCCGCGGAGACGGGCCTGACCCTGGTGGGCTTCCTGCGGGGCTCCTCCATGAACGTGTACGCGGGCGAGGACCGGATCGCCCTGCGGGCCGCGGCCGCCCAGGGCTGAGGCGGTCACCCCGCGAACACGGCGGCGGGACCCTGACGGCGGGGAGCGCCCCCTGCGCCGCGGGGTCCCGCCGTTTCGCCCCATGGACCAGCGGCGCCCGGACCACTAGCGTCCCGGAGGGTGTCCTCCGACGTGCCGGTGATACGACGGACGGGAACCGGGATCGGTCTGGTGCTGGCCCTGGTTCTCGGGGCCGTGCTGCTCACCGTCCTCCCGGAGGACGACGGGACGGACGGCGCCTGTGCGGCTCGTACGGTGCGGGCCTGGGCCGCCGATGAGCGGCTGACCTCGGAGTTCGCCCGCTACGGCGACGACGCCGCGCGTACCGACGACTGGACGGGCGGCGACGGCACCCACTCGGTGCGGCTGCCGGACGGACGGGTGCTGTGGCTGTTCTCGGACACCTATCTGGGGCAGGTGTACGGGCCGCCCAACCCGGTCGGCGAGTCCTACGCCTGGCGGGACACCTCGGCGCCGATGGTGCGCAACTCCGCCGTGGTGATGCGGGACGGGCGGTTGGAGAGCACCTTGCCCGCTCCCCTGTTCGCCGATCCGGCGCCGGGGCAGTGGCGCTGGCCGGTCGCGGCCCGGGTGGAGCCCCGTCGGCCCGGCTCCCCGGAGCAGGTGCTGCGGGTGGTGCTGTGGGTGCGGACGGCGGGGCAGGCACCGTGGATCTACGGGGTGCCCGCGGCCACCGAGGTCGCCACGCTCTCGCTGCCCGATCTGCGGGTCGAGTCCACGGTCAAGGTCTTCGACCAGCAGCTCGTCGCGGATCCCTCCCGGCGGGTGCTGTTCGGCACGACGCTGGTGGAGCGGGACGGGTGGACGTACGTCTTCGGCGGCGACGACCGCCGGGCCGTGTCCCGCCCGGCCTCGCGGGCCTATGTGGCCCGGGTGCCGGAGGGCGGGCTCGCCGATCCGGCCGCCTGGGAGTACTGGGACGGCAAGAAGTGGGCGGCGGGGGTCCGGCCGCGCGCGGTGCTCGGGGACGGGCGGCGCACGGGCGTGGGCAGCGCCTTCTCGGTGGTGCGCGACGGGCCGACGTATGTGCTGTTCACGATGGCGGCGGGCGGGGACGGACTGACGACCGTGACCTCCTACTGGGCCTGCTCGCCGACCGGGCCCTGGCACGGGCCGACGAAGGACTTCAGCCCGTCCCTGCCGCAGGGACAGGTGGCCGCGTACAACCCGCAGACCCATCCGGAGCTGAGCGAGGACGGGCGGGTGGTGCTGAGCTACGACGTCAACTGGCTGGAGACCACCGGCGCCGCCGCCAACCTCAGCCGGAACGTGTCCCTGTACCGACCGCGATTCGTGACTCTGCGACTGGGGCCGGGGGGTTGAGCTCCTTGTCGTGGGAGCGCCGCTTGGCAATGACCGCACAGACCATGAGCTGCATCTGGTGGAAGAGCATCAGAGGCAGCACGGCGAGCGCGGCGTGGGCGCCGAAGAGGACGCTCGCCATGGGGAGTCCGGCGGCCAGGGACTTCTTGGAGCCCGCGAACTGGATGGCGATCCGGTCCTCGCGGTTGAAGCGCAGCGCCTTGGCGCCGTACCAGGTCAGCAGCAGCATGACGGTGAGGATCACGGCCTCCACGGCCATCAGTCCGCCGAGCCTGGCGGGGCTGACCTGGTTCCAGACGCCCGCGACCATGCCCTCGCTGAACGCGGCGTAGACGACGAGGAGGATGGAGCCGCGGTCGACGAGGCCGAGGAACTTCTTGTGCCGCAGGATGAATCCGCCTATCCAGCGCCGCAGCACCTGACCGGCCAGGAACGGCACCAGCAATTGCAGCACGATCTTCAGCAGGGAGTCGGCCGAGAACCCGCCGCCGTTGCCGCCGAGCAGGCTCGCCGCGAGGAGCGGGGTGGCGACGATGCCGACCAGCGAGGAGAACGAGCCCGCGCAGATCGCGGCGGGCACGTTGCCGCGGGCGATCGAGGTGAACGCGATCGACGACTGGACGGTCGAGGGCACCAGGGTGAGGAAGAGCAGCCCCTGGTAGAGCGGGTCGGTCAGCAGGACCGGGACCGTGCCCCGGGCGGCCAGGCCCAGCAGCGGGAAGATGACGAAGGTGCAGGCCAGGACGGTGAGGTGGAGGCGCCAGTGGCGCAGTCCGTCCAGCGCCTCACGGGTGGAGAGCCGGGCGCCGTAGAGGAAGAAGAGCAGGGCGATGGCGGCGGTGGCGGCGCCGTCGGCCACGTCGGCGCCCGTTCCGCGAGCCGGCAGCAGCGCGGCCAGGCCCACTGTCCCGAGCAGCAGCAGGATGTACGGGTCGATCGGCATCCAACGCGGCCAACGCAGGCGTTTCACTGTGCTCCACTACTTCGCTGTACGTCCGGTTCTCGGGCACGGTCGTGCCCTCTCCATCGTCCTCCGCGCCCTCGCGATCGGGAATCCCGCACACCACTCTGACTGTCATCACGTTCCCCGATAGCCTTGAGGGGTGTACGACCCCTCCCATCTGCGGACCTTCCTGGCGGTGTCCCAGACGCTGAGCTTCACTCAGGCCGCCCGGCGGCTCGGCCTGCGGCAGTCGACGGTCAGCCAGCATGTGCGGCGCCTGGAGGACGCGGCGGGCCGACAGCTCTTCGCCCGGGACACCCACTCCGTGGAGCTGACCGAGGACGGCGAGGCGATGCTCGGCTTCGCGCGGCGGATCCTGGAGGTCCATGAGCAGGCGACAGCCTTCTTCACCGGCACCCGGCTGCGCGGCCGGCTGCGCTTCGGCGCCTCGGAGGACTTCGTCCTGACCCGGCTGCCGGAGATCCTGGAGGGCTTCCGCTACGAGCACCCCGAGGTGGACCTGGAGCTGACGGTCGAGCTCTCGGGCACCCTGCACGAACAGCTGGCCGCCGGGAAGCTGGACCTCGTCCTCGCCAAGCGGCGCCCCGAGGACCCGCGGGGCGAGCCGGTCTGGCGCGACCGGCTGGTGTGGATCGGCGCCGAGCGGCTCCGCCTGGAGGCGGACCGGCCGGTGCCGCTGATCGTCTATCCGCCGCCGGGCATCACCCGCGCCCTCGCCCTGGAGGCCCTGGAGCGGCAGGGCCGCCAGTGGCGGATCGTATGCACCAGCGGCAGCCTCAACGGCCTCATCGCGGCGGCGCGGGCGGGCCTGGGTGTGATGGCCCACTCCCGCGGCCTGATCCCGCCCGGTCTGGTCCGGATGCCGGAGCGGTCGGGGCTCCCGGAGCTGGGCAGGGTGGACTTCGTCCTGGTCCACGGCCGACGCCGCCCGGCGGCCCAGGGCGCTGCGGACGCCTTGGCCGCGGCGATCCTCGCGGGCGGTGACCGATTGCACCGCCGCTGATCGGTCGTACAGATTCGGTGGAGATTACGGCGCGGAAACTTACTCAACCGTCGGCTTTCTGTCCGACCCTTCCCCATGTGCGTGCATTTTCGGTGACGGTTCAGCGGCGGCCCGGACCTCGTTCGGTATTTCACCCCCTCCCGTCCTGCCGGAGGGTCGGGTAGCTTTCACGGCCAGCGCGGAGCGTCACCGATGACGGGGCAAAGGAGCGGGGAGCGGGGTTTGCGCGAGTTCACCAACCCTCCGTTGGCGTTGGCACCGCCGGTGGGCGGACTGGCCGACGTGGTGTTCCAGCATGCCCAGGAGAACCCGGCGCACGTGGCGCTCGGCCGCAAGGACGAGACGGGGCAGTGGCGGGACGTGACCGCCGCCGAGTTCCGCGACGAGGTGCTCGCCCTCGCCAAGGGGCTGCTCGCCCGGGGCGTCCGGTTCGGCGACCGGGTCGCGATCATGTCCCCCACCCGCTACGAGTGGACCCTGTTCGACTTCGCCCTGTGGACCATCGGCGCCCAGGTGGTGCCGATCTACCCGACCTCCTCGGCCGAGCAGTGCTTCTGGATGCTCTACGACGCCGAGGTGACGGCGGCGATCGTGGAGCACGAGGACCACGCGATGACCATCGCCACCGTCATCGATCGGCTGCCGCACCTGCGCGAGCTGTGGCAGCTCGACGCGGGCTGCGTGCAGGAGCTGTACGACGCGGGCGCCCACCTCGACGACGACGTGGTGCACCGGCACCGCCAGGCGGTCACCCCGGACTCGGTCGCGACCGTCATCTACACCTCCGGCACCACCGGCCGCCCCAAGGGCTGTGTCATCACGCACGGCAACTTCATGTTCGAGGCGGACACCGTCATCGAGCGCTGGGAGCCGGTGTTCCACTCCAAGAAGGGCGACGAGGCGGCGACCCTGCTCTTCCTGCCGCTCGCGCATGTCTTCGGGCGGATGGTGCAGGTCGCCGCGATCCGCGGCGGTGTCCGCTTCGGCCATCAGCCGCAGATGAACGCGGCCGCGCTGCTGCCCGACCTCGCCGCGTTTCGGCCGACGTTCTTCCTCGCCGTGCCGTACATCTTCGAGAAGGTCTTCAACGCCGCCCGCCGCAAGGCCGAGAAGGAGGGCCGGGCCGGCGCCTTCGAGAAGGCCGTCGACGTGGCCGTGAGGTACGCGGACGCCATGGAGGCCAAGGCCTGGGGCATCGGCCCCGGACCGTCGGCGGGCCTGCGGATGCAGCACCAGCTCTTCGACAAGCTCGTCTACGGCAAGATGCGCGCGGCGATGGGCGGCCGGATCCGGCACGCCATGTCCGGCGGCTCGGCGATGGACCGCAAGCTCGGCCTGTTCTTCGCGGGCGCGGGCGTGCACATCTACGAGGGCTACGGGCTGACCGAGTCGACCGCGGCGGCCACCGCCAACCCGCCCGAGCGCACCCGCTACGGCACCGTCGGGCAGCCCATCCCCGGAATGACCGTGCACATCGCGGACGACGGCGAGATCTGGCTGAACGGCGGCAATGTCTTCCAGGGCTATCTGAACAACCCCAAGGCCACCGACGAGACCCTGCACGACGGCTGGCTCGCCACCGGCGACCTCGGCGCGCTGGACGAGGACGGCTATCTCACCATCACCGGGCGCAAGAAGGAGATCCTGGTGACCTCGGGCGGCAAGAGCGTCTCGCCCGGAGTGCTGGAGGAGCGGGTCCGGGACCATCCGCTGGTCGCCCAGTGCATCGTCGTCGGCAATGACCGCCCGTACGTCGCGGCCCTGGTCACGCTGGAGCAGGAGGCCGTCGAGCACTGGCTGAGCATGCGGGACAAGCCGCTGATGAGCCCGGCCCAGCTGGTGACGGACGCCGACCTGGAGACGGAGGTGCGGCGGGCGGTGGTCGCCGCCAACACCCTCGTCTCGCAGGCCGAGTCGATCCGGACCTTCCGTATCCTCGCCCAGCCGTTCACCGAGGAGCACGGATTGCTCACCCCGTCGCTGAAGCTGAAGCGCAAGGCGATCGAGAAGGCCTACGCGGGCGAGGTCGAGGCGCTGTACACGGCCTGAACCGGGCGGCGGGTCACACGAGTTGGTAGCCGCGCAGATTGCCGAGCAGCATGTGGCAGTCCTGGAGCGAGCCCGAAGTGTCGCCCAGGGAGCGGTAGATGCCCCACTTCGGGCGCACCCGGTCGGCGAGGAAGGTGTCCACGCCGGTCCGTGACCGGTCGATCAGCGTCGTGCCGCCCTGGCGCAGGATCCAGCGCACCGAGCCCGACGTACCGTCGCCGACCTTGATCTGGAAGTCGACGTCGGTCCATGAGTTGTGCAGCGGCGCGAGCGGGGTGCGGCCGACGAGGATGTTCGCGATGTGCAGCTTGAGCTCGATGGTCTGCACCCCGTCGACCCGGCGCAGCGACTGCACGACGATCGGCTGGGTGCCGGTGCCGGGCTGCTTCATCTGCATGATGTGCGTGAAGCTGGTCGTGGCCTTCAGCGAGCTCGGGATGTACATCGAGTACGTGATCCGCCAGGTCTGTCCGGGCAGCCAGCGCAGATGGGTCCCGGACGAGGTGCGCAGGCCGGTGACCTCCTGGCGCTGGCGGTCGGTGGAGGCGTCCCGGTCCACCATGTGCATGTTGAAGCGCCAGTTGGCGCCCTCGGTGCGAATGTGCGGCTGTCCTGCGGGGTGCGAGTCGGCGCGGTCGTCCTCGATGGTCTCGAAGGCGCCGAGCCCGTCGGCGCTCGCCGACGGCGACCACTTCAGCTGCCAGGAGGCGGCCTGTGCGGGGGTGGCGGGAAGACCGACGGCGGCGGTCGCACCGCCGAGGGCGGCGCCGAGCAGGGTCCTGCGAGTGGGGTTCATGGCTGCTCCCTCATGACATCGTGGGGGGTTCACGTACATGGACGCAGTTCACCATTACGTCCGATGGCGCCATTAGAGAGTCCCGGTATGACGGTCCACGGTCAATGGTCCGGACTGATTCACCGAACAGGAATGCAGCACGGCCCGTGATCGTTGACGATATGTAGTACCACCTGACGACAACCGTAAGGATCAAGAGCTCGTGAGCAGCAAGGTCCCCCCGATCATCCTCAACAACGGCGTCGAGATGCCCCAGCTGGGCTTCGGTGTCTGGCAGGTGCCGGACGACGAGGCGGAGCAGGCGGTCGGCACCGCGCTGGAGGCCGGGTACCGCAGCATCGACACAGCGGCGATCTACGGCAACGAGGAGGGCACCGGCAAGGCCATCGCCGCCTCCGGCATCCCCCGTGACGAGGTCTTCGTCACCACCAAGCTCTGGAACGCGGACCAGGGGTACGACTCCACCCTGCGCGCCTTCGACAGCTCGCTGGCCAAGCTGGGCCTGGACTACATCGACCTGTACCTCATCCACTGGCCCCTGCCGTCCAAGAACAAGTACGTGGACAGCTACAAGGCCTTCGAGAAGCTGTACTCCGACGGCCGCGTCAAGGCGATCGGCGTGTCCAACTTCCTGCCCGAGCACCTGGAGCGGCTGCTGGGCGAGACGTCGATCGTCCCGGCGATCAACCAGATCGAGCTGCACCCGCATCTCCAGCAGCGCGCCTCCCGCGAGTTCCACGGGGAGCAGGGCATCCACACCGAGGCCTGGTCGCCGCTGGGCCAGGGCAAGGGCCTGCTGGAGGTCCCGGCGATCGTGGCCATCGCCCAGAAGCACAACCGCACCCCGGCCCAGATCGTGCTGCGCTGGCACCTCCAGCTCGGCAACGTGGTCATCCCGAAGTCCGTCACCCCCTCCCGTATCCGGGAGAACATCGACGTCTTCGACTTCACCCTCGACACCGAGGACCTGGCCGCGATCAGCGCCCTCAACGAGGACCGGCGGATCGGCCCGAACCCGGCGACGTTCGACATCGGCTGAGACACCGTCATATGTGGGCGGCCCGGCCGACGGGCCGCCCACACGCGTCAGTTGGGCTGCCCGATCGGCCGTACGACGATGGTGTTCACGTCGACCCCGTGCGGCTGCCGGATCGCCCAGACGATCGAGTCGGCGAGCTGGTCCGCGGTGAGCAGATGGCCGGGCGGCAGGCTGCCGTTGCTGTCCCAGAACGGCGTCTCCACCCGGCCGGGCGCGATCAGCGTGACGCCGACGCCCCACTCGGTCACCTCACGGCGGGTGTTCTCGGCGAGCCCCGTCAACGCCCACTTGGTCGCGCCGTAGAGGTTGCCCGGCGTGTGCACGAACCCGGCGACACTGCCGACCAGGACGATCCGGCCCCGGGTCTCCTTCAGGGCGTCGATCGAGGCCCGGATGAGCAGCGCCGGTCCGAGGACGTTGGTGAGGATCATCTCCGGCCAGCCCGCCGGGTCCCCCTCGGCGACCGAGTCATGGGTGGCGATGCCCGCGTTGGCGACGACCGTGTCGATCCGGCCGAACTCCTTCAGCGTGGTCTCCACGGCGCCCTTGATCTGCTCGTAGTCCGAGGCGTCCCCGACGATCGTCAACAGGCCCTCGGGGTCCCCGAGTTCCTCGGCGAAGCCCCGAAGCCGCGCCTCGCCACGGCCGGTGACGGCCACCCGGTGCCCGGCGTCCAGCAGTTGCCGTGCAGCCGCGGCGCCGATGCCGCTCCCGCCGCCGGTGATGAGCGCGACCGGTGAGTCGGTCATGGTTACCCCCTGTTGGTGTTCCGTGAGGGGGAGTTCATCAGTTGGAGCATTCTCGAAGTCAAGCCCCTGCGCAGGTGGAGCGGTACCCGGCCGAGGGGAAGTAGCGGTTCCACTGCGCCCGCGTCAGCCCGCCGCCGGCCCGGTCGCACACGGTGGCCGCGGCTCGGTCCGGGGCCAACGGCAGGAGCCGCCCGGCGAGATGCGGGGTGCTGACGCGCAGGGTGCCGTCGTGGGCGGTGATACTCAGGGCGAGCACCGGGCTGTCCCCGGCCGGGAGCACGGCGGGCGGCAGACTCGGCGTGGCCGTCTCCCAGACGTGCACGGAACCGTCGGGTGCGCTCGCCGCGAGGAGGGAGCCGTCGGCGGAGAACGCGAGGGTCTCGTCGCGCGCCGTGGACCCGGCCGCCCTGAGGACCGCTGTCCGGCGCCAGGTGTGCTTGTCCCACAGGGTGACCCGGCCCTTGAGATCGGCGA
Organism: Streptomyces davaonensis JCM 4913; assembly: GCF_000349325.1. GTDB lineage: Bacteria > Actinomycetota > Actinomycetes > Streptomycetales > Streptomycetaceae > Streptomyces > Streptomyces davaonensis. The sequence continues at coordinate 2,074,199 of NC_020504.1, forward strand.
CGGCGAGGAATCGGCCGTCGCGGCTGAAGGCGGCCGCGCGCAGGTAGTCCTCCCCCTCAACTCCCTTGATTTCTGGGCGCGGTTCGCCGGTCTTCGTATCCACCAACACGCCCTCCGCGGTGAGCGCAGTGCGCCCGTCGGGGTCGCGGGCGAGTGTCTCGGTACCGGCGAAGCCGGTGCGCGGTGCACGCTGCGCCGCCCGCGAGTGCCAGGTGTCGTCCATGAGTCCATGCAGCGAGAGGGTGTGTACGACGCTGGTCCGGCCGCCTTCCCGGTAGCGCAGGACGCCCTGGGCGGGGTCGAGCCTGAGGTCCCCGATCGTCTGACCAGCGACGGGGTAGGTCAGCAGCGGCTCACGCGGGCCGTCGTCCGCGGGGGCCGGGAGGTCCGTACGCCACAGGGTGAAGGAGCCCGAGCCCCAGGCCAGGGCGTAGCTGTCGGCGAACTCCACGCGGTTCACGCCGCCCGCGACCGGCAGCCGGGGGCGCTCCCGACCGGCCCTGAAGTCCCAGGTGACGATCCCTTCGGGTGAAGCGGAGGCCACGGCCCGACCGTCGGGCGTGAAGGTGAGTTCCCCTGCGCACAGGGCCTGTTCGGTCGCCTCCGGGATGTTCCCGGTGACCAGGCGGCCCTCGTCGCCGTCGAGGACCCGTAGCCGTGTTCCGTCCTGGGCGCACCAGGCGAGGTGCCGGTCGTCTTGGCTGAGCACCGGCAGGGCGCCGTCGTCGTCGCCCCGGTCGTAGCGCAGGAGACGCCGCTCCTCGCGGGCGTCCCACAGTTCCAGGGTCGCCCGTCCGTCGGCTGCGTCGCGGTTGAGCCGCCGCAGGAGAAGTGTTTCGCCGCCTCTGCCGAAGGCGACGTCCGTGTCGGTCCACGGGCCGGTCGGCAGCCGGTGTGTGCTGCCGTCCGCGAGCCCGGCGATCACCAGGCCGTTCCGACTGCCGGGGGTGCGGTAGGCGACGCGGCGGCCGTCGTCGCTGACGTCGACCACACCCTCGGAGAGCCCGTCGAGCCGCACCGACCTCAGCTGCCGGTGGCTCGGCACATCCCACTGAACGGCCTCGTCGCGCACGACCGTTGTCAGGATCCGGCCGTCCCGGCTCAGCCACGCGGGCGCGTTGAGGGCGCGGCCGCCTTCCTCGGGCTGGACGAAGGCGTCCTGTTCGCTCTGGGCCGCGGCCGTGCGCAGGGCGGTGCGGGTCTCGGGGAGATCGGCGGTGCGCCAGGCGGCGAGGGCGAGGCGCATCGCGGTGCGTGGCTCGGTGTCCCGCAGGGTGTCGACGAGTTCGGCGGCCCGGCGGGCCTCGGCCTCGTCGCGCTGCCGGGAACTGACCCCACTCTGCCGCCAGGCGGCCACCCCGGCGACCACGGCCAGACAGAGCAGCACCGCAAGGGCGCCGGTCAGGGCGCGCAGCCTGCGGGCCGCCCGGGTCGCGGAGCGCCGGGCGCCCTCGTGGGCGGCGACACTCGCGGCCAGGAAGTCCCTTTCCGCACCGCTCAGTTCGGCCCCGTCACCGAAGGCGTCCTGCGCCTCCGTCAGCCGTATCCCCCGGTACAACGCGCCCGCGTCGCCGCCCAACTCGGCCCAGGTGTGGGCGGCTTCGGTGAGCCGTCGGTGCAGGCGGAGGCGTTCGCGGTCCTCCTCGACCCAGCCGCGCAGCCGGGGCCAGGCGCCGATCAGGGCCTCGTGGGCCAGCTCCACGGTGTCGCCGTCGACGGTCAACAGGCGCTCGCGGACCAGGCGTTCGAGCACCTCGGTGGTCGTGGCGTCGGCATCCAACTCCGTGCGGGCGACGGGCCGGCGGGTGTCCTCGGTGCCGTCGCCGGGCTGGACCAGGCGCAGCAGCAGGGCCCGGGCGGCGGCTGCCTCGGCGGGGGTGCAGCGGGCGTAGGCGGCCTCGGCGGTGTGCGCGACGGCGCCGTGGACTCCGCCGATGGCCTCGTAGGCGGCGAGGGTGAGGGCCTTGCCGGAGCGGCGGCGCCAGACCTCGCGCAGGGCGTGTGCCATCAGGGGCAGTCCGCCGGGCTCTCCGGTGACGTCGGCGACGATCCGCGCCGTGAGAGCCCGCTCGACCACCAGTCGGCGGGCGGCGGCGGGCCGGACCACGGCCTCGCGCAACCCACGCGGTGACATCGGCCCGACCAGCAACGCCGCGTCCCGCAACGCCTCGGCGAGCGGACCGTGCTCGGCGCAGCGGCCGTAGAAGTCGGCGCGCACGGCGATCACCACGCGCAGTCGCGAGGCGGGGTCGGTGGCACCGAGCAACCGCCCGAGGAACCGCTCCCGTTCGGTCGGCTCGGTGCAGAGCGTGAACAGCTCCTCGAACTGGTCGACGACGAGGAGGGTGTCGCCGGGTCCGTCGTGCGGAGTGAACAACTCCTCGTGGGCCTTGGCGGGATGGGGACCCGGGGTGAGCAACCGGATGACGGCGGGCCGGTGTTCGACGGGGTCGACAGCCCGCAGCGCCGGAATCAGACCCGCCCTCAGCAACGACGACTTGCCGCTGCCCGACGCTCCGACGACCGCCGCGAACCGAGTGCGGGCGGTGAGGCGCAGGAGTTCGGCGATCAGGTCGTCCCGGCCGTGGAAGTGGTCGCCGTCGCCGGTGCCGAAGCGGGCCAGGCCCGGATAGGGACCGCCGCCGTCCTCGGGGCCGTCCGGGACCCGGGTCTCGGCGAGCGCCTCCCGCAACCGCCCCGCCCACTCCTCGGGGTCGCCGCCGCACGCGGTGACGTACGCCGTGAGCACCGCCGCCGAAGGCAGCCGTTCACCGCCCGCCGCCGCGGCCAGGGTGGGCGCCGAGTAGCCCGCGCGCTGCGCCATCGCGCGGTAGGTCAGACCGCCCGTCTCGTCGCGCAGCTTGCGCAGTTCGTACGCGAACCGCTGAACCGGACCCTCTCCGGGGTCCAGTGGTTTCTCCCGTCGTCCCATCCCCGTCTCCCCGTTCGCCCCCGTCAAGCTAACCACCGGCCCCCGGCGAATTGTTGGGCACCGCGGATCGGGGCTGCCCAACAACGCCCTGACGTCTGGACTCGACGGTGCACGCCTCTCCCCTCACGCACCGGAGCCGGCCATCGCCACCGCACACGTACCCGAGTCCGTCCTCCTGCCCGACCCGCGCCCGCGCGTCCGCGTCGGCCGTCCCGGGCCGCGCCTCTCCGCCGTCGCGGTCCTGCTGCCGGTCGTCCTCAGCCTCGCCCTCGGCCTGTGGGGCGTCAGACGCGGCGGCAGCCTGTGGCGGGACGAGGCGGTGACGTACGACATGGCGCGGCGCTCGCTGCCCGACCTCGCGGGGACGCTGGTTCAGGCCGACGCCGTGCACGGCCTGTACTACCTGGTGCTGCACGGCCTGTTCGAGATCTCCGGCGATCTGGACCCACTGCTCGTCATGCGGCTGCCCTCGGTGCTGGCGGCGGCCGCGGCGAGCGGGCTGGTGGCGCTGCTCGGGCACCGGCTGGCCGGAGCCCGCGCCGGACTGCTCGCCGGGATCGCGTTCGCGCTGCTGCCGCCGGTGCAGAGGTACGCGCAGGAGGGCCGCAGCTACGCGCTGGTGTGCGCGCTGGTCGCCTGGGCCTCGTACCTGCTGCTCGGCGCGATGCGGTCGGGGCGCCGCCGGGCCTGGGCCGGGTACGGTGCGGTGCTGCTGTCGGCCTGCCTGCTGCACGAGTTCGCGGTGCTCGCGGCGCTCGCGCACCTGGTGGCGCTGCCCCGGCCCGCCCGCCGGGCCGGGCTGACGGCGATCTGCGCGGTCGGCGCCGGGCTGACCCCGTTGGCCGTCCTGAGCATGGGCCAGTCGGAGCAGGTCGGCTGGATCGGCGGCCCGGGGGCGGGGGCGATTCTGGGCTTCGCCGGGGTGGCGCTGCTCGGGACCGCGTGCGCCGTGATCGCCAAGGGCCCCCTGCCCCGGCTCGCGCTCCCCCTGCTGGTACTGCCCGCCCTGACGCTGCTGCTGCTCTCCCCGCTGAAGCCGCTGTACGTCGACCGTTACGTCCTCTTCGGCCACCTCGGCACGGCCCTGCTGATCGGCGCCGCCCTCGACCGGCTGCTCCGGGCGCGGGCCGTGCCGGTGCCGATCGTCACGGGTGTCGCCGCGGTGGCCGCCGTGGCCGCGCTGCTGCCGACGACCCTGGATCTGCGCACGCCCGGGAGCCGTACCGACGATGTCACCGCCATCGCCCGTGCCGTACGGGAGACCGACGCCGACGCGATCGTGTTCATGCCGTCCCGGCGCCGGGTGTGGACCCTGACCGACCCGGCCGCCCTGCACGGCATGCGGGACCTCGCCCTGGAGCGGTCCCCGGCCGACTCGCACACGCTGTACGGCACCGAGGTGCCCGCGGCCGAGATCCGCGACCGGCTGCTCGCGACGGACCGGGTCGTGACGCTGCGCGATCCCGCCGGGCAGCCGGTCGACCGGACCGCCCAGGAGATCACCAAACGCCGAGTACTCGACCGGTACTTCGTGGAGTGCGGCACCCGCACCCTCCAGGGGGCGCGGATCACGGTCCACGCCCGGCCGGGCAACTGCTGAGCTGCGCGTCAGCCGGTACGGACGGCGGTGTGCACGGTGCGGGCGGTCAGGACGTAGAGGTCGGGGCGATGGTGCACGCTCGCCTTGTCGTCCGGGTCCAGGAGCCGGTCCAGGGTGGCGCGGTCGGTGGCGTCGAGAACGTCGCCGAGGGACTCGCGCACCCGGCCGAAGGTGGCGGCGGCGACGGCACGCGCCCGGTCGGTCGCCGGGGCGGGCAGGTCCAGCAGGAAGGTGCGGGTGCCGGAGGGCTTCAGACCGGCGGCGCTCATCATGGCCCGCCAGTCCTCGGGCACCGACACACTGCCCGGCAGCGCGGCCCGCATGTCGGCGAACCAGTCCGCCTGCACCGCGTCGATCCGCGCCTCCAGGCCCGGCCGTCCGATGCCGAAGTCGCGCGGCAGGAAGCGGGTGGGCAGTCCGCCCTCGACGAGGGCGAGCGTGCCGCCGACCGCGAGCCGCTCGGCGTAGGCCCGGATGGCCGCCTGCTGGTCGCCGAGGTGGTGCAGGCTCTGGCTGGCCCAGATCAGATCGGCGGGGTAGTCCAGATCGGCCATGGCGTCCGGGAGTTCCCCGGTCAGCGTGGCGAAGCGGTCCGCGACCCCGAGCCGCTCCGCCCGCTCGCGGGCGAGGTGCAGCAGCGGCTCGGAGCCGTCCACGGCGACGACCCGGGCCCCGGGGAAGGAGTCGGCGAGCAGACAGGAGACGACGCCGGGCCCGCTGCCCGCGTCGACGATCAGGCCCGGCTCGGTCTGCTTGCCACCGAGCCAGGCGAGCGCGTGCTCGTGCAGCGGGGTGAACAGCTCGGCCTGCGTCTCCAGGTGCTCGGCCATGTCGGCCCAGTCGATGTCCGTGTGATCGTGGTGATGCGCGTGCTGGTGTGCGTGATCGTGCGCCATGGTGGCCAGCCTCTCCTCCGGGTGCCGACCAGCGTGCGCCGACGCACCGGCGAGAGGCAAACGCCATTGCCGTAACCGCAAAAAGGCGGGGTGGGTGCCGGGGCCCGGCGGTACCGGGCCCCGGCAGGTCAGCCGCCTACGACAGCGGCGGGTAGGCGTTCTGCATCAGCTGCTGGAACTGGGCGGAGAACCAGCGCCCGGAAAGCGGAGCGTTCGGCAGGGCGCCGGACATGTTGTTGCCGTTGCGCGCGTTGCCCGTGTACGTGGGATCGCACATGCGGTCGAAGCCCTTGCCCTCGTCGTTCGGGATCTCGGAGCTGGACCCGTCGGACTCACCCGGGGGCTTCATCCAGACGTAGGCGTCGATCCCGGCGGCGGGGGCGGCCTTCGGACGCTCACCGAGGCCCGCTCCGGACTGGTTGCACCAGTTGCCGAGGTGGATGCGGCGGTCGTAGCGGCCGCCGTCGACGAAGGTGTCCACGCTGGTCGTGGCGCCGGGTCCGGTGGGCCGGGCGCTGCCGCCCCAGCCGTTCCTGGAGGTGTCGATCAGCATGCCGATGCCCGAGTTGAAGCCGACCGAGACCAGCTGGTTGCGGAAGGCCTGGGCGTACGACTGCTCGTCCACGTAGCGGTTCCAGTCCACCCACTTCGACTGGCGGACGGAGGTGCCGTTGACCGTGGAGTCGATCGTGAAGTGATCCTCCTTCAGGGCACCGTAGTTGGCCGTGTTGGTGATGAAGCCGTGCACGTCGTTGACCGTGGCGCCCTCGGCGGTGGCCGCCTCCTTGAAAGTGGTGGCGGAGGGACCGAAGTTGTCGTCCCAGCCGATCCAGCCGTGGTGGCCGGCGTCGACGTAGTTGTAGACGTTGGGCACGTCGCCCAGCTCGCTGAGCGCGTAGCCGACGCCCTTGACGTAGTTGCCGTTGGCCTTCATCACATCGCACTCGGGGGTGGCCGTCGGGCGGCTTCCGGTGTTGGTGACGAGGTTGGGCAGCGAGTCGATCTCGACGGCGGTGACGATCCGCAGCCCGGCGTACTTCGGGTCCGCGAGGATCGCGGCGATCGGGTCGATGTACTCGGTCTTGTAGCGGTCGATCTCCGTCGGGCCCAGCTCGCCGTTGGAGGCGAGGGCGGAGCAGTCGCGGCCGGGCAGGTTGTAGATGACCAGCTGGACGACGAGTTCGCCGCTGCCCTTCTGGGTCAGCGCCTCGTCGAGGTGGTCGCGCAGGCCCATGCCGCCGTTGACGCCGTTGATGGCGGCGATCCGGTCCAGCCACACACCGGTCGGCTGGTTGGAGACGCGGCTGCCGCCCGGCTCGGCGGCGGCATTCGCGGCCCACTCGGGGTTCACATAGACCTTGGCCCCGGAGTACGGGTTGTCCACGCGGTTGCCCGGCTGCGGATCGGGATCGGGGTCCGGGTCGGTGCCGCCGTCGTCGACGTTGCAGGTGACGCCGTCCAGCGTGAAGGTGCCCGGGATCGCGTTGGTGCCGCTGTAGGAGGCGTTGAAGCCGAAGCTCACCGAACCTCCGGTGCCCAGGCTGCCGTTGTAGCTCTCGTTGGCGGCGGTGACGGCCGTACCGCTCTGGGTGATCTTCGCGTTCCAGCCGTTGGTGACCTGCTGGTTACCGGCGTACGACCACTTCACCGCCCAACTGCTCTTGGCGGCACCGTTGTTGGTGACGGTGACGGAGGCAGTGAAGCCGGAGCCCCAGTCGTTCGTCTTGTAGTCGACGGTGCAGGGCACCGCGGCGGTGCCGACGTCGTCGGCGGGCACGGCGGCGAGCGATGTCCCGGAGGCCCCGGCGACCAGCGCCAGGGCAGCGAGCATCGCGGTTCTGGTACGACTCATGAGTGCGGGTGTCCTTCGTGTCGAAGCGGGGTTTCGAAACGGAGAGGAGTTGCCCGAAGGCCGCCCGGCGACGGCTAAAAGTACTGAACGCGGGGGGTGGCGCATTGAGCGACTCCTTGCAGATCAGCGCGCCGTGACGGACGCGTCGACTGATGGAACCGCTCCCACTGGTGTCAACGAAGTTAGCGCCAAGTGACGGTAAAGGACAGGGGAGTTGCCGACTTTTATTAATCGCACGCATCGAATCTTTTCGACTCTTCAAGCCCCTTGACCCCTCGCACCCCCCTCCCCACTATGGGAGCGCTCCCACTGGTTCAAGCCTTGACTTCTCCGAGCCGCGAGGAGGAACCAGCACATGCATCCCCCACCCCGTAAGCCAAGAGCGGTACGGCGCGCGTGGACCGCCGTCGTGGCCGCTCTGGCGCTTCCCTTCACGATGCTCGCGACGGGCACGACGCCCGCGCAGGCGGCGCCGCTTCAGTGCAGCGTCGATTACAAGACGAACGACTGGGGCTCCGGCTTCACCACCGACGTGACCATCACCAACCGTGGCACCGACGTGATCGACGGCTGGACCCTGACCTACGCCTACACGGGCAACCAGAGGCTCAGCAACGGCTGGAACGGCACCTGGTCGCAGTCCGGCCAGAACATCACCGTGCAGAACGCCTCCTACAACGGGCGAATCGCCGCGGGCGCCGCGGTCTCCACCGGGGCGCAGTTCAGCTACAGCGGCACCAACGCAGCCCCGACCTCGTTCGCGATCAACGGCACCACCTGCACCGGCGCCCATCAGCCCCCGATCACGGTGCTGACCAGCCCGGCCGCGGGCGCGGTCTACTCGCAAGGGGACGCGGTGCCGCTCGCGGCCACCGCGGCGGCCGCCGACAACGCCACCATCAGCAAGGTCGAGTTCTACGACGACACCACGCTGCTGGGCACGGACACGAGCGCCCCCTACTCGCTCTCCGTCTCCAGCTTGACCGTGGGCAGTCATTCCTTGCTGGCGAAGGCGTACGACAGCCTCGGCGCGTCCGCGGAGTCCACGCCGGTCGGCATCACGGTCGCCTCGGGTCCCGCCGTGGTGGCCTCGACGACCCAACTGGCCGTGCAGCAGGGCGAGACAGGCACGTACGACATCAAGCTGTCGACCCAGCCGTCCTCCAATGTCACCGTCACCACCGCCCGCGCGAGCGGGAACACGGGTCTGTCGGTGACCGGCGGGGCTTCGCTCACCTTCACCCCGTCGAACTGGAACACCACGCAGCGCGTGACCATCACCGCCGACTCCTCGGGGACCGGCGCGGCGACCTTCGAGTCGACCGCGAACGGCCACGCGAAGGCCGCGGTGACCGTCACCCAGGTCGAGGCGTCGGGTGAGTACGACGCCCGCTTCCTGGAGCTGTACGGGAAGATCACCAACCCGGCGAACGGCTACTTCTCCCCCGAGGGCATCCCGTACCACTCGGTGGAGACGCTGATCGTGGAGGCTCCGGACCACGGCCACGAGACCACGTCGGAGGCGTACAGCTATCTGCTGTGGCTCCAGGCCATGTACGGCAAGGTCACGGGCGACTGGACCAAGTTCAACGGCGCCTGGGAGATCATGGAGAAGTACATGATCCCCACCCACGCCGACCAGCCGACCAACTCCTTCTACAACGCCTCGAAGCCGGCGACCTACGCGCCCGAGCTGGACACTCCGAACGAGTACCCGGCCAGGCTCGACACCGGTGTCTCGGTCGGCCCGGACCCGATCGCGGCCGAGCTGAAGAGCGCGTACGGCACGGACGACGTGTACGGCATGCACTGGCTCCAGGACGTGGACAACGTCTACGGCTACGGCAACTCGCCCGGCAAGTGCGAGGCGGGCCCGTCGGACACCGGTCCGTCGTACATCAACACCTTCCAGCGCGGCGCGCAGGAGTCGGTGTGGGAGACGGTGCCGCAGCCGACGTGCGACGCCTTCAAGTACGGCGGCACGAACGGGTATCTGGATCTGTTCACCGGTGACTCCTCCTACGCCAAGCAGTGGAAGTTCACCAACGCCCCGGACGCCGACGCGCGTGCGGTGCAGGCCGCCTACTGGGCTGACAAGTGGGCCGACGCGCAGGGCAAGGGCGGCGACATCTCCGCGACCGTCGCCAAGGCCGCGAAGATGGGCGACTATCTGCGCTACGCCATGTACGACAAGTACTTCAAGAAGGTGGGCAACTGCGTCGGTCCGTCGGCCTGCCCGGCCGGTACCGGCAAGGACTCCTCGTTCTACCTGCTCTCCTGGTATTACGCCTGGGGCGGGGCCACCGACACCTCGGCGGGCTGGGCCTGGCGCATCGGCTCCAGCCACGCACACGGCGGCTACCAGAACCCGATGGCCGCGTACGCGCTGGCCAACTACGCCGACCTGAAGCCGAAGTCGGCGACGGGACAGGCGGACTGGGCCAAGTCCCTGGAGCGGCAGATCGAGTTCTACCGCTGGCTCCAGTCCAGCGAGGGCGCGATCGCGGGCGGGGCGACCAACAGCTGGGCGGGCCGTTACGCGACCCCGCCGGCCGGCAAGTCGACCTTCTACGGCATGTACTACGACGAGAAGCCCGTCTACCACGACCCGCCGTCCAACCAGTGGTTCGGCTTCCAGGCGTGGTCGATGGAGCGGGTGGCCGAGTACTACCAGCAGACGGGGAACGCCGCCGCAAAGACGGTCCTCGACAAGTGGGTCGACTGGGCGCTGGAGCACACCACGATCAACCCGGACGGCACGTATCAGATCCCGTCGACGCTCCAGTGGTCGGGCCAGCCCGACACCTGGAACGCCACGAGCCCCGGCTCGAACGCGGGCCTGCACGTCACCGTCGCCGACTACACCAACGACGTCGGTGTGGCGGCCGCGTACGCCAAGACCCTGACGTACTACGCCGACCGCTCCGGTGACACCGAGGCGGCGACGACGGCGAAGGCGCTGCTGGACGGCATGTGGGACAACCACCAGGACGCCCTCGGCATCGCCGTCCCGGAGAACCGCGCCGACTACAACCGCTTCGACGACTCGGTCTACGTCCCCAGTGGCTGGACCGGGACGATGCCGAACGGGGACGCGATCAACGCGTCGTCCACGTTCGAGTCGATCCGTTCCTTCTACGAGGACGACCCCGCGTGGTCGAAGATCGAGTCGTACTTGGCGGGCGGAGCGGTGCCTTCGTTCACGTACCACCGGTTCTGGGCCCAGGCGGACATCGCCCTGGCCATGGGTTCGTACGCGGAGCTGCTCGAATAGCCCCCGCCGGGCGCTCAACAGCGCCTGAAGAGCTCCGCGCACATGGCCTCGTCACCTGACGGCGAGGCCGGACAGCCGGGCGGTCCCCTCCCGCACGGGGGGCCGCCCGGCATATCTCGCCCCATTGAGAAAGCGCTTGCCATTGTCAGCTCCACCTCTTTGTCCTCCCACCCCCCGGAAAGGACTCCCCGTGCGAAGAACCCGCATCCTCACGGCCGTCCTGGCGCTGGCGGCCGGGCTGCTCGCGGGCACGCCGCCCGCGCTGGCGGCCGAGCCCGACGAGTCGCCGGTGTCGATCGCCGCCGACACCTATACCTGGAAGAACGCCCGGATCGACGGCGGTGGATTCGTCCCCGGCATCGTGTTCAACCGCACCGAGAAGAATCTCGCCTACGCCCGCACCGACATCGGCGGCGCCTACCGCTGGGTGGAGTCGTCGAAGACCTGGACGCCGCTGCTGGACTCGGTGGGCTGGGACGACTGGGGCCACACCGGAGTCGTCAGCCTCGCCTCCGACTCCGTCGACCCGGACAAGGTGTACGCGGCGGTCGGCACGTACACCAACAGCTGGGACCCGGGCAACGGCGCGGTCCTGCGCTCCGCCGACCGGGGCGCCAGCTGGCAGAAGGCGAACCTGCCGTTCAAGCTGGGCGGCAACATGCCCGGCCGGGGCATGGGCGAGCGCCTGGCGGTCGACCCGAACCGCAACAGCGTGCTGTACCTGGGCGCGCCGAGCGGCAAGGGGCTTTGGCGGTCGACGGACTCCGGGGCGAGCTGGGCGCAGGTGGCGAACTTCCCCAACGTCGGCAACTACGTCCAGGATCCGAGCGACACCAGTGGCTACGCCTCCGACAACCAGGGCATCGTCTGGGTCACCTTCGACGAGTCCACCGGCACCTCGGGCAACGCCACGCGGACGATCTACGTCGGGGTCGCCGACAAGGACAACGCGGTGTACCGCTCGACGGACGCGGGCGCGACGTGGAGCCGGGTCGCCGGTCAGCCCACCGGCCATCTCGCCCACAAGGGCGTCCTGGACGCGGAGAACGGCTATCTGTACCTGTCGTACAGCGACAAGGGCGGCCCCTACGACGGTGGCAAGGGCCAGTTGTGGCGGTACGCGACGGCGACGGGCGCCTGGACGGACATCAGCCCGGTGGCGGAGGCGGACACCTACTACGGGTTCAGCGGCTTGACCGTCGACCGGCAGGACCCGGGCACGGTCATGGCGACGGCCTACAGCTCCTGGTGGCCGGACACCCAGCTCTTCCGGTCCACCGACAGCGGCGCCACCTGGACCAAGGCGTGGGACTACACGTCGTACCCGAACCGCGCCAACCGCTACACCATGGACGTCTCCTCCTCGCCCTGGCTGACCTGGAACGCCAATCCGGCGCCGCCGGAGCAGACGCCCAAACTCGGCTGGATGACCGAGGCGTTGGAGATCGACCCGTTCAACTCGTCCCGCATGATGTACGGCACGGGCGCGACGATCTACGGCACCGAGAACCTCACCAACTGGGACAGCGACACCCGGTTCACCATCAAGCCGATGGTGCAGGGCCTGGAGGAGACGGCGGTCAACGACCTCGCCTCGCCGCCATCGGGGGCGCCCCTGCTCAGCGCGCTCGGTGACATCGGCGGCTTCCGGCACACGGATCTGACCAAAGTGCCGGCGATGATGTACACCCAGCCGAACTTCACCTCGACGACCAGTCTGGACTTCGCGGAGTCCAACCCGAGCACCGTCGTCCGGGTGGGCAATCTGGACTCGGGTCCGCACATCGCGTTCTCGACGGACAACGGCGCCAACTGGTTCGCGGGGGCGGACCCTTCGGGGGTCTCCGGTGGCGGCACGGTCGCCGCGGCGGCGGACGGCAGCCGGTTCGTGTGGAGTCCGCAGGGCGCCGGGGTGCACCACACGACCGGCTTCGGCACGTCCTGGTCGGCCTCCTCCGGTATCCCGCCGGGCGCGATCGTGGAGTCCGACCGCGTCGACCCCAAGGTCTTCTACGGCTTCAAGTCCGGGAAGTTCTACGTCAGTACGGACGGCGGCGCCACCTTCACCGCCTCCGCCGCGACCGGCCTGCCGAGCGGGGACAGCGTCCGCTTCAAGGCGCTGCCGGGCGCGAAGGGCGATGTGTGGCTGGCGGGCGGCGCGAGTGACGGCGCGTACGGGCTGTGGCACTCCACCGACGGCGGTACGAGCTTCACCAAGCTGTCGAACGTCGAGCAGGCCGACACCATCGGCTTCGGCAAGGCGGCGCCGGGGGCGTCGTACCAGACGCTCTACACCAGCGCGAAGATCGGCGGGGTGCGCGGCATCTTCCGCTCCACCGACCAGGGGGCGACCTGGACGCGGATCAACGACGATGCCCACCAGTGGGGTTGGACGGGCGCCGCGATCACCGGTGATCCGCGGGTCTACGGGCGGGTGTACGTCGCGACCAACGGCCGGGGCGTCATCTACGGCGACTCCTCCGACAGCGGCGGCACGGATCCTGATCCCGATCCCACGCCGACCGGCGCCTGCGCGGTGACGTACCAGGTCACCAACCAGTGGCAGGGCGGCTTCCAGGCGGATGTGCAGCTCACCAACACCGGTACGAGCGCCTGGTCCGGCTGGAACCTCGCCTGGTCCTTCCCCGACGGACAGACGATCTCCCAGATGTGGAACGCCGAGCACACGCAGTCGGGTTCCTCGGTCACGGCGAAGAACGTGGGCTGGAACGCCAATGTGGCGCCCGGCAGTTCGGTGAGCTTCGGCTTCACCGGCAACTGGACCGGCACCAACTCCGAGCCCACGGCCTTCAAGGTGGGCGACCGGTCCTGCACGGTGAGCTGAACCCCGAGGGGCGCGTGCCGTTGGGTCGGCGCGCCCCTCTTCGTCACTTCACGTCCCCCGCGAAGATCGACTCCTCCGACTCCCAGTCGGGCGAAACCTCGACCTGGAGGAAGATCTCCTTCTTCGGCAGCTCGCAGGCCCAGGGCACGGAGAGCGAACGGCCCGCCAGGATGCGGGTGTCGGGGAGGCCGTCGAGACCGTCGTCGTAGATTGCCTCGCCCTCCTTGCCCTCGTCGCCGTAGGCGCAGTTGACGGTCATCTGGTTGGCGTCGACCGTCGCGTCGGAGTTGTTGACCACCTTGATGGTGAACTTCACGTACGGCGTGTTCTCCGGGGCCGCGTAGTCGCTGGACACTCCGCGACCGAACCCTGAGAGGCTGACCTCGACGTCGTTCTCGTAGGCCACGGTGTCGGTGAGGCTGTAGGCGTCGCCGCTGCCGGCCTCCTCGGCGGCGGGCTCGGATCCGGCGTCCGACTCCGCGCCGCCCTCGCCCTCGCCCTCGGCGGCCGGGGCCGTCTTGGTGACGGTGACCGTGGGCGCGGGCTTGGCCTCGCTGTCGCCGCTGACGCCGGCCGTGACGGCGGAGGCGATCACCGCGGCGACCACGGCGGCGGCCGTGGCGATCAGGGCCGTGCGCGGCCCCTTCGGCGGCGGGGGCGCGACCGGCGGCCCGTATCCGGGCATCGGCGGCGGCGTGAACTGCTGACTCATGATCCCCCCAGGGAAGTGGTGCTGAAAAGTGAATCTTCCCTGGGGAGTCATGAAATGTGTAGATCACGTGATGAAACTGTGCTCAGGGCGCGTACACCGCGGGCCGCGGAGCCGTGGCCATGCCGTTGCCGAGGAAGAAGCTCGGGTGCGGGGGCTGGTTGTAGGCGGTGTTCTGCCAGGCGAGACCCGTGCGATACATCGTGTCGTGCAGCAGGGTCGTGATCTTCGTGCTCGTCTCGTGCGGTGTCGAGTAGATCCGCAGGGCCGTGTTGCTGCTGGTCGGCCAGATGACCTCCTCGCGCCAGTCGCCGAGGATGTCGCCGGAGAGCGACGGTGTCGCCTTGGTGCCGTTGTTGGAGTGGACCGACGCGCCGGTCAGCAGCCGGGTGTCCGACGAGGTGCCGTACTTGTCGATCCGGGTGCCGTCGAGGAGTTCACGGACCGTGTCCCCGTCCCACCAGGACAGGAAGTTCACGGACGAGGGCTCACGCCCCTTGGTGGCACCGGCCTCGTCCCTGATGCTGCTGTCCGAGGCCGACCACATCTCCGCGCCGTCGTTCCCGGCGTGGATGTCCCCGGCCACACCGCGCCCGTTGTCGCAGCAGGCGGCGAGCTTCCAACGGACCGCGCCGTTCGCGGGGTTGAGGTACAGCTCGGCCGGCTGGGACGTCGACTCGGAGACCTTGAAGTACTCCAGGCCCGTGGTGGACGGGTCGAGATCTCCGAGGTGCTGGGCGTCGCCGTGCCCGGTCCTCGCGGTCCACAGCCCGCTGCCGTTGTCGTCGACGGCCATCGAGCCGTACACGATCTCGTCCTTGCCGTCGTTGTCGACGTCCCCGACGGACAGACTGTGCGAGCCCTGACCGTCGTACCCTTTGCCGGAGTTGGTGGAGGAGTTGGTGTCGAAGGTCCAGCGACGGGTGAAGGAGCCGCCCCGCCAGTCCCAGGCGGCGATGACGGTACGGGTGTAGTAGCCGCGCGCCATGATCAGCGAGGGCCGGGAGCCGTCGAGGTAGGCGGTGCCCGCCAGGAAGCGGTCCACGCGGTTGCCGTAGGAGTCGCCCCAGGAGGAGACCGTGCCGCGTGCCGGGACGTGGTCGACGCTCTGCATCGCCCGGCCGGTCCGCCCGTTGAACATGGTCAGGTACTCGGGCCCGGACAGGACGTACCCACTGGAGTTGCGGTGGTCCGCCGACGAGCTGCCGATCACCGTGCCGCCGCCGTCCACGGTGCCGTCGGCGGTCTTCATGGCGACCTCGGCCTTGCGGTCGCCGTCGTAGTCGTAGACCTGGAACTGCGTGTAGTGGGCGCCGGAGCGGATGTTGCGGCCCAGGTCGATCCGCCACAGCCGGGTGCCGTCGAGCTTGATGCCGTCGACGACGGTGTTGCCGGTGTAGCCGGACTGGGAGTTGTCCTTGGCGTTGGTGGGCTGCCACTTCAGGACCAGGTCGAGGGCGCCGTCGCCGTCCAGGTCACCGACGGAGGCGTCGTTGGCCTCGTAGGTGTAGGCGACGCCGTCGGGTGTGGTGCCGCCGGCCGGCGGGGAGATCGGGACGTCCTTGTATCCGGTGCGGAACTGGATCGCGTGGACGGAGTCGCCCTGCTCCACGCCGTTCACGATCGCGCGGACCGTGTAGTCGGCGTGCGCGGGGGCGCCGGAGTGGAAGTAGTTGGTCGAGCCGGTGATCGGCGTCGCGTTGACCTTCGTACCGGCCCGGTAGAGGTTGAAGGAGACGCTGTCGGGGTCGGTGCCGAGCCAGCGCCAGCCGACCAGGTTGCCGCTGCCGGTGTACACGCTGACCACGCCCCGGTCGAGCGCTTCGACCTGGCGTGCGGTGGCGGCCTCGGCCGGGCCGGCGCCGGTCAGCGAGGTGAGTCCGGCGGCGATGAGCGCGGCCGTGGCGCCGAGCGCGGAGAGAACGGCCCTGTGTCGTCTGCGGTGCCTGTGCGGGTGCATCATGAGACGTACCTCCTGGGAGGACGGATGGGTTCCGTTCCCCCTCAGTCGCCGCCGTCATCCGTGAAGTTGCCGTATTTTCCGGCCAGTTCGGCGACGGTTCGGGCGATCCTCGCGCGCAGTTCGGCGGGCTGGAGCACCTCTACGTCCGTGCCGAGGCGCAGGAACTCGCCGTGCGCGTGGTCGACGGACTCGATGGGGACGGTGGCGCGGGTCCAGCCGTCGGGCTCCGTACGCAGGTCGCGGGCGCTCGGGAGGGTCCGGCCCGGAGCCAGCCGGACCACCGCCTCGCTCCGGTGCAGCCGGTCGTGGAAGTCGCGCTGGTACCGGGTCCAGTAGGCGGCCAGGTCGAAGCCCTCGGGGCGGCCGAACTCCTCGCCGGAGGCCGTCAGTCGGAGGATCTGGTCGACGCGGAAGGTGCGCGGGCCCGGTCCGGCGACGACGTACCAGCGGCCCGCCTTCAGGACCAGTCCGTACGGTTCGAGGCGGCGCTCGACGTCGGTGGGCTCACGCCAGCGCCGGTACAGGATGTGCAGGACCCGGCTGTTCCACACGGCGTCGGCGACCGCCGGGAGGAATGGGGTCTCGTCGCCGTCGGCGTACCAGCCGGGGGCGTCGAGATGGAAGCGGGCACTGATCCGGTCGGCCTGGACCGGGAGCGCGGCGCGCACCTTCAGCTCGGCGGCGGCGAGCACCGAGCCGAGGCCCAGTTCGGCGGCGGGGCCCGGGACCCCGGCGAGGAAGAGGGCCTCGGCCTCGTCGGCGGTCAGCCCGGTGAGGCGGGTGCGGTAGCCGTCCAGCAGGCGGTAGCCGCCCGCGTGCCCGGCGTCGCCGTACAGCGGCACACCGGCCGCGCTCAGCGCCTCCACGTCCCGGTAGACCGTGCGCACGGAGACCTCCAGCTCCTCCGCGAGCTGGGCTGCGGTCATCCGGCCCCGGGTCTGGAGCAGCAGGAGGATCGAGACGAGACGGCTGGACTTCACTGACACAGGATGTCAGTGAAGCCCTCCTAACGTGCGGGGCATGCCCTTCACGGAGAAACTGCTGACTGTTCCGCCACCGATCGAGGTGGCGGGCCGACGGATCAAGCGCTACCACGTCACCACCGACCCGGCGGGCATCGCGCCGGAGGTGGCGCAGGCGGCGTACACGATCCTGCCCAAGCTGCTGCCCGAGCCGGACGGCACACCCGCGGCGACCTTCGTCGTGCTGCACCGGGGCGGCGACGACGGCGCCTATCTCAACGCCTACAGCTGGGTGTGGGACAACGTGCTGCACTTCCGGGGCGCGGCGGCGGGCCAGCCGGTGCTCGGCTGCCCGGACCTCGACCCGGCGCACTTCATCACCCCCGAGCTGCCCTGGATCGGCTGCGTCTGGGAGCTGTCGCCGATCCTGCACGAGCGGGACGCCTGGGTGCGGCACATCCTCGCGCCCGAAACCCCCGACATCGAGGCCTACTTGGCCGATTCCCTGCCCGAAGGCACCACAGGAGACCGTTCATGAGCACCGCGCACGACTTCGACTTCTTCCACGGCGACTGGCAGGTCGCCCACCGCCGCCGTACCGACTTCCTCGACCCGGACAGCGACTGGGAGGAGTTCACGGGCTCCTCGCGCTGCTGGAGCCTGTTCGACGGTGCCGCGAACATCGACGAGATCGACATGCCGCGCCTCGGCTCGAAGGGGCTGACCCTGCGCCTGTTCGACCGCGAGACGAAGCAGTGGTCCCTCAGCTGGTCCTCCAGCAGGAGCGGCAAGCTGTTCCCGCCGGTACTGGGTCGTTTCGAGGGCGAGCGCGGCGCGTTCCACGGCGACGACACGCACGACGGCAAGGACGTGCGGGTGCGGTTCGTGTGGTCGGGCATCTCCGCGACCACGGCCCGCTGGGAGCAGGCGTTCTCCCCCGACGAGGGGGAGAGCTGGCTGACCAACTGGGTCATGGAGTTCACCCGGGCTTCCGGAACGCCCGCAGGCTGAACACCGGGTCGGGACGGCGGCGGTCCGGGTCCGGCAGGACCTCCAGCTCGGCGGCGAAGCGTTCGGTGAGCGGGGCGCCGGGCGGCAGCTGGGTGAACCAGCCCCGGCGCAGATCGGCCGCGGTGCCACGGGGGCTGCGGCCCTGACCGAGGCCCGTGAAGCTCGCGCCGCCGACGAGGTCCAGGCCCTGCTCGGCGGCGCGGGCCTCGACGCGGGCCGAGGCGTCCGGTGCGTCCCGGCGCGGGCGCGGTGCGAGCACGGCGTCGATGTCGCTGCCGACGTCATGGGCGGCGGCCTTGTCGACAGTGGTCACATACACCCCGCCGGGCCGCAGCACCCGGGCGCACTCGGCGACCACCGCGCCCATGTCGTCGCCCCGGTCCAGCAGGTGCAGCAGCCACACACTGGTCACCGCGTCGAACGTCCCGTCGGGAAACGGCAGCCGCCGGCTGTCCGCCAACACCACCCTTCCGGGCAGCCGCGCGGCGGCCATCCGGGCCATCCCGTACGTCAGATCCGCGCCCGTCACCCGCAGCGCGGGCCGCGCCGCCGCGAGCCGCCGGGTGACGATGCCGGTGCCGCAGGCCACGTCGAGGAGGCTTCGGGCACCGTCCGGCACCAGGCCGAGCACCGCGTCGGCCGCGGCGGCGGCCCGGGGCTCACCGCCGCGCGAGGAGTCGTAGACGTCGGCTTCCTTGTCGTAGTCGAGCACGCGCCCCTCACTCGGCCCCGTGTCCCGGAGCCAGCGCCTCCACCCGGGCGGCCAGCTCGAAGTCCTTCTCGGTGACCGCGCCGCCCACGCTGTGGGTGTTCACGGTCAGGGCGACCTTGTTGTAGCCGAGCGTGAGGTCGGAGTGGTGGTCGAGCTCGTCCTGGACCTGGGCGATGTGCACGACCAGCGCGGTGGCCGCGAAGTGCGAGGGGAGCCGGTAGCCACGGGCCAGGCGGTCCCCGTCGAGCGACCAGCCCGGCAGTTCCGCGAGGCGGTCCTCGATCTCCTTCTGCGACAGCGGTTCGACGGCCATGACGCCGCTCCTTCCGGGGCTGGGGGTTCCCTTCCAGACTGCCACAGGGGGACCGCCGAAGCCCTGGTCAGAAGGGGCGGCATGCCGGATATGGCGATTCGTCGACTACCGTCGTGGCATGACCACCACTCCCACCGACCGGGGCGTCGGCCCGCTGCTGCGGGCCTGGCGGGAGCAGCGCCGGGTCAGTCAGCTGGAACTGGCGCTGCGCGCCGACTCCTCCGCCCGGCACATCAGCTTCATCGAGACGGGCCGCTCCCGGCCGAGCGAGGACATGGTGCTGCGGCTCGCCGAGCATCTGGAGGTGCCGGTCCGGGAGCGCAACGCCCTTCTGCTGGCGGCCGGTTACGCGCCGCGCTACTCGCAGACCCCGCTCGACGACCCGGCGATGGACGCGGTGCGCGCGGGCATGGAGCGGCTGATCCAGGGCTATGAGCCGTACCCGGCGATCGTGGTGGACGCCATGTACAACGTGCAGGCGGCCAACCGGGGCATCCTGATGCTGCTGGAGGACATCCCCGAGCAGCTGCTCGCTCCCCCGCTGAACGCGATGCGCCTCACCCTCCACCCGGAGGGCTTGGCGCCGCGCATCCGCAACCTCCGTGAGTGGCGCGGCCACCTGCTCGCCCAGATGGAACGGCAGATCGCCCTGCACCGCTCGGAGCCGCTGCGGCAGTTGTACGAGGAGGTGGCGGCTTACCCGGTGCCGGAGGAGGACCCGAGCGAGGAACCGGCGGAGCCCGTCCCCTACTTCGCCCTCCCGATGCTGATCGAGCACGAGGGCCGGACGCTGTCGTTCATCTCCTCGATCTCCACCTTCAACACCCCGATGGACGTGACGGTCGCCGAGCTGGCCATCGAGACTCTGCTCCCGGCCGACCCGGCGACGGTCAAGTACCTTCAGTCACTCATGCCCTGACGTGCCTTCAGCGCCAGGTGCTGGAGCGCGGCGAAGCCGGCGACGGTGAGCGCCTGGAGCACCGTCCACACCGCGCCGGTGGTGGTCGGCGACAGCCACACCGCGAGCGCGACCAGACTGAGCGCGGCCCAGGCGAAGTTGGCCTCGATCACCACCCGAACGGGGAGGACGGCGGGCTCGGGGCGGGACGCGAGCCAGCCCACGGCACCGGCGTACACGGCCAGAAACACGCCGAGTTCGAGCAGCAGCGCCCGGTCGACGCCGAACAGGTCGCCCAACGGACCGGAAACGGCAAGGTAGGCAAGGGCGTTGGCGCCGGTCACCACGGCGTCGAGGGCGAGGAACCGGCGCAGCACGGTCCGCGGGTCGGAGGTCCGGGCAAGCACGGCAAGCTGGGTTGCGGACATGACGAATCACCCTCCGTCGGGTCGGTTGTGAAACGGGAACCGGGGCAGTGGCAGGCGGGTTCCGGATCGGAGTGCGCCGACCCGGAGCCCGGTGACTCAACGATCGCGCGCCCGTCGTGCCTGGTCGATTACCTCCCGGGTAATGCCGGGCCCGGCAGTGGCGAGCGCCTCACCGCCGAACCTGTGAGAGCGCAAGCGGAACGTGGCACACTGCACGGGTACTTCGGCGCGTAGGGGAGGCGTGGCGTGAGTGAGCGGCGGCCTGCGCCGACCGTGGGCCAGGTGGTGCTCGGCAAGCGGCTTCAGGAGCTCCGGGAGGCGGCCGGACTCAAACGCGAGGAAGCCGCGAAGGTCCTGCGAGTGGCCTCGGCGACGGTACGGCGGATGGAGATGGCCGACGTCGCCCTGAAGATCCCGTACGTACAGGTGCTGCTGGAGACCTACGGCGTGCCCGAGGAGGAGGCGACGGCCTTCGTCTCGCTGGCCGAGGAGGCGAACCAGCCGGGCTGGTGGCAGCGGTACCGCGACGTACTGCCGGACTGGTTCAGCATGTATGTGAGCCTGGAGGGCGCGGCGCGGATGATCCGCTCCTACGAGCCGCACTTCGTGCCGGGCCTGCTCCAGACCGAGGACTACGCGCGCGCCGTACTGGAAGCGGGGACGATAGGCCAGACCGGGCCGGAGTCCATAGAGCGGCATGTGGCCCTGCGCATGGAGCGGCAGCGGCTGCTGGAGGGCCCGGACCGGCCGCACATCTGGGTCATCATGGACGAGACGGTGCTGCGCCGGCCGGTGAGCGACCACACGTCGGTGATGCGCGAACAGCTCGACCGGCTGCTGGAGTTCGCCGACCGGGACCAGGTCACGCTTCAGATCGCCGAGTTCGCCCGCGGCCCGCACCCCGGCACCTATGCGCCCTTCACCCTCTTCCGGTTCGCCGAGCCCGAACTGCCGGACATGGTCTTCACCGAGTATCTGACCGGCGCGCTGTACCTGGACTCCCGCACGGAGGTCGCGGCGCATCTGGAGGTCCTGGACCACATGTCCACGGGTGCCGCCTCAGCCGACCGCACGAGAAAGCTCCTCAGGGAGCGCCGCGCGGACTTCTGACGTCGCACGCACGACCCCGCACACACGACCCGGATTCACGACCCCCGAGGAGCGCACACCGTATGACCGACATCGACACCAGCCGGCCGCACCCGGCCCGGGTGTACGACTGGTGGCTGGGCGGCAAGGACAACTACCCGGTGGACGAGGAGCTGGCCCGGCGGATCCTCGCCGTGGACGGCACGGTGCTGCGCGGGGCGCGCGCCAACCGCCGGTTCATGCACCGGGCGACCCGGACCGCCGCCGAGGCGGGGATCCGGCAGTTCCTGGACATCGGCACCGGCATCCCGACCGAGCCCAATCTGCACCAGGTGGCCCAGTCGGTCGCCGCCGACTCGAAGGTGGTGTACGCCGACAACGACCCGATCGTGCTGCGGCACGCGGAGGCGCTGCTGCACAGCTCCGCCGAGGGCTCCACGCACTATCTGCACGCGGACGTCCGGGACCCCGACACGATCCTCGGGCAGGCGGCCGTACACCTGGACCTCGACCAGCCGATCGCCCTGTCGCTGGTGGCGCTGACCCACTACCTGGGTGAGGAGGCCCACGGCCTGCTGAAGAAGTACGTCGCCGCCCTCGCGCCCGGCAGCTTCCTGGTGCTGTCCCAGGTCACCCCTGACCTGAGCCCCGAGGCGATCGAGAAGGCCGCCGAGCAGTTCCGCCGCAGCGGCACGCCCTTCCACCCCCGCTCCCTGGCCGAGTTCAGCCGCTTCTTCGAGGGCCTGGAGCTGCTCGGCCCCGGCGTGATCCCGGTGACCGGGTGGCGTCCCGAGCCGGAGGACGTGGCCGCCCAGGCCGAGGGCATCGTGCCGGTGTACGCGGGCGTCGCCCGCAAGCCGTGACCTGCAAACCCTGACCCGTACGGGTGCCGTGAAAAGGTGCGCTCCCTCGCTCCGCCCTAGGTTCAAGACCACGGGCAAGCAAGGGAGCGCACGTGACCGACACCCAGATACCGCCCACCGAGCCCGGCGCGGCGCTGCTGAAGGCGGGCAGGTTCTTCCGGCCCGGCACCCCCGCACCCGATCTGCACAGCATCGAGCTGACCGGCGGTCGCGAGGCGGACTCCTTCTACCGGGACCGCTGGAGCCACGACAAGGTCGTGAACTCCACGCACGGCGTGAACTGCACCGGCTCCTGTCGCTGGAAGGTGTACGTCAAGGACGGCATCATCACCTGGGAGACCCAGCAGACGGACTACCCGAGCGTCGGCCCCGACAGCCCCGAGTACGAGCCCCGCGGCTGTCCGCGCGGCGCCGCCTTCTCCTGGTACACCTACTCCCCCACCCGCGTGCGCTACCCGTACATCCGCGGTGTCCTGCTGGAGATGTACCGGGAGGCGAAGGCCCGGCTCAAGGACCCCGTCCTCGCCTGGGCCGACCTCCAGAGCGACCCCGAGCGCCGCCGCCGCTACCAGCAGGCCCGCGGCAAGGGCGGACTGGTGCGCGCCAACTGGGACGAGGCCGTGGAGCTCGTCGCCGCCGCACACGTCCACACGATCAAGACGTACGGCCCCGACCGCATCGCCGGGTTCTCCCCCATCCCCGCGATGTCGATGGTGTCGCACGCGGCGGGCGCCCGCTTCCACTCCCTGATCGGCGCCCCGATGCTGTCGTTCTACGACTGGTACGCCGATCTGCCGGTCGCCTCCCCGCAGGTCTTCGGCGACCAGACCGACGTACCGGAGTCGGGCGACTGGTGGGACGCGGCGTATCTGATGATGTGGGGCTCGAACGTCCCGGTCACCCGCACCCCGGACGCGCACTGGATGGCGGAGGCCCGCTACCGGGGCCAGAAGGTCGTCGTGGTGTCGCCGGACTACGCCGACAACACCAAGTTCGCCGACGAGTGGCTGCACCCGCACCCCGGCACCGACGGTGCCCTGGCCCTGGCGATGGGCCATGTGGTGCTGAAGGAGTTCTTCGTCGACCGCGAGACACCGTTCTTCACCGACTACGTACGGAAGTTCACCGACCTGCCCTTCCTGGTGACGCTCACCGAGCGGGACGGCGCCCATGTGCCGGGGAAGTTCCTGCGCGCCTCCGACCTGGGCCAGGGCGGCGAGGGCGCCGACTGGAAGACGGTCGTCCTGGACGAGGTGACCGGCCGCGCGGTCGTCCCCAAGGGTTCTCTGGGCTTCCGCTGGACCGAGTCGGGCAAGGGCGACTGGAACCTCGAACTCGGCGACATCCGACCCCAGTTGAGCCTGCACGGCAGCCAGGTCGCGACCGGCGTCGAGGTGCTGCTGCCCCGCTTCGACAACGGAGAGGGGCAGGGGGATGTCCTGCGCCGCGGCGTCCCCGCCACCCGCCTCGGCGGCGCCGACGGCCCGCTGGTGACAACCGTGTACGACCTGCTGCTCGCCCAGTACGCGGTGGCCAGGCCCGGTCTGCCCGGCGACTGGCCCTCCTCCTACGAGGACGCGGACTCGCCCGGCACGCCCGGCTGGCAGGAGGCGCACACCTCCGTCCCGGCGGCCAAGTGCGTGAAGATCGCCCGGGAGTTCGCGCGGACCGCCGAGCGCTCCAAGGGCCGCTGCATGATCCTGATGGGCGCGGGCACCAACCACTGGTTCCACTCCGAGACGATCTACCGCGCCTTCCTCGCGCTGCTCCAGCTCACTGGCTGCCAGGGCCGCAACGGCGGCGGCTGGGCGCACTACGTCGGCCAGGAGAAGTGCCGCCCGGTGACCGGCTGGGCCACTCTCGCGGCCGGGTCCGACTGGTCCCGCCCGCCGCGCCAGATGATCGGCACCGCGTACTGGTTCCTCAACACCGACCAGTGGCGCTACGACCGGTTCACCGCCGATGTCCTCGCCTCACCGCTCGGCGAGGGCCGCTTCGAGGGCATGACGGGCGCGGACTGCCTGGCCCTGTCGGCGCGTTCGGGGTGGATGCCGTCGTATCCGACCTTCGACCGCAATCCGCTGGAGCTGGGCGAGGCGTTCGGCGATCCGGTGGCCAAGGCGGTGGCCGAACTGCGGGCGGGCACGCTGAAGTTCGCCTGCGAGGACCCGGACGCGCCGGAGAACTGGCCGCGCGTGCTGACCCTGTGGCGGGCGAACCTGCTGGGCTCGTCGGCGAAGGGCGCCGAGTACTTCACCAGGCATCTGCTGGGCACCCAGTCCTCGCTCAGCGCCGCGGAGGCGCGGCCGGAGGAACGACCCCGCGATGTGACCTGGCGGGAGGAGGCACCCGAGGGCAAGCTCGACCTGCTGCTGTCGCTGGACTTCCGGCAGACCTCCTCCACCCTGCTGTCGGACGTCGTACTGCCCGCCGCGACCTGGTACGAGAAGCACGACCTGTCCAGCACGGACATGCACCCCTACGTGCACTCCTTCTCCCCGGCCGTCGACCCGCCGTGGCAGGCGCGCACCGACTTCGACACCTTCAAGGCGCTGGCCGAGAAGCTCAGCGAACTGTCCGAGGGCCATCTCGGGGTGCGCAAGGACCTGGTGGCCGCGCCGCTCCAGCACGACACCCCCGCCGAGACCGCCCAGCCGGGCGGAGTGGTGCGGGACTGGAAGCGCGGCGAGTGCGATCCCGTGCCCGGCAAGACCATGCCGAACCTGGTGGTCGTGGAGCGCGACTACACGAAGATCGGGGCGAAGTTCGGCTCGCTCGGCCCGCTGGTCGAGCAACTGGGCCTGCCCGCAAAGGGAATCGCACTGAGGCCGGACGAGGAGGTCGAGCACCTCCGGCACCTCAACGGCGTCGGCTTCGACGGCCGCCCCGCCCTCGACACGGCGGTAAAGGCGGCGAACACCATCCTCGCCCTGTCCGGCACCACCAACGGCCGCCTGGCGACCCAGGGTTTCCACACCCTGGAGGCCCGCACCGGGCAGGAGATGGCCCACCTGGCCGCCGAGCACGAGGGCAAGCGTGTCACGTACGCCGACACCCAGGCCGCTCCGGTGCCGGTGATCACCTCGCCGGAGTGGTCGGGCAGCGAGTCCGGCGGGCGCCGCTACACGGCGTTCACGCTCAACACCGAGCACCTCAAGCCCTGGCACACCCTCACCGGGCGCCAGCACTTCTTCCTGGACCACGACTGGATCCACGAACTGGGCGAGGCACTGCCGGTGTACCGGCCGCCGCTGGACATGAACAAGCTGTTCGGCGAACCCCGCATCGGCCCGGACGGCAGCCGGGAAGTGACGGTCCGTTATCTCACCCCGCACAACAAGTGGTCCATCCACTCCGAGTACCAGGACAACCTGTTCATGCTGGCGCTCTCCCGCGGCGGCCAGAACATCTGGATGTCCCCGCAGGACGCCGACGCGATCGGCGTCGCCGACAACGACTGGATCGAGGCGGTCAACCGCAACGGCGTGGTCGTGGCCCGTGCGGTCGTCTCGCACCGGATGCCGGCCGGCACGGTCTACATGCACCACGCGCAGGAGCGCACGGTGAACGTGCCGAAGACGGAGACGACCGGCCTGCGCGGCGGCATCCACAACTCCCTCACCCGTCTGATCCTCAAACCGTCCCATCTCATCGGCGGCTACGCCCAGTTGTCCTGGGCGTTCAACTACCTGGGCCCGACGGGCAACCAGCGCGACGAGATCACGGTGATCCGCCGCCGCGGCCAGGAGGTCGAGTACTGATGCGTCCGATGGCCCAGATCGCCATGGTGATGAACCTCGACAAGTGCATCGGCTGCCACACCTGCTCGGTCACCTGCAAGCAGGCGTGGACCAACCGGCGGGGCATGGAGTACGTCTGGTTCAACAACGTCGAGACCCGGCCCGGCCAGGGCTATCCGCGCCGCTACGAGGACCAGGAGCGCTGGCGCGGCGGCTGGGAGCTGAACAAGCGGGGCGCGCTGAAGCTCAAGGCGGGCGGGCGGCTGCGCAAGCTCGCCGGGATCTTCTCCAACCCCGAGCTCCCCGAGATCAAGGACTACTACGAGCCCTGGACGTACGACTACAAGAACCTCACCGACGCCCCGCTCGGCGACGACTATCCGGTCGCCCGGCCCCTCTCGCAGCTCGACGGCAAGCCGACGAAGGTCGAGTGGTCCTCCAACTGGGACGACAGCCTCGCGGGCGCCCCGGCCTACGGCGACCTCGACCCCATGGTGGAGCGAACCCGGCAACAGGCCTCGGACAAGGTGCGGTTCGAGTACGAGCAGACCTTCATGTTCTATCTGCCGCGCATCTGCGAGCACTGCCTCAACCCGTCCTGTGTGGCCTCCTGTCCGTCCGGCGCGATGTACAAGCGGGCCGAGGACGGCATCGTCCTGGTCGATCAGGACGGCTGCCGCGGCTGGCGGATGTGCGTGACCGGCTGCCCGTACAAGAAGGTGTACTTCAACCACCGCACCGGCAAGGCGGAGAAGTGCACCCTGTGCTACCCGCGCATCGAGGTCGGACTGCCGACGGTCTGCTCGGAGACCTGCGTGGGGCGGCTGCGCTATCTCGGGGTCGTCCTCTACGACGCCGACAAGGTGACGGCCGCCGCGTCCGTGAAGGACGAGAAGGCGCTGTACGAGGCCCAGTTGGGCGTCTTCCTCGACCCCGAGGACGAGGAGGTGCGGCGGGCGGCGGAGAGCGCCGGGATCCCGTACGACTGGCTGGAGGCGGCCCGCCGCTCCCCCGTGCACGCGCTGATCAGCAAGTACCGGGTGGCGCTGCCGCTGCATCCGGAGTACCGCACGATGCCGATGGTCTGGTACATCCCGCCGCTGTCGCCGGTGGTGGACGCGCTGTCGGAGTCCGGGCACGACGGCGAGGACGCGGGGAACCTGTTCGGCGCGATCGACACCCTGCGCATCCCGCTGGAGTATCTGGCGGAGGTCTTCACCGCGGGTGACGTAGGGCCGGTGCGGGCCTCGTTGGAGAAGCTCGCCGCGATGCGCTCCCACATGCGCGCCCTCAACCTCGGTGAGGAGCCGGATCCCGCGCTCCCGGCCGCCGTGGGCATGGAGCCCGGCGAGATCGAGGCCATGTACCGGCTGCTGGCCATCGCCAAGTACGACGACCGGTATGTGATCCCGACGGCCGCCATGGGCGACGCGCGCCGACTGGAGGAGTCCGCGCTGCCGGAGGGATGCAGCCTGGACTACGAGGGCGGGCCCGGTATGGGCGGCGACGGGCCGTTCGGCCAGGACTCGGCAGGGCGCAAGCTGCTGCCGGTGGTGTCCGTGGAGAACTTCCACGTGCTGCGCAAGCGGCAGACCTCGGACGACACGGAGGAGACCTGATGCCCTCGGACGCGGTGTTCTACCAGGCGGCCGCGCTCTGCCTGACCTACCCCGACGACGACTTCCGCGCCCGGCTCCCGCTGCTGCGCGAAGCCGCCCCGCAGCTACGGGAGTTCACCGACCACGCGGCGGTGACGGACGCCCAGGAGCTGGCCGCGCACTATGTGCGGGTCTTCGACTTCAGGAACCGGCACAGCCTGTACCTGAGCTGGTGGCGGGACGGCGACACCCGGCGGCGCGGCATGTCGCTGGTCCGCTTCAAGGAGGTCTACCGCGAGCACGGCCTGGAGTTCAGCGGCGAGGAGCTGCCCGACTTCCTGCCCGCGGTGCTGGAGTTCGCGGCCCGCACCGGCAACACCGACCTGCTCACCGAGCACCGTGACGGCCTGGAGCAACTCCGCACCAGGCTCACCGACTTCGGCACGCCGTACGCCTCCGTCCTGGACGCCGTGTGCGCCACGCTGCCGACCGCATGCACCGGGGTGCGCCGATGACCACACTCCTCTGGGGCGTCCTGCCGTACGTCGCCTTCGCCCTGCTCGTCGCCGGACTGATCTGGCGCTACCGCTACGACAAGTACGGCTGGACCACCCGCTCCTCACAGGTGTACGAGTCGAAGCTGCTGAACATCGCCTCGCCCGCCTTCCATTACGGGATCCTGTTCGTGCTGGTCGGCCATGTCGTCGGCCTGTTCATCCCGGAGTCCTGGACGGACTCCGTCGGCGTCAGCGAGCACACCTACCACCTGTTCTCCCTGTACGGCGGAACCGCCGCCGGGATCCTCACGGTCGTCGGGATCGCGCTGCTGGTGTACCGCCGCCGGACCCGGGCGCCGGTGTTCCGGGCGACGACGGCCAACGACAAGCTGATGTACCTGGTGCTGGTCGGGGCGATCGTGATGGGCATGGTCGCCAAGCTGAGCCACGCCTCGGGCGACGGCTACAACTACCGCCACTCCATCGCCCCGTGGGCCCGCAGCCTGTTCACGCTGAGCCCCGACATCGACCGTATGGAAGGCGTCCCGGTGCTGTACCAGGTGCACGCGGTGATCGGCATGGCGCTCATCGCGCTGGTGCCGTACACCCGGCTGGTGCACATGTTCAGCGCGCCGGTGCAGTATCTGTTCCGGCCGTACGTGGTGTACCGCACCCGGGACCCGGAGCAGCTCGGTCCGCGCCCGGAGCGGCGGGGCTGGGAGCGGGCCGGGTCCTAGGGTCTTCCTCGCAACCTAGGCGGCGCCGCCCTTGGCGTCCTTCTCGTCGTCGACGATCTCCGCGTCGACCACGCCGTCCTCCTCCGGGGGCGCGGTGTGCTGTTCCGTGGGCTCCGTGCGGGCCTGGGCGTACATCGCCTGGCCCATCTTCTGGCTGACGGTGGCGAGTTTCTCCACGCCGGTGCGCAACTCGCCGGTCTCGGCGCCGCGTTCCAGGAGCTGCTTGACCTCGGTGATGGCGGACTCCACCTCGGACTTGGCCTCCGGGGGGACCTTGTCCTCGTTGTCGCGCAGGAACTTCTCCGTCTGGTAGACGAGTTGCTCGGCCTGGTTGCGGGTCTCGGCGGCCTCGCGGTGCTTGCGGTCCTCCTCCGCGTACTGCTCGGCGTCCCGCATCATGCGGTCGATGTCGTCCTTGGGCAGCGCCGAGCCGCCGGTGACGGTCATCTTCTGTTCCCGGCCGGTGGCCAGGTCCTTGGCGGAGACGTGCATGATCCCGTTGGCGTCGATGTCGAAGCCGACCTCGATCTGCGGCACCCCGCGGGGCGCGGGCGGCAGGCCCGTCAGATCGAAGACGCCCAGCTTCTTGTTGTACGCGGCGATCTCGCGTTCGCCCTGGTAGACCTGGATGCCGACCGAGGGCTGGTTGTCGGTGGCGGTGGTGAAGATCTCCGAACGCCGGGTCGGGATCGTGGTGTTGCGCTCGATCAGCTTGGTCATGATGCCGCCCTTGGTCTCGATGCCCAGGGACAGCGGGGTGACGTCGAGGAGCAGGACGTCCTTGACGTCGCCGCGGATGACGCCCGCCTGGAGCGCGGCGCCGACGGCCACCACCTCGTCGGGGTTGACGCCCTTGTGCGGGTCCTTGCCGGTCAGTTCCTTCACCAGGTCCGTCACGGCCGGCATCCGGGTCGAGCCGCCGACGAGGATCACGTGGTCGACCGCGGCGAGCTTGATCCCGGCATCCTTGACCGCCTGGTGGAAGGGTGTCCTGCACCGGTCGAGGAGATCGGCGGTGAGCTCCTGGAACTGGGCGCGGGTCATCTTCTCGTCGAGGTGCAGCGGGCCCTCGGCGGAGGCGGTGATGTAGGGCAGGTTGATCGTCGTCTCGGAGGAGCTGGACAGCTCGATCTTGGCCTTCTCGGCGCCCTCGCGCAGCCGCTGGACGGCCATCTTGTCGTTGCCGAGGTCGATGCCGTACTGCCCTTTGAACTTCTTCACCAGATACTCGACGACCCGCTGGTCCCAGTCGTCGCCGCCGAGGTGGGTGTCGCCGTTGGTGGCCTTGACCTCGATGACTCCGTCGCCGATCTCCAGCAGGGAGACGTCGAAGGTGCCGCCGCCCAGGTCGAAGACGAGGACGGTCTGCTCCTCGCCCCGGTCCAGGCCGTAGGCGAGGGCGGCGGCGGTGGGCTCGTTGATGATCCGCAGCACCTTCAGGCCCGCGATCTCCCCGGCCTCCTTGGTCGCCTGCCGCTGGGCGTCGTCGAAGTAGGCGGGGACGGTGATCACGGCGTCCGTGACGTCCTCGCCGAGATAGGACTCGGCGTCCCGCTTCAGCTTCTGGAGCACCCGGGCCGACAGCTCCTGGGCGCGATAGCGCGTGCCGTCGACGGAGCCCTCCTGCGGGAAGCGCCAGCCGCCGTCGCCCATGTGGCGCTTGACCGAGCGGGCGGTGCGGTCGACGTTGGTCACCGCCTGCCGCTTGGCCACCTCACCGACCAGCACCTCGCCGTTCTTGGCGAAGGCCACGACCGAGGGGGTGGTCCTCGCCCCCTCCGCGTTGGCGACGACTGTGGCCTCGCCGCCCTCCAGCACGGCCACCACGGAGTTCGTGGTCCCGAGATCGATACCGACCGCACGTCCCATCGCTGTCCCCTTCCGCCAGGGCGCTTCCAGAACTCCAGCACAAAACTTGAGTGGGCTCTTGTCAATGGTGCGCTCTTGTCAAGGGTGCGGGTTCCCCGGCGCAGGCTCAGTGAAGCGAGCGCTCGGGCTCCCTCGGCTCGCCGCGCAGGGCCACCGCCCGCCGGGGCCGGTCCGTGATCAGCACGTCCACCCTCGGATGGTTCAGGAACGTCTGCATCAGGGTGTCGTCGTTGACCGTCCATACCATGCTGAACAGGCCGTGCCGGGTCGCCTCCCGCAGCACACTCGCCCGCGCGAGCTGCTGGTGCACCGCGACCCCGGTGGCCCCGCAGGCGCGCACCCGCCGCATCGGCAGCAGCTCGCTGAGCCGGGTGCCGGGCAGCCGGGCCCAGCCCACCTCCTTGCGGTCCCGCCCCAGCGACAGGGCCGTGCGCACCCCGGGGTACGCCGCGGAGATCGCGGCGACGGACCGGTCCTCCAGGGTGGTGGCGACGAAGCCGTCCGTGCCGAGCAGGGCGACGGCCCGGTCGATCACCTCATCCTCGTAGCCGACCTCCTTCAGGTCCAGGTGGCCGATGAGCTTCCCGGCGATCAGCGCCATGACCTCGTCGACCACCGGCACCGCGTATCCGGCCCGCTCGTTCAGCTCGGTGTGGCCGATCGTCGACAGCAGCGGCCCGGTGTGGTCGACGCGGGCGTCGTGGTAGACGACGAGGACCCCGTCGGCGGTGCGCCGGATGTCGAACTCCACGTACTCGGCGCCGCTGAGCAGCGCGTCCTCGTACGCCTCCCAGGTGGCGGCACCGGCGCGTTCGGAGCCGCCGCGGTGGGCGGAGACGGCGGGTCGTCGCGGCATGGTGGTCAACTCCCGGATGAGGTACGAGGTGCGGGCACCGGAGCGGTCGGGTCGCCGGAGCCGGTCAGCAGACTGCCGGGCCCTCGGCTGACCCTGCGGAGCAGGAGGTAGCCGACCACGACCAGGACGACGAAGGGCAGCCAGGCCAGAGCGTACGCGGTGCCGTAGCGACCGAGGTCGAGGATGGAGCGGCCGTCGTCGACGTCGGTGGCGTTCACCCCGAAGAACGCGAGCAGCAGCGTCGGCGGCAGGGCGATCAGGGTGGCCGCCGTGACCAGCGCGGAGACGATGCGGTTCTGTCGCTCGTCGCGCTCGGCGAGGGCGGCGTCCAGGGCCGCGGAGCGGGCGTTGATGACGGAGGTGAGCCGCTCGACCATGCGGGCGGAGTTGTCGAGGCTGTCGCGGATGCCGAGGGTGTCGCGCAGCGAGGACTGGAAGCCCTCCATGAGCATCTCCGGGATCAACAGGCTGTCGACGTACGCCTCCACGCCGAAGGCGAGGTCCAGCTGGAGCTCGTTCACGCCGTCGGAGAGGCGGGAGATCAGGGTGCGGACCTCGGAGGGCGAGTCGGTCAGCGCCTGCTCGTTCTCCTTCATCATCGCGAAGGCCGCGAGCCGGGTGCGCTGGAGCACGGCCAGCGCGGAGATCATGCCGAGGGCGACCACGGCCAGGCCGTTCTCCACATGTAAGGCCCAGCCCGCCTGGACGGAGACGCCTCGGCCGTGGGCGGAGAGGGTGACGCCGTGGTTCTTGAGGTTGGGCGGCACGCTGACGGTGAGCCGGTCGGCGCCCTCGGCGGGCATCATGCCCCGGTAGACGATGCCGTTCAGCAGGGTGGCCTGGCGGGTCTCGTCACCGTGGGCGAGCAGCTCGGTGCGCAACCGGCCGCCGGGGAAGACGAGTTGGTGCACGTTCAGACCGAAGGTGAGCGGTTCGGTCAGGCCCAGGCGGGTCCCCAGGACCTCCAGGAGCGGGCGGTCGCCCCAGTGCAGGTCCGCCCGGTCGAAGCAGGTGGTGGCGAGCCAGGAGGCGACGGCGAGCGCGTCGGTGTCCCCCGCGAACTCGCAGTCCAGGAGCAGGGTGGCGTCCCCGCGCGGGGTGGCGACGACGAGGAGGTCGACTCCGGAGAGGGTCAGGCCCTGATCACCACCCGGCGGTCGCAGGTCGCCCGGGGCTATCCGCTCGGTCAGCACCGGCACCGGCAGCACCGACTCGCCGGACTCCAGATGCGGCCTGAACCGGCCGAAGTGGAACCGGTCGACGAGGGCCTCGGCGGCGAGGTCCGGCGGGCGCACCCGGCAGCCCAGGCTGAACAGCAGGAGGATACGGGTGAGTTCCCGGGCTCCGGAGTCAAGTACCGCCCGGCCGCCCGCCGTTCCCGTCGCCATCGCGTTCCCTTCGAGTCATCGGCGTCCATGTCATACCCCGAACAGACAGCGCGCAGGCAGCCCGGAGCGGGCGGCCTGCGCGTCCATGATCGTCTATGGTCAGGCGAGCTTGGCGGTCAGGGTGATCGGAACGGCCTTGAGGGCCTGGCTGACCGGGCAGTTGGCCTTGGCGTCCTCGGCGGCGGCGAGGAAGTCCGCCTCGCTGATGCCGGGCACCGTGCCCTCGACGGTGAGGTGGATGCCGGTGATGCCCTCGCCCGGCTGGAAGGTCACGTCCGCGGAGGTGACCAGCTTGGTGGGCGGGGTGCCGGCCTTGTCCAGGCCGTTGGAGAAGGCCATGCAGTAGCAGCTGGAGTGCGCGGCCGCGATCAGCTCCTCCGGGCTGGTCTTGCCGTTGGCGGCCTCGGCGCGCGAGGGCCACGACACCGGCTGTGCGGCGATGGCGCCGGAGGAGTCGAAGGTGACGACGCCGTTGCCCTTGAGCAGGTTGCCTTCCCACACGGTGTGTGCGGAGCGCGTGGTTGCCACGATGAATCCCTTCAGTGAGGTCCCGTGTTCGGGGTCCGTGCGCACCATCCGATCACATTCCGGCTCAACTCACCCGGAAGACCGGCCCGCGTGCGGTGAACGGCAGCCGGGCACCCTGCGGAATGAGGTAGGCGTGCTCGCGCCGCACCCGCAGCACGTCGCACCAGCCGTCCGTGATGACCAGGACCGGCGCCCCGGGCGGGAAGTCGTCGGCGCGGTGCAGCAGATCGATGCCCGGCTGGAGCACCGTGCCGCCCCGGCCGTGCACCCGCACCCGTCCGGCGATCTCCGTGACCGGCACATACCCGGCGTCGTGCGGGGCCGCGTCGCAGAACACCACGCGCGCCGCAGGTACGTCCCGGGCCTCGGCGTAGGAGGCGATGGCGCCGAGCGCCTTGCCGAGCAGCACCCGGCTCATGGAGCCGGAGGTGTCCAGGACCACGCCGAAGGTGCACCGGGCGATCTCCTCGGGCGGGAAGTACCGTCCCGCGCGCGGGATGTCGGGCGTCGAGGCCTGGCGGCGAGCGGGCCGGGCGTACGTCCGTACCGGTTCCGGCCGGGGCACGAACTCGTCGAACCAGCGGGCCAGTTGCGCGTCCCAGGGCAGCGGAGGATGGCTCAGCGCGCGGATCTCCTCGACCAGGCCGCCGGGCAGGAAGCCGCGTTCCTGCCGCTGGTGCAGGTCCAGGCCCTGGTAGAGGCCGCGGCGGTAGAACTCGTCGAGGTCGACGTAGTCGCGGGGCGGGCACAGCGGGGCGCCGAGGATGTCGCCGACGCCCTTGCCGCGCAGGGTGGCCAGGCGCCGCATCCGGCGCAGGTCACCGGCGAGCCGGTCGTAGACCTCCTCGGCGGAGAGCCCGGCGAGCTGGGCGTCGTACAGCAGGCCCTCGGGCATGGTGCCGACGTCCATCTCCTTGAGCCAGCCGTTGATGACGTAGTCGCAGGCGATGTTGAAGAGGTAGGGGTCGCGGGTGCCGCAGCGGTCGCCGTGGCGCAGGGCGGCGTGCAGCATCTCGTGGGCCAGGATGAACCGCCACTCCTCGTCCTCGAACGTGCGCAGCGGGTTGATGTAGATCTCGCCCGCCTCGGCGTTCACCGCGGCGACGGAGATGCCGTGGGCGCGGGCGAGTTCGGCGTCGGCGACCAGTTTGATGCCGGACGCGATCCCGGCGAGCAGCGGGTAGGAGGCGATGAACCAGCTCAGGGCGCGCTGCCAGGGGCGCAGTGCGGTCACTTCACCGGTCAGGCTGTCGCGGCGGCCGCCCGCCATGTCCATCGCCGCGGACACGGTACGGGTCAGCGCGGTCGCGAAGGCGAGCTGGTGGTCGGGCGGCTGCCCGTACCAGCCGTGCCATTCCGCGAGGTGGAGGTCCGCCTCGTCGCCCGCGGTGCCGCAGCGCTCGTACACGGCCGGGATGCCGTCGCGGCGCCAGCGGGCGGCGAGCTGCTCCTCGTCACCGTCGGGGTAGGCGCCGGGGAGTCCCTCGGGCGTCTTCCCGATGGGGAAGCCGAGCAGGAAGCGGTTGACGACGACGCAGCGCGCGGCGAGGTCCGCGCGGTCGGGCTGCTCGCGGACGCCCTTGGCGGCCGGGACATGGCCGAAGCCGAGGTGGAGGATCGCGTGGGCGAGGGCCCAGGCCCAGGCCGCCGGTTCGGCGAGGCGGTCGGGGTGGACGTGCAGGGTCGCGGAGGAGCTGACGCGGACGAGCCCCTCGCGCGGGGAGTGCGCGCAGTCCTCGTGGCGGCAGACATCGAACGCCACGGCGGCCAGCGCCGGATTGAGCTTCACCAGCCGCATCCCCTCGGCGAAGGCCTCCGCCGCGAGGTCCCGCTTCTTCGGCCGGCCCCGGCTCACCGGCGTGCCTCCACCAGCCGGGGCATGTCCCGCGCCGCCTCGACGAGGAACCAGGAGGGCAGCACGGGGTTGCCGTCGGCGTCGGAGGCGATGACGGTCTGGGCGACCTCGACGGAGATCTCCGCGAGCTGCACGAGCAGCGACTTGGCGCGGTAGGCGGTCTGGCGGCCGCTCGCCGACATGTGCTCCTTGCTGGCGGGCAGTTCCTTGACCAGGCGCCCGCGGAAGGAGTCGGCGAGGTAGTAGAGCAGGTCCCGGTCGTCCAGGCGGCTCGGCCAGCGGGCGTCCCCCTTGATGATCGCCTCGATGCCGAACTGACTGCGCACGATCTTGACGTAGCCGCAGAACGCCGTCGCGTGGGCGGGCGTCAGCGTGCCGTGCGCGAGCACCTTCAGGGTCTCCTCGTCCAGGTTCCGGCCGAAGGAGTGCAGGGCGTCGGAGAGCATGTGCCAGGAGCGGGGCGTGGAGAACGGCTCCTCGGTCTTGGGCGGCTTGGACCACAGCTGGTCGGGCCGGTCGGTGAGATGGTCCACCACCCAGGGGTGGACGTCGTGGTTCGCGGCCCAGACCAGCCAGTCCTTGGGGGACGCCTCCAGGTGCACATGGGTGAGGCGGTTGACGAGCGCGGAGGCGATGGGGCGGGCGAGCGCGTTGTCGGTGGCGCGGTTCCCGGCGCCGATCACGATCGACCCCTTGGGCAGCTCGTAGTTGCCGATCCGGCGGTCCAGGATCAGCGAGTAGAACGCCTTCTGCACATCCGGCGTGGCCGCGTTCAGCTCGTCCAGGAAAAGACAGTACGGCTCGTCCCGGGCGATGGTCTCCGGCGGGCAGAACACCGACCGCCCGTCACGGATCTGCGGCACGCCGATCAGGTCCTCGGGCGCGAGCTGGGTGCCGAGCAGGCTGACGCATTCCAGGCCGAGCGACTCGGCGAAGTCCCGCACCAGGGAGGACTTTCCGATGCCGGGGGCACCCCAGACGAAGACGGGCCGCACGGTGGCGAGGCCGAGAAGAAGGTCCGGAAGACGGGCGGGGGTGACGGTGACAGCGGCCTGCAAAGTGCCGGGCTCCTCAAGACTGTTCGAGCGATTTCGACTGCGAACAGTGTGGGCGTACGACCGTTTTGAGCGCACCCGATTTTCAGGCCGCCCGCTCCTCCGCCTCGGTCTCCACGGGCACCTGAGGCCCGTCGGACTCGCTCAGCCAGCGGCGCAGGACGTGGTGCACCTGCTCGGCGCCGACCAGGTCCGTGCCGTCCTCGACCGGCGTGGACAGGACGCGCGGCCACAGCAGGAAGGGCCTGCCCTGGGCGCCGCCGAGTCCGCCGTGGGAGCCGATCTGCTCCTCGAAGGCGAGGACTTCGCCGTCGATGGGATCGTGCATGGAGTTGACCATGATGTCGGCGGTGTGCGGGAAGGAGTGGGTGCGTCGGACCGCGTCCGCCGCGCCGGGCCCGAAGGCGGCGAGCGGTCCCGGCTCCTGGTCGAGGCGGTCCAGCGGGATCTCGGTGCCGAACGGGCCGAGCACGACCCCGCCGTGCCGTTCGCTGCGCACCAGCAGGAAGCCGATGCCGGGATGGTTGGCGAGGGTGGTCAGCAGCGCGGGGTGGCGGGCGTCGATCTCCTCCTTGGTCATCCGGTGCGGCACGTCCGGGAAGGAGACCAGACCGAGGTTGCCGGAGGCCAGCACGATCGGCTCGGTGTGCCGGCCGGGGCGCTGCTTCTCACCGCGCTCCTCGACCGGGATGCGCAGGGCGGCCCGGACCGCCGTACGGGCCTCCGCGCCGCTGTGGGTGCGCCGGGCCCGGCGCGGCACGGGCAGCCCGCAGCCGGCCCGCACCAGGTCGCCGAGGGTGAGCCCGTAGCGGGTGCGGAAGGTCTCCCCAGGGCTTTGACCATGATCCGACAGCACCACGATCCGGTACGGCCGCGGGGCGTGCTCGGCGACGTTCTCGATCAGTTCCAGTGCCCGGTCCAGGCGCTGGAGGACCTTCTCGGCGTCGCGGCTGACCGGCCCGGAGTGGTGGGCGACCTCGTCGTAGGCGACCAGGTCGGCGTAGACGGCGGAGCGGCCCGCGAGCATGTCACCCATCACCGCGGCGACGACGACGTCCCGTTCGACGACGGTCGCGAAGGCCCGTACGAAGGGGTAGAGGCCGCCGCGCGAGACCCTCGGGCGGGCCTTGCCCAGCCGGGCCCGGGTGGACTGGCCGATCTCCCGGCCCACCTCGGCGAGGAACGACAGCGCGGTGCGCACCGCGTTCGCCGGGTCGGAGAAGTAGGCGAAGTAGCCCGCCCGGGACCGGTTCTCAGGGCTGCGGCGCCGGGTCGCGATGGACAGCACCAGCGCCTGCTCCTCGGCGCCGCCGCTGAAGAGATTGCCGCGGCTGGCGCCGTCGAGGGTGAGCAGTCCGCCGTCGCCGGTGGCCGCCACGGCGCGGCGCTGGAGTTCGGCGGCGCTGGTCGGGCGGTTGCAGACCATCACCTCCCGGCTCTCCTTCTCGTACCAGCGGAAGGCGGGGACGTCGTGGTTGCTGCCGTGCAGGATGCCGAGCTGGCTGGCGCCGGTCTGGCTGGACCAGTCGGTGCGCCAGGCGGTCAGCCGGTGGGTGGGCCGGTCGCCGTCCGTCCAGCGGGCCAGGGTCGGCATCAGCCCCTTGTCCAGGGCGGCCCGCAACACCTCGTGCCCCACGCCGTCGAGCTGAAGGAACACGGTCCCCGGCGTCGACGGACACGGCGGCCCGCTGCCCCGCCGCCGGTCGGCGAGCCGGTACAGCCGACGCCGATAGGCATCGTCGTCGCGTACGGCGAGGGCGGCGCCGGTGGCCGAGGCGACCGCCGACATCACGGCGGCGACCACCACGGCCGTCTCCCAGGCGGCGCCGCCGCGCTCGGCGGGGTTCAGCCTGAGGGCGACCAGCAGGAGGGCGCCGTTCAGGAAGAAGACCAGCAGGCCGAGGACGAGCGCGGGCACCAGCAGCAACAGCCGTACCAGCAGCGGCCAGGCCAGGGCCGAGAGCACACCGAAGGCACCGGCGCCGAAGGCCGCGGTGACCGCGATCCGGGTGGCGCTGTCGCCGTCCGCGGACTGGAGCTGGAAGTCCGGCAGGATCCCGGCGAGCACCAGCATGGTGAGCGTGGACACCGCCCACACCGTGACGCTCCGCCCGACCTGACTGGCGACCCGCCGCCAACGCCGCCCAAGCACGCCCCGTACACCTCACGTCCCGACCCATCGACCAGGCGGGCCTGCCTCCACCTTGTCATACGGACGGGCTGAACCTCGGGGACGACTAACGACCGTCGTAGCCGGCCGTCGGCAGCGACAGCCGTCGATGCACCCGGGCCTTCATCTGGCGGTCGTAGCGGGGCTCCTCGCAGCCCACCGTCTCCACCCGGACCCCGCGCCGCGCGCACTCGGCGGTGAACTCCTCCACGGAGGACAGCGCGCTCTCCAGCACCCGTCGGCTGGGCACGACGAACAGGTCGACGCCCGCCCGCACCCCGTCCCAGAGCACGCAGTGGTCCGGCCTGAGGCCGCGCACCAGCAACTCCCGGCTCACCGTGTATCCCCGCTCCGCCGCCCAGCGCGCGCAGATGGCGTGCTGGCTGCGGGAGTCCACCAAAAAGGGATCGGCGTCCAGTTCCTCAAGCGGCGTCAGACTCGCGATCGCCGTGACCCGCACCGGTCCCATGGCGCCCCCTCACCTCCGGGTTTCAGGCGCCGACACTACTCCTGCCCGTAGGCTTCGGGGGAGTCGCGCGAAGGAGGCAAAGAGGTGCCCGTGGAGATCACCTGGTGGGGTCACGCCACCTGCACGGTCGCCGACTCGGACGTACGCGTGCTCACCGACCCTCTGTTCGCACGCCGGCTCGCGCATCTGCGCAGACGCCGGGGCGCGCTCCCCCCGCCCAGCGCCTGGCGTGCGGACGTCGCGCTCGTCTCCCACCTGCACGCCGACCATCTGCACGTTCCCTCCCTGGCACGGCTCCCGGAGGGCACGCGCCTGCTCGTGCCCCGGGGCGCACCCCGGGCGGTACCGGGGCTGCGCCGGCTCACCGGCCTTCAGGTGACGGAGATGACGCCGGGCGAGGTCACGGAGGTGGGCGCGCTGCGCGTACGAGCCGTGCCGGCCCGGCACGACGGACGGCGGCTGCCCGTCGGACGCCACCACTCCCCCGCCCTCGGCTACGTCATCGAGGGCGAGGCCCGCACCTACTTCGCCGGGGACACCGGCCTGTTCGACGAGATGGCGCACGAGGTCGGCCCGGTCGACGTGGCGCTGCTGCCGGTGGGCGGCTGGGGCCCGTATCTCGGCGAGGGCCATCTGGACGCGGGGCGCGCGGCGGAGGCCCTTTCCCGGCTCGCGCCGGGCAGCGCGGTGCCGGTGCACTACGGCACGTACTGGCCCATCGGGATGGACGCCGTGCGCCCCCATGAGTTCCATGCGCCGGGCGACGAGTTCGTACGCCTCGCCGCGGAGCGTGCGCCGGGCGTGGCGGTGCACCGGCTGGGGCACGGCGAGAGCGTACGTCTTGAGGTGGCCGCGTGAGCTGGCTCGCCGCCGCGTCGACGACGGAGTCCACGCAGCAGGCGATCGGCTATCCGACGCTGTTCGTGCTGGTGCTGCTCGGGGCGCTGGTGCCGGTCGTGCCGACGGGGGCGCTGGTCAGCACGGCGGCGGTGGTGGCGTTCCATCAGACGGCGCCGTTCGCGCTGGCGATGGTGTTCGTGACGGCGTCGCTGGCCGCGTTCCTCGGTGACGTGACGTTGTACTGGCTCGGGCGGCGTGGGATGGGGTCGAGGAACGGGTCGCGGTGGCTGGAGGCGATTCGGTCGCGGGCGCCGGAGGAGCGGTTGGAGCGGGCGCAGGCGAAGTTGGCCGAGCACGGGGTCGCGGTACTGGTGGTGTCGCGGCTCGTCCCTGCGGGGCGGCTGCCGGTGATGCTCGCGTGTCTGCTGGCGAAGTGGCCGATGCGGAGGTTCGCCCGGGGGAACCTCCCGGCGTGCCTGGCCTGGGCTGTGACGTATCAGCTGATCGGGATTCTGGGTGGGTCGCTGTTTCCCGAGCCCTGGCAAGGGGTCGTCGCCGCGGTGGCGTTGACGCTGCTCATCAGTGTCGTGCCGGGGTTGTGGAGGCGGGTTCGGGCCGCCAGGTAGGTCCACTCTCCCCTGGTGCTGCTACGTCCGCGAGTCCCCGCGCCGAGGAGGCTGCCGGCGCTGCGCGTCGTCGGCGAGATCGTCGAAGACCGACCTCACGTGGATCAACGCGCGCCGCACATGGGGCAGTTCCCACGGCGAGGGTGAACCGAGACATTCCGCGCGCTCCTCGTCCGTACCGCCCAGCAGGTCCCCGGTGGACAGGCGTACGCGCGGTGCGGCGAGGTCGTCGCCGAAACGGTGGCCGCCGGGCGCGGGCATGCCGAGCCGGGCGGTGAGGAACTCCTCCAGATCCTGGGCGTCGCCGATGCCGTGCGCGCCGAGCGCGGTGCGCAGCGGGCCGAGGTCGACGTAGAGATGCCGGCCGGCCTGCGGGGGCCGGGCGAGGGCTCCCGCGGCGACGACTTCCGTGTGCAGGGCGGCGGCCACGCGCGCGTGGAGCCGTACGGCGGCCGCCTGTCGGGCCCGGACGGGTCCTGGTTCGGTGAGGGCGTATCCGGCCGCGGCGGCGACCGGGGCCGCGACGCGGGCGCCGAGCGCGGTGAGGATGTCGAGCACGCGTGCGTGGAGGCCGCCCCCGACGTCGCCCGGTGGGAAGCGCGCGACGGCGGCCGGCCAGCCGGGCGGCAGCAGGGCGCCGGCCAGGTCGGTGACGACGGTGACCCGTTCCGGGAGCATCTCGGCGGGGCTGAGCAGCACCGATTCGTGCGGGTCGTGCCGGGTGTCCCGCCAGGTCTCGTCGCTGACCAGGTGCAGGCCCTCGCCCGCGGCGGCCTCGACGGTCTCGTGCAGGACCTCGGGCGGCGCCACGGTGGCGGTGGGGTCGTCGGCGACGGACAGCACCAGCAGCCGCGGATCACCGCCCTCGGCGCGGACCCGGCGCACGGTCTCCAGCAGGGCGTACGGATCCGGCACCCCGCCGCACTCGGCCGGGGTGGCGACATGGAAGACGGGTCTGCCCAACAGGCGTGCGTACGGCGCCCACCAGGCCGCGCACGGCCGGGGCACCAGGACATCACCGCCGAGCGCGGCGGTCAGCGCGAGCAGCAGAGCAGGGGCGCCCGGCGCGGCGACCACCCGGTCGGGCTCGGCGGGCAGACCGCGCCGGTCGAAGTGGCCGCAGGCGGCATCGAGCAGGGCGGCGCCCCCGCCGACGGGTTCGCTCTCGGCGCGGCCGGCCGCAGCGGCGAGCACGGCGGACAGTTCGGGCAGCACGGGCAGCCCGTCCCCGGGCAACGGTGGCCCGTAGCGGACGGGGCCATGGCTCTCGGGAACCCTCCGCGCCACCCTGACTCCCTCCTGGCTACTGCTTACCCGGCAGGCCCCGCTCAGATGTCCGCCGCGGCCCCCTTGCGCCGCAGCCGGTACACGGCACCGCCCGCCGCGCCCGCGATCAGCACCCCACCGGCGACCAATGCGGGCACGGAATCGGTGAAGGCACCCCCTTCACCGGCGTGCACGCCCTTCTGGATCACCGCGGGCGGGCAGGTCTCCCGGTGCGGCTCGGGCGGACACGGCCGAGGGCTGGTGCCGCCCCCCTTGGCGACGGTGAAGGTCGCACTCCACTGCTTTCCCTGACCACCGGGAGCCGCGGGACACGTCCCGTCGACGGTCCACGCGGTGTCGGGGCCCACGGAGTCGACACCGCCCTCGAGTTCGGCGGCGGAGGCGATCCGGGCGGTGCCCCGGTAGGCGGGCCCATGGCCGCCGTCCTCCTTCCCGCCGACCTTTTGCAGGGCGACCGTGCCCTCCTCGAAGGCCTGCGAGGTGGCGTCCAAGGTGGCGGGCGCGGGCCCACCGGTGGGATCACAGGTGACGGAGACGGTGACACTGCCACCCGGATGCGTGCTGCTGGGGCTCACCTCCGCGGAGGGTTCCGCAAAGGCCGCCGAGGCACAGAACCCCAGCACGACACCGCCCAGCGCGAGAGCGGACAGCAGACGAACGGTGCGGCGCATGACGCGGGCTCCTTGGTCAACGGCTCCAGGACACCCACCCATCACAGCCCGTCGAGCAGAACCCCGCGCGCGGCCGGACCCCAAGCGAGTGACGACGTGTCTAC
This sequence comes from Streptomyces davaonensis JCM 4913, assembly GCF_000349325.1. Taxonomy (GTDB): domain Bacteria; phylum Actinomycetota; class Actinomycetes; order Streptomycetales; family Streptomycetaceae; genus Streptomyces; species Streptomyces davaonensis. Next base: position 2,116,836 of record NC_020504.1, read on the forward strand.
GCCACGTCCCGCAGCACCTGCTCCCGAACCCGCCCGCAGCAGCGGCTGATCAGCCGGGACACGTGCATCTGCGAGATCCCCAGCTCCTCGGCGATCCGACTCTGCGTCATGTCCCCGAAGAACCGCATGTACAGGATCGCCCGCTCCCGCTCGGGCAGCGCGGCGATCCGTGGCTTGACGGCCTCCCGGTCCACCACCGTGTCCAGCGCCGGATCCATGGAACCGAGCGCGTCGCTCAAGGAGTACCCGTCGTCACTGCCGGGCAGCTCCGCGTCCAGGGACAGCGCCGTGAAACTCTCCAGCGCCTCCAGACCGACCTTGACGTCGGCCTCACTCATGTCCGCGTGCTCGGCGATCTCCGCGGCCGTGGGCCGGTGCCCGGAGACGGTCTGGAGGTCCTGCACGGCGAACCGCACGCGATTACGCAGATCCTGCACCCGGCGCGGCACATGCAGCGTCCACATGTGGTCCCGGAAGTGCCGCTTGATCTCGCCGGTGATGGTCGGCACGGCGTAGCTCTCGAAGGCGTTGCCGCGCTCCGGGTCGTACCGGTCGACGGCCTTGACCAGTCCGAGGGCGGCCACCTGCCGCAGATCCTCGAAACTCTCGCCTCGGCTGCGGAACCGGCCCGCGAGCCGGTCCGCCATGGGCAGCCAGGCCTCGACTATCTCGTCGCGAAGGGTGTCGCGCCGGGGCCCGGCGGGCAGTTCGGCGAGATCGCGGAACGCCTGCGCGGTGTCGGGGGCGTCGTCGTGCGGGTGGTGCTTCGTGCTCACTCGTGTGGGCATGTGCGTCGCAACTCCCTCGGGTTGTCCTCTGGGGGTTGTCCTCTGGGTCGACGGTCACCGTGGGAGCGCGCGGCGAACCGGACGGGCACAGCCGTGTCGACGGATGGCCGCTCCCACGGTCGTGCCTCCTGTCCGAAGCACTGAGGCTCGCCTGCCCGTGCCCCCGCGCCGCAAACCGCCTCAGGGCGACGATGCGGGAGTTCCCGCCGGGCCGGGAGCGGAGGCGGCCTCGCTCGGCTCCTTCGGCAGCACCAGTTCCTCGTAGCGGCCCAGGGCCAGCAGCACGCCGAGCATGAACAGCGGGATGATCACAGCGAGCACCACCATGGCCTGTCCTTCCCCGAGTCGTTCGCGGGGGGTTCGGTCCGGGTCTCCTGCCACCCGCCGGGCAAACCCGGTGTCGGCCTGCTCTCTTCGGGTACGCGGTGCGCACCCGAAATTCTGGGAGGGAGTCATGCAGCGAGGCAGCGACCGCCTGAGCGTCCACCGCGACGACGAGATGAAGCACGAACTCCAAGGCCTGCTCCGTTCCGGTCATCCCACACGGACCGAGGAGTGGCACGATCCCGAGCCGAGCGCCGACGACGATCCGCAGGTCGCGGGCGGTCCGGTGGCGCCGGGCGCGGGCATGGCCGCGCTGCCGGCGGTCCGCCAGGAGCTGGCCCGCGTCCTCAGCCGCGGTCAGTTCCCGGCGGGCCCGCGCGAGCTGGCGGGCGCGCTGCGGCGCGCGTACGCGCCGGACGCCCTGGTGGAGTCGCTGGAGCGGCAGCCCCGCTCGGCGCGCTACGCCACCGTTCAGGAACTCGCCGAGGCCCTGTCCGGGACCGGCCGGCACCGGTGAGGAGAGGCTCAGCCGCCCGGCGTCGCGGTGTCCGCGGTGTCCTGACAGCCGCGGTCCCGGGCGCCCTCGCGGGTGCGCCCCGCGGCGACCGGGCGGCGCGGGTTGCGGCGGAGGTACTCGCCCTCCAGCTCGGCCATGCGGACGTTATGGGTGCGCAGCGCGTCGGTCGAGCCGTACAGCAGGGCGTCGTGGCGCGTGCGGTGGATGGTCTCCAGCTCCTTCATGAGCTGCTGATCGTCCAGCCGGCTGGGGTCGACTCCGGTCATGGTGGCACCCCGCTCGCTCGTCGTGTCCGTGCCTTCCTTCATCCACTGTACGAACATCCCGCGCCCTGGGCCCGCCGCTCGCACGGCGGGCCCTAACGCGCCCGTTCCACCCTGCGCTCGTCCCACACCGGCTCGGCGGTCTCCCGTACCCGGCCGTCCGTGCCGAAGACCAGGTAGCGGTCGAAGGCGCGGGCGAACCAGCGGTCGTGGGTCACCGCGAGGACCGTGCCCTCGAAGGCCTCCAGGCCCTCCTGGAGGGCCTCCGCCGACTCCAGGTCGAGGTTGTCCGTGGGCTCGTCCAGGAGGAGGGCCGTGGCGCCCTCCAGTTCCAGCAGGAGGATCTGGAAACGGGCCTGCTGGCCGCCGGAGAGGCGGTCGAACGTCTGTTCCGACTGCTGGGTCAGCTCGTAGCGGCGCAGCCGGGACATGGCCGCGCCCTGGTCCTGGGCGTGTTCCTTCCACAGGATGTCGAGCAGGGTGCGGCCCGCCAGCTCGGGGTGGGCGTGGGTCTGGGCGAAGTGCCCGGGGACCACGCGCGCGCCCAGCTTCCAGGCCCCGGTGTGCGCCACCTCGTCCCCGGCGAGCAGGCGCAGGAAGTGGGACTTCCCGGAGCCGTTGGAGCCGAGGACGGCCACGCGCTCGCCGTAGAAGACCTCCAGCGAGAACGGCTTCATCAGGCCCGTCAGCTCCAGGCCCTCGCAGGTGACCGCGCGGACTCCGGTGCGGCCGCCCTTCAGCCGCATCCTGATGTCCTGCTCGCGCGGCGGCTCCGGCGGCGGGCCCGCCTCCTCGAACTTGCGCAGCCGGGTCTGGGCGGCGGCGTAGCGGGAGGCCATCTCATGGCTGACCGCGGCCGCCTGGCGCAGGGTCAGCACCAGCTTCTTGAGCTGTGCGTGCTTCTCGTCCCAGCGCCGCCGCAGCTCCTCGAAGCGGGCGAACCGCTCGCGCCGCGCCTCGTGGTAGGTGGCGAAACCGCTGCCGTGCACCCAGGCGTCGGCGCCCGTCGGGGACGGCTCCACCGACACGATCCGCTCGGCGGCGCGGGCGAGGAGCTCACGGTCGTGGGAGACGAAGAGGACCGTCTTGCGGGTCTCCTTCAGCCGCTCCTCCAGCCAGCGCTTGCCGGGCACGTCCAGATAGTTGTCCGGCTCGTCGAGCAGCAGCACCTCGTCCGTGCCGCGCAGCAGCGCCTCCAGCACCAGCCGCTTCTGCTCACCGCCCGACAGCGTCCGCACCTGACGCCACTGCGCCTTCTCGTACGGCACGCCCAGCGCGGCCATGGTGCACATGTCCCACAGCGTCTCCGCCTCGTACCCGCGCACCTCGGCCCAGTCGGCGAGCGCCTGCGCGTACTTCAGCTGCGCCGCCTCGTCGTCGACCGTCATGATCCCGTGCTCGGCGGCGTCCACCGCCCGCGCGGCCGCCTGGATGCCGGGTGTGGCCACGGACACCAGCAGGTCGCGTACGGTCGTCTCGTCCCGTACGGAGCCCACGAACTGGCGCATCACGCCCAGGCCGCCACTGACGGTGACCGATCCGCCGTGCGGTTTGAGCTCGCCGGAGATCAGCCGCAGCAGGGTCGTCTTGCCCGCGCCGTTCGGGCCGACCAGGGCCGTCACGGACCCTTCGCCCACGCGGAAGGACACATCGCCCAGCAGCGCCCTCCCGTCGGGGAGGTAGTACTCGAGGTGCGCGGCTTCCAGATGTCCCATGGGGTGGAATTCTGCGGGTCGCACCGCTGACCCGGCAAACCGATATCCGCCGTCACCGAGCCACCGGCGTGCTCGAGCTATCCGGCGTCGTCCAGCGGCTCGCCCGCCGGGCCGCCGTCGCCCGCCGGTGCCACGCTCGCCCCGGCCCACGACAGCGCCTTGAATCCGTCCGACGGCGAGCCCTCCAGGATCACCACACCGGTGTTGGCCAGCCGGTGTGTAGCGGCGAAGGCGATGTCCACGTTGTCCGCGCGGGCCGCGGTCCAGGTCCGTATGACCGCGCCGTGGCTGACCATGGCGACCGTACCGGCACCGCTCGCGGCAGCCTCGGCTATCACCGCGTCGAACCGGCCCAGCACCTCCTCGCCGTTCTCCCCGCCGGGCATCCGCAGCGCCGTGTCCCCGGCCGCCCAGGAGAACGCCGTACGCATGTACAGCTCGCCGTGCGCCGTGTCGCCGGGCAGCATCTCCAGGTCGCCCGCGGAGATCTCCCGGATGCCGTCCCGCACGAGCGGGTCGAGTCCGCGCGCGGCGGCCAGCGGGGCCGCGGTGAGCTGGGTGCGCCGCAGGGTGGAGACGTACAGGGCCTCGATGTCCTCGCCCGCGAGGGCCTCGGGGAGCGCGGCCGCCTGGGCCTCGCCGAGCTCGGTCAGACCTGGCCCCGGGACGGCGGTGTCCAGCAGGTAGTCGACGTTGGTGGGGGTCTGGCCGTGGCGGACGAGGAGCAGGCGCATTCAGGGCTCTCCGGGAACGAACCGGCAAGGAAACAGCCACTTCAGGGTACCCGTGACGGCATGAGACCTGATGTGGACCTCACCATCCCGAAGCCGGGCCACCATGTGCTGCGCGACCGGCTCCTCGCCCTCGACTCCCGCCTCTTCGAGTTCGCCGCCGAGCAGCACTGGCCCGGCGCCGAGCGGGTGCTGCCCCGGCTGAGCCGGAGCGCCAACCACGGGGTGCTGTGGTTCGCCGCGGGCGCCCTGATGGCGGCGACCCGCACCCCGCGGGCGCGCCGGGCCGCGGTGCGCGGTCTGGCCTCGCTGAGCCTGGCCTCACTGACGATCAACACGCTCGGCAAGCGCTCGGTGCGCCGCCCGCGCCCGGTCCTGGACCCGGTGCCGCCGGTGCGGCATCTGAAGCGGCAGCCGATCACCACCTCCTTCCCCTCCGGTCACTCCGCGTCGGCGGCCGCCTTCGCCACCGGGGTCGCGCTGGAGTCCCCGGCCTGGGGCGCCGCCGTGGCGCCGGTCGCCTGGTCGGTGGCGCTGTCCCGGGTCTACACCGGGGTGCACTTCCCGAGCGACGTCCTGGCGGGCGCGGCACTCGGCGCCTGCGCCGCGTACGCGGTACGGGGCCTGGTGCCGACCCGGGCCCAGCTCCGCCCGCCGGCCCGGCCGCGCGCCGAGGTGCCGGCGCTGCCCGAGGGCGAGGGTCTGGTGGTGGTCGCGAACACCGCCTCGGGCACCCCCGACCGGGTGCGCACGCTGCTGGACGCACTGCCGGGCGCCGAGGTCGTGGAGTGCGAACCGGACCAGGTGGGCCCGGAGTTGGAGAAGGCGGCGGCGCACGCCCGGGTGCTCGGGGTGTGCGGCGGCGACGGCACCGTGAACACCGCCGCCGAGGTGGCCCTGCGGCACGGACTGCCGCTCGCGGTGCTGCCCGGGGGCACCCTGAACCACTTCGCCTACGACCTGGGCGTGGAGGACGTGCGCGATCTGACCCGGGCGCTGGTGCGCGGCCACGGGGTGCGGGTGGACGTGGGTCGGTTCCGCAACGGCGACCGGCGGGGCGTGTTCCTCAACACGTGCAGTCTGGGCGTGTATCCGGAGCTGGTGGTCGAGCGGGATGCCTGGTCGCACCTGATCGGCAGCTGGCCCGCCGGGGTCCTCGCCGCCCTGCGCGTCCTGCGCGCCGACCGGCATCCGCTCCAGGTCCGGCTCGGCCCGTCCGCCCGGCCGCTGTGGCTGCTGTTCGCCGGGAACGGCACCTACCACCGGATGGGCCTGACACCGGGCCGTCGGGTCGACCTCGCGGACGGCGTCCTGGACGTACGGGTCGTGCACGGCGGCCGCCGCCCCGCGCTCCGGCTGCTCGCCGCGGCCGTCGCGGGCCCGCTGACCCGCTCCCCCGCCCATGCGGCGGTCCAGGTGAGCCGACTGCACCTGGCCGATGTCGCACCGGGCTCACTCCTCGCCTACGACGGTGAACTCGTCGAGGTGGAGGGCGAGGTGACGCTGGAAAAGCTGCCGGAGGCGCTCGTCGTGTACCGGCCGCTACCAGGGGACTGACGCGCCATCAGTCCACATCTCAATACAGAGATCTTATTATTCGGCACGCGGGCGTACGGTTGCGGCACGTCGACAGGACGACGACAAGACGAGGGGAACGCCATGTCGAAGCCGCGTGAGACCGCCGTGTACACCCATGGGCACCACGAGTCGGTGCTGCGCTCGCACACCTGGCGCACCGCCGCCAACTCCGCGGCATACCTGCTGGATTCGATCCAGCCGCACATGCGGATCCTGGACATCGGCTGCGGTCCGGGCACCATCACCGCCGACCTGGCGACCCTGGTCCCGGACGGCCGGGTCACCGGCGTCGACCGGGCCCCCGGCATCCTGGCGCAGGCCCGCGCCACGGCCGCCGAACGGGGCCGGGACAACGTCGAGTTCGCGGTCGCCGACGTGCACGCGCTGGACTTCCCGGACGACAGCTTCTGCGTGGTCCACGCCCACCAGGTGCTCCAGCACGTCGGCGACCCGGTGGCCGCGCTGCGCGAGATGACGCGGGTGACGAGGCCGGGCGGGATCATCGCGGTCCGCGATTCGGACTACGCGGCCATGACCTGGTACCCGGCGTCCCAGGGGCTGGACGACTGGCTGGACCTGTACCACGCGGTGGCCCGCGCCAACGGCGGTGAGCCGGACGCCGGGCGGCGGCTGAAGTCCTGGGCGCTGAGCGCGGGCCTGACCGACATCACGGCCACCTCGACCGCCTGGACCTTCGCCACCGCCGAGGAGCGGGCCTGGTGGAGCGGCCTGTGGGCGGACCGCACCCTGGCCTCGTCCTACGCCCCACTGGCCGTCGAGGGCGGCCACGCGACCACGGAGCGCCTGCACGCGGTCGCGGACGCCTGGCGGGAGTGGGGCGCGCAGGAGGACGCCTGGTTCTCGGTCCTGCACGGCGAGATCCTGTGCCGGAAGGAAGGCTGAACGAAGGCTGGCTGAACGAAGGCAGGCCGACCGTCACCGCTCCGCGCCGGTGAACGAGTACGCGGCCCAGGGGCCGGTGAGTTCCACTCGCACCTCCGGGGCCCCGGCCTTGGCCCGGTCCACCTCTTCCACGAACTCCTCGGAATCCTCGCGGGGCACCAGATAGGCGGCGTCGAGCACACGCCGCCCCGCGGGCTCGTGCAGCCGGAAGTCCTCCGCGAGGGAGGAGAGCGCCGCATGCAGTTTCCCGGCGAATTCGGCGGCCCCGTGCCGGGCGTTCTCGCCGGGCTCGACGTGGACGGCCTTCACGCCCCACTCCACCCGCCCCTCCAGGCGGTCGAGGGCGTCCCGGAAGTACGTCTCGCGGGACTCCATCATGGTGCGCAGGGCGCTGTCGTCCCGGAAGACGGTGGCGAGCGGCAGCGGGAGCGGGGTGGTGACGGCGGTGAGCGCGTCGACGACGCCGTGGTGGGCCCTGGCCAGGTCCTCCAGCCGGTCGCGCAGCGCCTTCTCGGTGAAGTTCGCCTCGGGCACCGTGCTGTAGACGGCGATCAGACCGTGGTGGGTCAGCTGCCTCGGCGGCTGACCGGCGACCCCGGTGAGCTGGGCCTGGAGGGCCGAGCGGAACGGCCGGCAGACGGCGTACACGTAGCGCAGTGCGGACATCAGGCCTCCGTGAGCAGAAGCCGTCCGGCCGCCGCGATGGACACGGCGTCGATGCCGGCAGCGTGCAGTTGCTCCTCCGGGGAGGCCGAACCGGGCATCGTGCGGACCGCGAGCCGCCTCAGCCGGGGGACCGGGCGGCCGTCGAGGAAGGCGTCCAGGACGGCGTCGCCGAGGCCGCCCTCCTCGTGGTGGTCCTCCACCGTGATCAGACAGCCGGTCTCCTCGGCGGCCCGGCGCAGCACGGTCCGGTCGACGGGCTTGACCGAGTACAGGTCGATCACCCGGGCCCGGATGCCCTCGCGCTCCAGGGCGTCGGCGGCGGCCAGCGCCTCGTGCACGGTGACCCCGGCGGCGACCAGGGTCATCCGGTCCTGGCCGGAGGAGCGCAGCACCTTGCTGCCGCCGACCGGGAACTCCTCGTCGGGGCCGTAGATCACCGGGCTCGCCCCGCGCGTGGTGCGCAGATAGCGGATGCCGTCCAGGCCCGCCATGGTGGCGACGAGCCGGGCGGTCTGGTTCGCGTCGCACGGGTAGAGCACGGTCGAGCCGTACACCGCGCGCATCATCGCCAGGTCCTCCAGGCCCATCTGCGAGGGCCCGTCCTGCCCGATGGCGACCCCCGCGTGCGAGCCGACGAGGTTGATCCCGGTGCCGCTGATCGAGGCCATGCGCACGAAGTCGTGGGCCCGCGTCAGGAAGGCCGCGAAGGTGGCGGCGTACGGCACCCAGCCGCGGGTGGCGAGCCCCACCGCGGCGGCGACCATCTGCTGCTCGGCGATGTAGCACTCGAAGTAGCGGTCGGGGTGCTCCTTGGCGAAGAGCTCCGCGCGGGTGGAGTCGCCGACCTCGCCGTCCAGGGCGACGATGTCACCGCGTGCCGAGCCGAGCGCGGCGAGTGCCCGGCCGTAGGCGTCCCGGGTGGCGATCGTCTCCCCCAGGCCGAACTCGGGCGGCTCGGACTCCCCGGCGGGCACGGCGTGCAGCATGCGCACGGCGGGCGGTTCCTGCGGCCGGATCCTGGCCTCGCGCCGCCCGCCGAGTTCGGCGACGGCCTCCTCGGCGTTCTTCAGCGGCTTGCCGTGCAGTCCCTCACGGTCCTGGACGGACGCCACGCCCTTGCCCTTGAGGGTGCGGGCGAGGATCGCGGTGGGCTGTCCGGCGGTGGACCGGGCCTGGCCGAGCGCACGGTCGATCGCGTCGACGTCGTGCCCGTCGATCTCGACGGTGTGCCAGCCGAAGGCCTGGAAGCGGCGGGCGTAGGCGTCCAGGTCATGGCCGTGCCGGGTCGTTCCGCGCTGGCCGAGCCGATTGACGTCGACGATCGCGGTGAGGTTGTCGAGATGCTCGTACGACGCATGCTCGGCCGCCTCCCACACCGAGCCCTCGGCCAGCTCGCTGTCCCCGCACAGCACCCACACCCGGTAGCCGGCGCGGTCCAGGCGCTTGCCCGCGAGCGCGATGCCGACGCCGACCGGCAGTCCCTGTCCGAGCGATCCGGTGGCCGTCTCGACCCAGGGCAGCCGCCGGGGCGTGGGATGCCCTTCGAGGGCGCTGCCCAGCGCGCGGAAGGTGAGCAGCTCGGCGTCCTCGACCAGCCCGACCGCCTTGAACGCGGAGTACAGCAGCGGCGAGGCGTGTCCCTTGGACAGCACGAAGCGGTCGTTGCCGGGGTGGGCGGGGCGATCGACGTCGTAGCGGAAGTGGTGGGCGAGGAGTACGGCCATCAGGTCGGCGGCGGACATGGACGAGGTCGGATGCCCGGACCCCGCGGCATCGGAGGCCCGCACACTGTCCACCCGCAACTGCTGTCCCAGTTCGACGAGTTCGGCGGTGTTCATGAGTCTCCTTCGGCCGGCAGGTCCGCCCGCTTCACGGGGCTGGGGGGCTCGGTGCGCGCGGGTGCCGGGCCGGGCTGGTGCTTGGCAGGCTCGTCCATCGGTTCCTCCACCCGTTTCTCCGCCCCCTGCTTCGCCCCCTTCGCCTTCTCCGGCCGCCCCGGAACCCGCGCCAGCTCCGGCGACGCCGTGTCCAGCGGTACCGACCCGGACCGTACGAGGCCCAACTGGACGGCCTGGCGCGGGAGTACGGCGTCCAGCAGCCAGTCGGCGGCGACCCGGACGCGGTTGCCGGGCAGGGCGGCGAGATGGTAGCCGCGGGTCACGGCGCCCGCCGCCACCCCGGACAGGGGCACGCCGAACGGGTTGGCGGCGCCCTTCACCCCGCCGAGGTCGACGGCGAAGCCCAGGTCGCGGTGCCGGTAGACGCGGCGCTCGCCCATCCCGAGCGAGGCCGCCACATTGCGCGCGGCGACCTTGCCCTGCCGCCAGGCGTGCTGCGCGGTCATCGGGGTGTAACCGCCGGGCCGCTCCAGATCAGGTACGGCGGCCGCGTCCCCGCAGGCGAACAGCTCCGGGCGGCCCGGTACTTGGAGGTGCGGGTCGACCAGCAGGCGCCCGCGCTCCAGCGCCAGTCCGAGCGACTCGACGAGCGGGTCGGGCCGTACGCCCACGCACCACACCAGCGTGCGGGTGTCGATGAACTCGCCGTCGCTCAGCAGCACTCCGCCGGACGTGGCCTCCTTCACCGAGGTGCCCGTACGGACGTCGACGCCCCGTTCGCGCAGCACCTTGTCGGCGGTGCGGGAGAGCCGCTCGTCGAGTTCGGGCAGGACCCGGTCGGCGATGTCGAGCAGCAGCCAGCGCGGCCGCATGCCCGCCCGCAGGGGGTGTCCGCGCACCTGGGCGTCGGTGAAGAGCTGCCCCTGCGCGGCGACCTCGGTGCCGGTGTACCCGGCGCCGACCACGACGAAGGTGCAGCGCGCCGAGCGGCTCTTCGGGTCGTCGTCGGCGGCCGCCAGCTCCACCTGCCGAGTCACGTGGTCGCGCAGGTAGAGCGCCTCGGGCAGGCCGCGGAAGCCGTGCGCGTGCTCGGCGACGCCGGGGACGGGGAGGAGCCTGTTGACGCTGCCCGCGGCCAGCACCAGCCGGTCGTAGGGAAGGGTTCCGGGGTCACCCTCGGGTCCCGTGCAGTGCACGGTGCGTCCGTCGAGGTCGATGACGTCCGCCTCGCCGAGCGCCAGCCGCACGTGGGGCAGGGTGCCGGAGAGGGAGACGGTCACCCGGCGCGGTTCCAGGATCCCGGCGGCGACCTGGGGCAGCAGGGGCAGATAGAGGAAGTAGTCGGTCGGGTTCAGCAGGGTGATCTCGGCGCGGTTCCGGGTGATACGGGACAGGGCGCGGGCCGTCCGGTACCCGGCGAATCCGGCGCCGACGATCACGATGCGGGGTCGACTCACGATGGGGCCTCCGGCCGTTCTCGATGGCTCGCTCGCCTACGGGAGCCTTCCGCGTCCCCCTGGTCCGGACGGCCAAACGTGACCGGGCAGGAGGACAGGAAGGAGCGATCGTGCCCTTGTTCCGCGGTGATCACGACGGCCCTGCGCCGGCCCGGCCCGTTCGCCGTGCGTCACGCCCGGTGGTGCGGCTGTTCGGGGTCGATGTCGTCGGGGTGCGGCGCGCCCTCGGGCGGGGCCGGGGTGCCGGGCGCGGCGGACGGCATCGGCGGGTACGGCATGCCGAGCCCGCTCGGCGGGGCGGCCGGCGCGGTGCCGCCGAGGGTGCGCCCGGGCGGGGCCGGCGCGGTGGTGTGCGTGGGCCTGGCGGCGGCGCGCAGCGCATAGGCCACGATGCCCAGGAGCGCCGCGGTGATCAGTGCGGCGGCCCAGTCCGGCAGGGCGGCGGCCAGTGCCAGGCCGAGGGCGAGCGCGAGGGCCGCGCCCGCGTACAGGGCGACGGTGCCGGAGGCGGCGTACAACAGGGCCGTGCGGCGCTGCCTGCGGGTCTGCTCGCGCAGTTCCTCACGGATCGTCTCGCGCGCCACCTGCGTCAGTTCGTCGACCAGGTTCTTGTCCAGATGCTCAAGGTGGTCCAAGCGCTCCATGGCCGCCGGGTACCCCGGGCGGGGTGCGCCTAACGCGGGCCCTGTGCAGATCGGGCGAACCGATCACCGCGGCGGGCCGGTGCCAACTAGGCTCGTACACATGGAGATTCTGGGAGCCACGCTGCGTGTCTGCGTCGACGACCTGGAGGCCGCGGTCCCGTTCTACGAGCGGCTGGCGGGCGGCCGGGCCCAGCGCTTCGGGCGGGGCGGTGTGGAGGTGGCCGCGGTCGGCTGCTTCCTGCTGATGAGCGGCCCGGAGGCGGAGCTGGAGGTGCTGCGCAAGGTCGCCGCGACGATCGCCGTGAAGGACATCGAGGAGGCCCGGGACGTGCTCGTCGAGCTGGGTGCCCGGGTGATCGCGGGCCCGGTGGCGACCCCGGGCGGCCGGAACCTGATCGCGATGCATCCGGACGGCACGGTGTACGAGTACGTGGACCGTCAGGCCTGATCCACGGACGTCAGGCCTGATCCACCGGGCGCCGCACCATCTCGGCGGTGAGCGCCCAGCGTTCGTGGTCGCGCCAGGCGCCGTCGATGTAGAGCATGGCCGGGGAGAAGCCCTCGAGCCGGAATCCGCAGGCGCGGGCCAGGGCGATGGAGGCGGTGTTGCCGGGCTGCACGTTTATCTCCAGCCGGTGCAGCCGCAGCGCCCCGAAGGCATGCCCGACGACCAGGCCGAGCGCCTCGCGCATCAGTCCGCGCCCGGCCGCGTGCGCGAAGGCGCCGTAGCCGAGGGCGCCGGAGCAGAACGCGCCCTGGACGATGTTGTTGATGTTGACGAACCCGGCGAGCGCGCCGTCGTCGTCCTTCTCGCACACCAGGAAGCCCGCCTTGGTCGGGTCCTCGATCAGTCGCCCCGCGTAGGCGGCGTAGTGCGCGGCGTTGTCCGGCGGGAACAGCCAGGGCTGGTGCAGCGCCTTGCTCTCCCGGGCCCGGGCGGTGAACTCGGCGGCGTCCTCGAGACCGAAGGGGCGTATGCCCACGCGCGGACTCTCGGCCAGATAGCGGGGTGCGATGTGCGGCATCCCGCCAGCCTACGGCGGCCTACCGGCGCCGCCTCATGAAATACGCCCCGCACAGTGCGCCGATGACGGCGGTGCCCAGGAGTGCCGTCCACAGAGGCATGGTGACCAGGGGGATCAGCAGGCGGATCTCGGTCTCCTTGGTGTTCTCGAAGATGAAGATCAGCGTGAGGACGGCCAGGACCAGAACGGCGATCCGCGCAGGCGTGAACGCCGGGTTCCGGCCGCCGCCCTTCCCACCGACCTTGCCACCGCCACCGCTCTGAGAGGTCTTCGGACTCATGCCCCCAGGGTGCGCCCGAAGCCCTGGTCACGCACGGTGAGGGCGGTCCTCCGGGTGACTCAGCCGCCCACCACCGGCAACTCGAGCACCCCCGTGTCCCCCGGCGCGCTCACCACGGTGACCGGCTTGATCCCCCGGTTGCCGAAGTAGGCGTCGTCACTCGCCGCGACCACGAAGCGCAGCCGGTGCCCCTGCTCGTACCGGTGCACGATGCCGGGCAGCGTCACGGTGAAGGGTCGCGCCACGTCCGGCACCCGCACCGGCGCGACCAGGCGGTGCACCAGGGTCTTGGTGCCGTCGGGCGCGACGTCGTAGAGCTTGGCGAAGAGGACGAGTTTGTCGGCGGCGTTCCCGGACCCCTGGGTCCGCTCGGCCTTCGGGGAGACGACCTTCAGGGTGGCCCGGGGTGCGCCGACGACATCGGTGGTCCGGGCCAGCGGCTCGCTGGTCCAGGCGAGGTGGGTGCCCTTGGTGTCGTACGGCGCCGGGTCCGGCAGCCCGATCGCCCCGGCCAGTGAGCTCTCGGAATGGCTCGTCGGAATCAGCCAGTTGGTGTACGTACGGCTGCCGCGCGCCACCTTGGCCCGGTTGTCGACGAGTTTGCCGTCGCCGGAGAGGTACAGCTTGCGGCTGAGCGAGGGGAGGCGGTCGGCGGTGGCGTAGGTGCCGTCGGGGTCGGTGATCCAGTCGCGGTAGTAGGCGAAGGCGGGGCCCGTGTCGACGTGCTTGCCGCCCAGGTAGCGGTCGAACCAGGCGAGGACCCGGCGGCCGACGTAGCTGGTCTCCAAGTTGCCCTGGACCAGGTTGAGTTCGCCGGAGGCCGGGTCGCTGATGCCACCGCTGTGGCCCCAGGACTGCCAGATCATCTTGGCGGTGGTGCCGCGCGCCTTGAGCGCCTTGTACGTCGCCGTGGCCTCGTTGAGGTTGAAGAGGCTGTCGGCCTGGCCCTGGATCAGCAGGGTCGGTGCCTTGACCCGGCCCAGGTAGGAGACCGGCGAGACGCTGCGGGCGTAGGCGAGCAGCTCGGCGGTGCGGTCCGCCGGGTAGCTGCCGGAGTTGAGGGTGCGGATGGTGTCGCAGGCCCGGGTGACGAAGTGCAGACAGGACAGGGAGTTGATCCGGGACGGGTCGAGGCTCGCCTCCAGCAGGGGCTGCCCCTCACCAATGAGGTAGAAGCCGTTCGTCCACTGCCATTTGAAGGCGCCGGGCACACTGGCGGCGCCGACGGCGTTGTTGGGGTCGAGGGAGTACGCCAGATCGTTCCAGGTGATCATCGGGACGATCGCGTCGACGCGGTGGTCGACGGCCGCCGTGGCCAGCTGGATCGCGCCGCCGTAGGAACCGCCGATCATGCCGACGCGCGGGTCTCCGGGGGCGTCGAGGGTGACTAAGTCGGCGGTGGTGCCGTCGTCGGCTGATCTCTTGCCGCCGAGGAAGTCGATGAGCTGTGCTGCCGCCGTGCCGTCGATCGCCGGGTCGTCGAGGGAGATCAGGCAGCCGGAGCGGCCGAAGCCGAGCCCGGAGTAGACGAGCGAGACATAGCCGCGCTGGGCGAAGGCCTTGCCGATGGCGTCGGTGGATCCGTCGTTCTTGCTGCCGCCGAAGCCGTTGGTGGCGAGCACGGCCGGCGCGTGGTCCACGCCGGAGGGCCGGTAGAGGTCGGCGTCGACCGTGCAGGTGCGGCCGCCGGTCCGGACGGTGAACTTCAGTGCGGTGACGGTGTATTGCGAGGTCGCGGTGGCGGGTTGGGTGAGTGTGGCGCCGAGCAGGAGAGCGAGGGGGACGCAGAATCCGAGCACACGACGGGACACAGGACCTCCACACTGAGGACAACCCGGCACACTGAGGACAACTCGACTTACCGACCGGTAAGTTCCGGCCGGTAGTCATGGTGTGACACGTGTCAGAAGAGGTCAATCGCCGTAACGGGTGTTTCTTGACCGAAGTTCAGCGCAGAGCGGGCTCATCCAGCGTCAGCGTGCCCGCGTCGGCGTCCAGTTCGGCCGTCGCTCCGAAGGGGATCGTCAGCCCGTCGGAGCAGTGCCCGAACCCGAACTCCTCCACGACGGGCACCCCGAGCCCGCCGAGCCGGTCGAGGAGCAGCGGGCCCAGCCGCTCGTACGGGTCGCACTCCTCCCACGAGCCGAGCAGCACTCCCCGCACCCCGTCGAGCCAGCCCGCGCGCAGGAGTTGGGTGAGGTACCGGTCGACGCGGTAGGTCTCCTCCCCCACGTCCTCCAGGCACAGCAGTCCACCCCGCGCGGACGGACGGGCGTCCGGGGTGCCCAGCTCGGCGGCGAGCAGGCACAGACAGCCACCGAGGGTGACCCCGCGCGCCCGGCCGGATACGACGGTCCGGCCGCGGGAGGCGATCTCGCGGACCGTCTCCGGGGCGAACAGCGTGGCCCTGAGGTGCTCCTGGGCCGTCGCGCTCTTGATGAAGTCGATGCCCGCCGCCATCGGCCCGTACAGCGTGGCGAGGCCGAGCCGCTGTGCGAACGCCTCGTGGAGCACGGTGAGGTCGCTGAAGCCCACGAACACCTTCGGACCGGCCGCGCGCATCGCCTCCCAGTCGAGCAGGTCGATCATCCGCTGCACGCCGTATCCGCCGCGCGCGCAGAGCACGGCGTCGACGGACGGGTCGCACCAGGCGTTCTGGAGATCGGCGGCCCGGTCGGCGTCCGTCCCGGCGAGGTAGCCGAACTCGGGGTGCCGGTCGAGCACATGGGGTGCCACGACCGGGTCCAGGCCCCAGCCGCGCAGCACGTCGAGCCCGGCCGCGAGCCGTTCCTCGGGCACGGGCCCGCTGGTCGCGACGACGGCGACGCGGGCGCCGGGGGCGAGCCGCTGCGGGCGCAGGAGTTGCTTCACTTGACGAGCTCCAGGGTCGGGATGCCGGGCGGGTTCAGGCCGAACACCTGAGCGTAGAGGGACAGCTCCGCCTCCAGGACCCGCACCATCGTCTCCGCGCGGCGGAAGCCGTGCCCCTCCCCCTCGAAGGCGAGGTAGGCGTGCGGCACCCGCCGTCCCGCCATGCCGGCCAGGAACCGTTCGCACTGCGCGGGCGGGCAGATCACGTCGTCCAGGCCCTGGAGCAGCAGGAACGGCGCGGTGATCCGCTCGGCGTGCTCGCTCGGCGAGCGTTCCGCGTACCGTCCGGGCACCTCGGCGCGCGGCCCGACCAGGCTCTCCAGGTACCGCGACTCGAAGTCGTGGGTCTCCCCGTCGGCCCAGGCGGCGAGGTCGAGGATGGGGTAGATGATCGTGCCGCAGGCGTAGACGTCGGTGGCGGTGAGGGAGGCCGCCGCGGTCCAGCCGCCCGCGCTGCCGCCCCGCACGGCGAGCCGCCGCCGGTCGGCGGTGCCCTCCTCGGCGAGGGCCAGCACGACGGCCGCGCAGTCCTCGACGTCGACCACACCCCACTGCTCGCGCAGCCGGTCGCGGTACTCCCGGCCGTACCCGGTGGAGCCGCCGTAGTTGACCTCGGCGACGCCGATGCCGCGCGAGGTGAAGTAGGCGATCTCCAGGTCCAGGACGAGGGGCGCCCGCCCGGTGGGCCCGCCGTGCGCCCAGACGACGTACGGCGCGGGCCGGCCGCCGGGGGCGACGCAGCCGGGGTTGTGGGGCGGGTAGACATGCGCGTGGATCTCGCGTCCGGCCGGTCCGGTGAAGGTGCGGATCTGCGGCTCGGGGTAGTAGGCGGGGTCCACGGGGTCGTCGTGCTCGGCGCCGATGACCCGGGCGCGGCCGGTGCGGGTGTTGAGTTCGATGACCTCGTAGGCGCTGCGCGGGCTGGCCCCGACGGCGACCACGCGCTCGCCGTGCACCGCGAGGGTGGGCGAGAACTCGGTCCAGGGTCCGGCCGCGTCGACGACCTCGCCTGTCTCGGGGTCCAGTATCCCGAGCGCGGTGGCGCCCCGGCCGTGCACGACGGCGATCAGTCCTCCCCCACCCTCCGGGCGGGGGGACCCCCATCTCGCTTCGCTCGCCAGCGGGGCGAACCAGCGGTGGCCGAGCTTCCACAGCGGCCCGCCGAACTCCTCCTCGCGCGGGCACAGCGGAACGCCGTCGCGGTAGAGGTTCCACCAGCCGGTGCGGTCGCTCGTGTACAGCAGGGAGCCGTCGGCGGCCCAGTCGGCCTGGGCGATGGACTCCTCGGGCCCGCCCGCGACGGTCCGCGCCCCGGACAGCCCCTCGCCCACGTCGGCGACCACCAACTCGGTCCCGTCCCACGGCATCCGCGGATGGTCCCAGGCCAGCCACGCCGCCCGCCGCCCGTCCGGCGAGAGCCGCGGCCCCGTGACGAACCGGTGCGCCCCGTCGCTGAGTTCCCGCACGGCTCCCCGGTCCTCGGCGGCCGACCCGTCCAGCGGTACGGCGGCCACGACGCGCCGCACATCGCTCGGCCCGTCCCCCGTGAACTCCTCCAGCACGCACCACACTTCACCGCGGTCGAGCAGGATCCGCGGTTCGGCCCAGCGCAGTCCGCCGCCCACCTCGGACACCGGAGTGAGCGGGCTCGGCTCGCCGCCTGGCTCGTAGCGGTAGAGCCGCTGGTCGGCGAAGTCGACGAACACCACGAGCGGTTCGCCGTCGACCAGGGTTCCGGACCACGGGTGACCGCCGTACTCGATGACCCGGCTGCGCACGTTCCACGGCGCCGGCAGTACCGGCTCCTGGGTGCCGTCGGCGCGACGGCGGACCAGGGTGCGGCGGCCGCCCTCGGTGGGGCGCGGCTCGGTCCACCACACCTCGTCCCCGACGAAGCCCACGTACTCGGGGTGCCCGTCGTGCGCGGCGGCGAGGGCCGCGTCGATGGGCGAGGGCCAGGAACCGTACGGCAAGGTCTGCACGTTCTCCCCCAACTCCGCTACGCCGTCCGCAGGAAGCGGTCCAGGACCCGGACCCCGAAGTGCAGGGCCTCGACGGGGACGCGCTCGTCGACCCCGTGGAAGAGGGCCTGGTAGTCGAAGCCCTCCGGGAGCTTCAGCGGCGCGAACCCGTACCCGGTGATGCCGAGCCGCGAGAACTGCTTGGCGTCGGTGCCGCCGGACATGCAGTACGGCACGACATGCCCCCGCGGCGCGAACTCCTCGACGGCGGCTCGCATCTTCGCGTACGTCGGTGAGTCGACCGGCGCCTGGAGGGCGACCTCGCGGTGGTGGAACTCCCACTCCACGTCGGGCCCGGTGAGCCGGTCGAGGGTCGTACGGAACTCGTCCTCGCCGCCCGGCAGATAGCGCCCGTCCACATACGCGACGGCCTCGCCCGGGATGACGTTCACCTTGTAACCGGCGTCCAGCATCGTCGGGTTGGCGCTGTTGCGGACGGTGGCCTCGACCAGGGACGCCGCCGGGCCGAGCTTCTTCAGCAGCGCGTCCACATCGTCCAGGTCGGGTGCGATGCCGTACACGGCGGCGAGTTCGGTGAGGGCGGCGCGCACGGTCGGGGTCAGCCGGAGCGGCCACTCGTGGGCGCCGATCCGGGCGATGGCGGCGGACAGCCGGGTGACCGCGTTCTCCCGGTTGACCTTGGAGCCGTGTCCGGCCCGGCCGCGCGCGGTGAGCTTCAGCCAGCCGGTGCCCCGCTCCCCCGCGGCGATGGGGTACAGCTCCCGTCCGCTGCCGTCGTGGAAGGTGAACGCCCCGGACTCGCTGACGCCCTCGGTGCAGCCCTCGAACAGCGCGGCGTGCTGATCGGCGAGGAACCCGGAGCCGTCCTCGGCGCTGGCCTCCTCGTCGGCGGTGAACGCGATCACGACGTCCCGCCGGGGCCGTACGCCCTCACGGGCCCAGGAGCGGACGACGGCGAGGATCATCGCGTCCATGTTCTTCATGTCGACGGCCCCGCGCCCCCACACGACCCCGTCGCGGAGCTCCCCGGAGAACGGGTGCACGGTCCAGTCCCGCGCCTCGGCGGGCACCACGTCCAGGTGACCGTGCAGCAGCAACGCGTCCGCCGACGGGTCGCTGCCCTCGATCCGCGCGACGACATTGGTCCGGCCCTTGGTGCGCTCCAGCAGGGTCGGCTCGATCCCCGCCTCGGCCAGCCGGGCGGCGGCGTACTCGGCGGCGGGCCGCTCCTGGCAGTCGCCCCCGCCCCGGTTGGTGGTGTCGATACGGATCAGCTCGGACGTGAACGTCACGACCTCGTCCAGTGCCTGCCGGTCAGCCATACTGCTCCTCCACCGCCGCCGAGACGATCGTGGTGACCGCCTTGAAGGTCCGGATCCCCTCGTACATGGTCCCGCTGGTGTACGCCACCTTCCGCTCCCCGATCCGCTCCACCCCGGGCACGACGGTCGCGGCCATCGACAGATGCTCGGCGTCGAACTCCACGGCGACGGTGAACGGCCCGCCCCGCACCGGCTCATGACGGACCGCCAGCGCGGCGGCCTCCTTGGCGGCGGCCCGGATGTCGGCGAAGGTCCGGTTGGGGGTTCGGCAGACGGCGGCGTACCGCGAGACATGGTCCTTGACGGCGACCTTCGGCGCCTCGGGCGCGTACCCGAGCGCGTCCTCGCAGGCCACGTCGTCCCCGGTGACCAGCACGACGGGCACCCCGTACTCGGCCACGACATGGGCGTTGAGCAGCCCCTCGCTGGCCCGTACGTCGTTCACCCACACCCCGGTGATGGAGTTGGCCAAGTAGGTGTGGGCGAGGACGCCCTCCATGCCTGCGCCCGCGTGATAGCCGACGAAGGCGATGCCGTCGACGTCGCCGTGCTGCACGCCTTCCACCATGGACAGGGACTTGTGCCGCCCGGTGAGCATCTCGGCCCGCTCGTCGAGGCGTTCGAGGAGGAGGTTGC